>NZ_DASZTJ010000099.1:0-60038 GCF_035548235.1 Rhodopila sp.
CCTTGCGCGGCTTTCCCGGTAGCTTTCCGGCAACTCCGGCGTGATCGGGCGCATGTGATTTGGCCGGCGCGGCCCGGGGAGGTGATGGTGCGGCGCAACTTTGCCGTCATCCGTCTCGTTGAAGTGCCACTCAAACGAGACGGCGAATCGCACAAGGCCCGGCGGACGGCGCGCGGGCGGGAGTCATGATGTCTGTCACCCAGGTGAGCCTGCCGGACACTCCGTCCATTTCCTCCCAGACCCAGGGGCCCAGCGGGGGTTCCAATGGCAGCCCCAATGGGGGCCAGCGCCGCATCCTCTTCGCCAAGCTTGGATCGTTCTCCCATACCAACGAGCGGCTGCTGGAACAATTATCCTCTCGTTTCCCCGCACACGACATCGTCACCTTCGACGTCAAGACGCATGTGAAACGCGAATTCGGCGCCACGGGTTGGAACGCGCTGCTGGAGGTGCTGACCTACGGACCGTCGGTGATGATGAATCCCAGCGACCGTCATGCATTTTTCTTTTTCACCCCATTCATGTTCAGGCACCTCTCGCGCGTCATCCGCGAAAAATTCGCCGGCGAGGCTGATCGTTTCGATTTCGTCATACAGACCCAGGGCCTGTTCAACGCCGCCCTGCCCGGCCGGCCGTTCGTGATCTACACGGACCACACCGTCGCCAGTTCGGAAGAATACGAAATCCACGACCGTCGCGTGCTCCGCTGCGAGGAATTCCTTGCGCTGGAGACGGACATGTTCCGGCGAGCGGATCGGATCCTGGTGAGCGCGGGACATGTCGAGCGCACATTGGTCAACCGGTATCGCTGCGATCCGGACAAGGTGAAGACCATCCTGATCGGCGCCAATGTCGAACCAGCCGAAACAGATCCGAGTGTGGAACGATATGCCACTGGTCGTGTCGTCTTTGTCGGCATCGACTGGCAGCGCAAGGGCGGTCCCGTCCTGCTCTCGGCCTTCGAGAAGATCGCCGACCGATTTCCTCACGCGGAGCTGACGATCCTGGGGTGCTCCCCGACCACGACCCATCCGCGCATACGAGCGCTCGGCAAGCGGCCCCGCACGGAGGTAGCCGAGCACCTGTCCCGGGCAGCGATCTTCTGCCTGCCCAGCCTGGTGGAGCCGTCGGCGGTCGCCAGCGTCGAGGCGATGGCGTTCCGCCTGCCCGTCGTCGCCACCCAGGTCGGCGGCTTCCCCGAGATGGTCGCCGACGGCGAAACGGGCCTTCTGGTGCCGCCCAACGACCCCGACGCCCTGGCGGCGGCGCTGGCGAGCCTGCTGGACGCCCCTGCCCGCGCCCAGGCCATGGGGCAGGCCGGCTACGACCGCTTCGGCCGCTTCTCCTGGGACGCGGTCGGCGCGCGGTTGCAGGCCGAGATCGGGCATCTCGCCCGGTAGCGGACCCGGGCGGTCCTCTTCCCAGGGCGGCTGCCACGCCGTAAGCATTGCGCCAACCTGATCCGATCGAGGATATCGCATGGCGCGCAAGCTCCGGGTCGCGGTCCAGATGGACCCGATGGACAGCATCAACATCGACGCCGATTCCACCTTCGCCCTGATGCTGGAGGCACAGACGCGCGGGCATGAACTGTGGCACTACGAAGTCCGGCACATGGCATTGAAGGAAGGCCGCCCCCGGCCGAGCGGAGGGGCGCGGATGGAGCGTCTGTTCGCGCGCGGCCACGCGGTGAAGGTGCAGCGCCGTCATGGCGCGCATTACGAGTTCTCGGCCATGGAGACGCTGGACCTGGGCAGCATGGACGTCGTGCTGATGCGCCAGGACCCACCCTTCGACATGGCCTATATCACCGCGACGCATATGCTGGAGCATATCCAGCCCGGCACGCTCGTGGTGAACGACCCCGCGTCAGTGCGCAACGCGCCCGAGAAGATCCTGGTGACGCATTTCCCCGACCTGATGCCGCCGACCCTGGTCACCTGGGACCCGGTGGCGATCCGGGAATTCCGGGCGGAATACCAGGACATCATCGTCAAGCCGCTGTTCGGCAACGGCGGCGCCGGCGTCTTCCGCATCCGCCGGGACGACGAAAACTTGGGGTCGCTGCTGGAGATGCACTTCGCCCGCTCCCGCGAGCCGCTGATGATCCAGCGGTATGAACCGGCGGTGCGCAAGGGCGACAAGCGGATCATCCTGGTCGACGGCGACCCGGTCGGCGCGATCAACCGCGTCCCCGCGGCCGGGGAAGCGCGGTCGAACATGCATGTCGGCGGCCGGCCGGAGCAGTCGCCGCTGACCGAGCGCGATCGGGAAATCTGCGCGGCGATCGGCCCGACGCTGCGCGACCAAGGCCTGCTGTTCGTCGGGATCGACGTGATCGGCGATTACCTGACCGAGATCAACGTGACCTCGCCGACCGGCCTGCAGGAGATCGCCCGCTTCGATGGCGTGCATATCGAAAAAGCGATCTGGGACAAGATCGAGGCGAAACGCGGCCTCGGCTGAGCGTTCCGTAAAAAGGGAGAAAACAGCATGAAAGTCATTCGTTCCTCGGCGCGGAAGACCAACCGCGCGCCGGCGTCCAATTTCACCGGGACGGTGTTTTCCGATGAGGTCGTCGCCGGCACCAGCCCGTCGCGCATGCGCGCCTCCGTCGTCTCCTTCACCCCCGGCGCTCGGACCGCCTGGCACAGCCATCCGGTGGGGCAGACGCTGTTCTGCCTATCGGGTGCCGGGCGTATCCAGAAGGAAGGCGAGCAGGTGCAGGAAATCCGAGCCGGCGACACGGTGATCATTCCGCCGAACGTGCGCCACTGGCACGGCGCGGCGCCGGACAAGCTGTTCAGCCACCTCGCGATGTCTGAGTTGAACGACAAGGGCGAAGGGACCGCGTGGTTCGAGCATGTCTCGGACGCGGATTACAACGCGGCGCCGGCTGCGGTGTCGTAGGGTAAGCGGTCGGACGATGGACGACGTCGTCGCCTGGAACCGTGCGATCCAGGCCTGATCCTCTCCTTCGGTGCCGTAGGGCGTGAATGGCGGGCCTACGCCCGCCATGACGCAAGAGGGTCAGCGCATCGGGTTGTCTGGCTCAGGCAGAAACACCACGATGCGCTCGGCCTACGCCGCCGCCTGGCACCCCTGCGGCTTCAGCACCCGCTTCGTCGACGCTGGATACTTCGCCAGCATCTTCGCCGGACGAACCGGCCTTCGGACCAGTTCGCCGGCACAGTTCGGGCAGGTGCCGGCCAGCCTCGTTTCGGCGCAGTCGGCGCAGAACGTGCACTCGAAGGTGCAGATGCGCGCATCCAGGCTCTCGGGCGGCAAATCCCGGTCGCAGCATTCGCAGTTCGGCCTCAGATCGAGCATGCCGGATCCTCCGTCATTCCGCCGCGGCGGCCACGGCAGGCGGCGCGTCGATCGCGAAGCCCTCGTAGCCGCTCGCGACGACCTTGTCGCAGATTTCCCGATACGTCCCTACCCCGCCGATATAGGGCATGAACACACGCGGCTTTCCGGGGATGTTCGCGCCCATGTACCAGGATGCCGCCTGCGGGTACAACGTGGTGTAAGCGACCTCGTTCACATGCGCGACCCAATCGTCCTCGGCCGCCTGCGTGGGTTCGATGCAGCGCGCCTGCCGCTGGCCCAACGCCGCCAGGCAATCGGCGATCCAGTCCACGTGTTGCTCGATCGATACCATCATGTTGCTCAGCACGGACGGGCTGCCGGGGCCGGTGACCATGAACAGGTTCGGGAACCCGGCGGTCATCAGGCCCAGATAGGTGCGCGGCCCCGCCTCCCATTTCCGAGACAGGGTCTCGCCGTCGCGGCCGACGATGTTGATGCGGGTCAGGGTGCCGGTCATCGCGTCGAAGCCGGTGGCGAAGACGATCGCATCCGCCTGGTATTCGCGACCGCCGACCATGACGCCATGGGGCGTGATCGCCTCGATCGGGGTCGAGCGGACATCGACCAGGTCGACATTCGGCCGGTTATAGGTCTGGAAATACTCGGTATCCACGCAGATGCGCTTGGTGCCGATCGGATAGCCCTTGGGCGCCAGCAGGTCAGCCTTCGCCGGGTCCTTCACGATCGCCCGGATCTTCGCCCGGACGAAATCCGATGCGGTGTCGTTCGAGTCCTGGTTGAAGATCAGGTCGTTGAACGCCGCCATGAAGGTCGTGCCGCCGCTTTCCCACCGCTTCTCATAAACAGCGAGCCGCTCGGCGTCCGACACCTCCATCGCCCCCACATTGTTCGGATTGGTGAGCACGCCGGTGCGGGCCAACCGAGCCTCGGCGCGCTTGGCGGGATAGGCGTCCTTCCAGGACTTTTCGTAGTCCGCCGGCATCGGCCGGTTGCGCGAGGGGATCGAGTAATTCGGCGTGCGCTGGAACACGGTCACATGCTTCGCTTGCCGTGCGATCACCGGGATCGCCTGGATCGCCGAGGACCCGGTGCCGATCACCGCGACGGTCTTGCCGGTAAAGTCCACGCCTTCGTGCGGCCAATGGCCGGTGTGGTAGGTCTGGCCCTCGAAGCTGTCGACACCCGGGAAGTCCGGCCGCCGCGCGGTCGACAGGCAGCCCGTCGCCATGACGCAATACCGGGCGGAGACGACATCGCCGCGATCGGTCCGCACGCTCCAGCGTTGCCCTGCCGGATCGAACACGGCGTCGGTGACCTTGGTGTCGAAATGCATGTCCCGCCGCAGGTCGAGCCGGTCCGCGACCCAGTTGGCATAGCGCAGGATTTCCGGCTGGCCGGAGAATACCTCGCTCCAGCGCCATTCCTGCTGCAGCGCGTCGTCGAACGCATAGGAATACTGCATGCTCTCGACGTCGCAGCGCGCGCCTGGATAGCGGTTCCAGTACCACGTCCCGCCCACGCCCGACGCGGTGTCGAACACGATCGCCGACAGGCCGAGCCCGCGGGCGCGATGCAGCATGTACATCCCGCCGAAACCGGCGCCGACAATGACTAGATCGAAATGGGCGTGGATCGGGCTACGCTGGACGGTTTGCATGCGGGTTCCTCTATCTGGTTGGCCGTAACGGACCGAAGGCGAGCGGGTTTGTCAACTGGCCAGTAGCCTACGATACCACCGAGACGCGCCAGCCGATCCGGCGGCGGCGTGGAACTTGCTTCCCGGAACTGTCCGTTCCACGTCCGGAGGTTTCATGCGTCTCCCCGCCGTCCCGAGGCTGTTTCTCGCCCTCGCTGCCACTGTCCTGCTCATCTATCCGCCTGCTGCGCGCGCTTGCAGTCCCAAGGTCGGTGCGGCCGACCTTGTAGAAGCCGGCAAGTTGCAGCTTTCCATCAACCCGACCCTGCCGCCGCAGCAATACGTCGACGAGAAAGGCGAGCTCCAAGGCCTGAACGTGGAGCTCGGACGCGCCATCGGTGAGAAGCTGTGCCTGAAGACGGAATTCGTCCGTATGGACTTCCCCGCCATGGTGCCGGCGCTGAAGGCTGGTCGGTTCGACGGCATCGACACCGGCATGTTCTGGACCGAGGAACGGTCGAAGCTCATGTACATGGTGCCCTATGCGCAGCAGACGATCGGGGCATTCGCGCCCGCGGATTCGCCGCTCGCCCCGAAGACGATGGAGGAACTCTCGGGCCACACCGCCGGCATCGAGATCAACACGTATCAGGAACGGAAGATCAACGATCTCAACGCCCAATTGAAGGCCGAGGGGAAGAAGCCGATCGAGTTGCGGACCTTCACGACGGCGACCGACGCGACCGCGGCCCTGCGTGCCGGCCAGGTGGAAGTCGTGATCACCATCGCCGAGACCGTCAAGAAACTGGGAAACGAGCATGGCATGAAGGTGCTGCTGACCGGGTTCGGCGGGACCGACATCACCTTCGACTTCCGCGACAAGCCATTGGCCGAGGCCGTTGCCACGGCCTTGACCGAGATCCGCAAGGACGGGCTTTACGACAAGCTGTTCGACAAGTTCGGCATGAGCCGCCTGTCCGGTCCCACCTTCGCCATTCGTGGTCCCGGCCCAAGCTAGGATAGAAGCTGGCGGTCGACGGCGTCATGGTCCGGTTGAGGTCCATGACGCCGGGTCTGTCCCTCGTGTCTCCGGAATCATTCCAGGTCGATGTTCAACGTCCATGCCTTCCTGTCGTATTTCGACAACGAATTCCTCCTTGGCGGCCTCATCTGGACGGTGCTGCTGACGATCTTTCCGATGCTGGCCGGCCTCCTGCTGGGCATGGTCCTCGCCCTGGCCCGCGGATCGGATGTCCGGCCGTTCTCCGCCGCCGCGGCCTTTTACATCTGGCTGTTCCGCGGCACGCCGCTGATCGTGCAACTGGTGATCATTTACACAGGCCTGCCGCAGATCGGCCTGAAATTCGGCGTGGTGACATCGGCGTTCCTGGGACTGACGATGAACGAGGCGGCATATCTGTCCGAGATCATCCGCGCCGGCTTCGCCGCCATCCCCTCCGGTCAGCGCGACGCGGCCAAGGCATTGGGTCTGCGGCCGGCGCAGACCCTGCGGCTGGTCACCCTGCCCCAGGCGTTCCGGATCATCCTGCCGCCGTTGGGCAATTCGGTAAACGGATTGCTCAAGGCAACGGCAATCACCTCGGTCATCTCGATGGAGGAGATGATGCGTCGCGGCCAGATGCTGATGCAGGTCAATTTCGATGTGCTTGAGGTGTACTGCGCGATCGCGATCTATTACCTGGTCTTGACCAGCCTGTGGGACGCCGTGCAAAGGGCCTTGGAACGGCGCGCCAATCGGGGGCACGCGGCCGTGACCGGCCTCGGGCCGGCGCCGGTGGTCGTGGACGGATAACAGAACTTTCCGGGAGGAGACCATGGCATTCCGCGGCACCTACACCGTCACCGTCACCCCGTTTGACGCATCGGGCGCCTTGGACCTGTCCGCACTGACCCGCTTCACGGAATGGCAGATCGCGGAAGGCATCCATGGCCTGATCCCGCTGGGTTCCACGGGAGAGTTCCTGTCGCTGTCCAACGATGAGATCACCGCCGTGGTCGAGACCACCGTGCGCACCGCCGCCGGCCGCGTCCCGGTCATCGTCGGCACCGGCGCCGAGGACACGCGGGAAGTCGTCCGCCGCTCCCGCGAAGCGGAAGCGCTTGGCGCCGACGGGGTGATGATCATTCCCCCGTTCTACTGCACCCCGACCGAGGACGAGCTGTACCATCATTACAAGACCGTTTCGGATGCGATCGGCATCCCGATCATGGTCTACAACAATCCGGCGGTGACCAATGTCGACCTGACACCGGAGATCGTCGCCCGCCTCGCGACGATCGACGGATGTCGATACATCAAGGAGTCGACGCTGGAGATCACCCGGGTGCGCGACATCATCCGGCTGTGCGGCGATCGGCTGACGGTGTTCGGCGGCGTGCTGGGCTTCGAATCCTTCGTCTCCGGCGCCCAAGGGTGGGTGGCGGTGGCGTCCAACGTCGCACCCGGTCCGATGGCGCGGCTATTCGAACTGGTCGCCGACGAAAGCGACATCCCGGCGGCGCGGGACCTGTATCACCACTGGCTGCCGATCATTCAGGCGGTGTTCGGTCCGTTGTTCGTGAGCGGCACGAAGTCCCTGCTGAACCACATGGGCTTCCCCGCCGGCCTGCCGCGCCCGCCTCGGCTGCCTCTGCCGCCGGCCCAGGACAGGGAGATGCGGATGCTCGTGGAGCGGTTCGGCCTGCGGTTTCCGGGCGGATAGAGGTAACGGCGCGGCGCCGGCACTGCGGTCCCCACGCCTGGCATTGGCGGGGTTGCCCCCCGACAACCCGACGCCACATCTGCTGCGACCGTACCACTGCCGGAGAGAGATCGCCGTGAGCACGCACCCCGCCCTCGCCGCAAACCATGTCGCCGTGATCACCGGCGCCGCCGGCGGTATCGGCCTCGCCGTCGCCAAGCGTTTCGCCGCACTTGGCATGCGGATCTGCCTGGCCGACCTGTCCCAGCAAGCCCTCGACAAAGCCGCCGAGGAGGTCGCCGCGCAATCGTCCCAAGGCCGGCAGACCGTGCTGACGGTGCCGACCGATGTCAGCCGGATCGAGGATGTCACGCGGCTCAAGGACGCGGCCTATCAACGCTTCGGCCAGGTGGACGTGCTGATGAACAATGCCGGGACCGCCCCCGGCGGCGGCCCGTGGGAGAACATCGACGCCTGGCGGCGCGTCCTGGACGTGAACCTCTGGGGTGTGATCAACGGGGTCCAGGTCTTCACCCCACACATGCTGGAGCAAGGCACGCCGGCCGCGATCGTCAACACAGGGTCAAAACAGGGCATCACCTGCCCGCCGGGCGACACGGCCTATAACGTCAGCAAGGCCGGGGTGAAGGTGCTGACCGAAGCATTGGCGCACAGCTTGCGCAACACCGACGGATCACGGATCACCGCGCATCTGCTCGTTCCCGGCTCGACCTTCACCGGCATGACGCGGCGGCGGCACACCGAAAAGCCGCCCGGCGCGTGGTGGCCCGAACAGGTCGCCGACATGCTGATCGAGGGGATGAATGGCGGCGATTTCTACATCATCTGCCCTGACAACGAGGTGACGCGGGAGATCGACAATCGACGCATCCTCTGGGCCGCGCAGGACATCACCGAGAACCGCCCGCCCCTCTCCCGCTGGCACCCGGACTACAGCGCCGCATTCGAACGCTTCCTGAACGCCGAGACAGCAGACGACCCGTCATCGGCCCCGTCCTGACGCCGCGCGTCAGCCGGCCAGTACCTGGATCGCGATCCAACACATCCAAACGCCGAACGGCATCGGCAAGGCGCGCAGGCCGACGGCCGCCCACAGCCTGGCGGGCGAAGCAGGCGGTTCCAAATGGAAGAGCCGTCCCCCTGGTCCCGCAACGACAGCCCGACTTTTCAATCGGCACCAGACACCCATCGCGCCGACGATGATGATGCCGGCACCGAAAATCAGCAAAATCACGCCGCGTAAAAGCCGCATGGATCCCTCCGCGCGCACTTCGGGTGTCGTCGAGCCTATGATGTCATCGAAATCCTGATCCCATTCCCGCCATCGGAGAAATCTCATCGAAGGCCAGAACGCTATCGAATATCAAACCCAGTTGGCTGACAAGGCCCGGATTGGGGGGATATCGGCGAATCCACGGTTCGAAGCCGAGGGATGGCCGCACGTCAGAGCGGTTATTTGTTTTGATCATTTATCTTATAGATCGAGACATAGGATATATTATTGGCATTTACCGTCAATAAAGGGATATCCCGAACGCGCCGCTCGATCCCGCCCGCTGGTATGACACTTGCTATCCCCGCACACGACCATTTCGGAGTGTGCTCGTTTGAACTCGATCAAGATGTCCCGCCGGACGGCGCTCTCCTTGCCGTTCGGTCTCGCGGCCATGCATGGCGCCCGGGCCGCCGATACGCCCCGGCGGGGCGGCACGATGGTCATGATCGTGCACCCCGAACCATCGACGCTGGCACACTATGCCGTTTCCGCAGGCAACATCCCGCCGATCGCGACGCAGATCTACGAAGGTCTCGTGACCTACGACTGGGACCTGAACCCCCAGCCGAACCTGGCCAAGTCGTGGCAGATCGCGCCCGACGGCAAGACCATCACCTTCAAGCTGCAGGAAAACGTCACCTTCCATAACGGCAAGCCGTTCACCAGCGCGGACGTGCAGTTCTCGTTCATGGAAGTGCTGAAGAAGTACCATCCGACCGCTCCGGTGATCCTCTCCGAGGTCTATGCGGTCGAAACCCCTGACCCGCTGACGGCGGTGCTGCGGCTGAACAACCCAGCGCCCTACATCATGAAAGCGCTGGCCGGCCGCGACCTGCCGATCGTGTGCAAGGCGGTGTTCGAGGGCACGGACATCCTGAACAACCCCACCGCCAACAAGCCGATCGGCACCGGCCCGTTCAAGTTCGGCCAGTGGGATCGCGGACAAGCCATTCGCCTGGACCGCAATCCAAATTACTGGAAGCCCGGCCTGCCCTATCTTGACCGCATCGTCGCCCGCTTCATCCCCGACGCCGCGACCCGGTCCGCCGCCATGGAGACGGGGGAGGCGCATTTCGCCGCCTACAGCGCCGTGAACTACGCCGATCTCGCGCGGATGAAGAAAAACCCGATCCTCGGCGAGACCTCCAAGGGGTACGAAATGACCCCGGCCATCAGCGTGCTGGAGTTGAACAGCAAGCACCCGCACCTGGACAAGAAAGAGGTGCGTCAGGCCATCGCCTATGCGATCGACCGCAAGTTCATCGTCGACAACGTGATGTACGGTTACGGCGTGCCGGCGACAGGGCCGCTCAGCCGCAAATTCGCCAAGGCGGGATTCTACACGACGGATGTGCGCAAGTTCGACGTGCCGGACCGGTTGGACATCGCCAACAAGCTGCTGGATTCCGCCGGCGCGCCGCGTGGCGAAGGGGGCGTCCGCTTCGGCCTGCACCTGGAGGTCAATTCGTTCGGAGAACAATGGCTGCGCCAGGCGGAATATTTGAAGCAGGCGCTGGCCCAGATCGGCATCGACGTGACCTTGCGATCGGAAGACACCGCGACCTGGCTGCGCCGCGTCTATACGAACTACGACTACGACATCAACGAACCGTTCCTCAGCCAGGGCGTCGATCCGGTGATCGGCCTGAACCGTCAATATCTCAGCTCGCAGATCCGCAAGGGCGTCACCTTCGTCAACGACAGCTTCTATTCCAACCCCGAAGTCGACAACCTGCTGCTGTCCGCGATGCGGGAGCCGGACCACGACAAGCGGGCCGCGATGTATGTCAAGGTACAGCAAATCCTCACCGAGGACTGCCCCCTCGTCTGGCTTGTCGACGTGGAATACGTCAGCATCTACAACAAGAAGCTGCACGACCACACCACCGGCCCGCTGGGCACGCAGCAAGCTTTCGAGCGGACCTGGATGGAAGCGTGAGGCTTATTCGTTACATCGGATACCGCTTGCTGCTGGCGGTCCCGGTCATCCTCGGCATCGTCGTGCTCAATTTCTTCCTGATCCATCTGGCGCCGGGCGATGCGGCCTCGGTGCTGGCGGGGGAAACGGGTGCCGCGACGCCGGAGTACATGGCGCAGCTCCGGCACAAGTTCGGGCTCGACCAGCCGCTCAGCGCGCAATTCCTGCATTACCTGCTCAACATGGCGCATCTCGACCTGGGTTATTCCTTCCGCAACGACAGCCCGGTCGCAGCCCTGATCTTCGACCGGCTTTGGCCGACGGCGCTGCTGATGGTCACGGCGTTCGTCATCGCGCTGGCGTTGGGCATACTGCTGGGCCTGATCGCGGCGACCGGACGCAACACCTGGCGCGACGGCGTCATCTCCCTGGTCAGCCTCGTGGCCTACGCGACGCCCGGCTTCTGGTTGGGATTGATGATGATCGTCGTCTTCGCCATCCGGCTCGAATGGCTGCCGACCAGCGGCTTCGACACCGTTGGCGCCTATAACGAAGGCTGGGCCGAGGTCGCCGACGTCGCTCGCCACCTGGTCATGCCGGCGGTAGCGCTGGCCCTGTTCTACCTCGCGCTCTACGCCCGCCTGATGCGCGCCACCGTTCTGGAACAGGCCGGCATGGACTACGTCACCACCGCCCGCGCGAAAGGACAGACCGAGCGGAAGGTGATGACGGGACACGTGATGAAGAACGCGCTGCTGCCGATTGTCACGATGGCCGGCATCCAGGCCGGCAACCTGATCGGCGGGTCCATCGTCGTCGAGACCGTATTCGGCTGGCCCGGCATCGGCACGCTGGCCTTCGACGCGCTACAGTCGCGCGACCTGAACCTGCTGCTGGGGATTTTCTTCATCTCCGCCTGCCTGGTCGTGGTCATCAACCTGGTCGTGGACCTGGTCTACGTGACGCTCGACCCGCGGATCGAGATCTGACATGCGCGCCGGCCTGTCCCGTTTCGCGCGCAACCGCCTGGCCCTGCTGGGCGCAGCGCTGCTGCTCTGCCTTCTGCTGACCGTCATCCTGGCGCCGGTCGCCTTTCCCGGCGATCCGTTCCGCCTCGCCGGCCGCCCCCTTCAACCCCCCGACGCCTCCTTCCCGCTAGGCACCGACACGCTGGGACGCGACGTCGCCGCCGAGGTCGCCTACGGTGCCCGCACCTCCCTGGTCATCGGCATCGGCGCGACCTTGGGCGCGATCCTGTTCGGCGTCGTCATCGGCGGCCTCGCCGGCTTCTATCGCGGTACGGTGGAGGTCGTGCTGATGCGGCTGACCGAGTTCTTCCAGACCATCCCCGCTTTCATCCTGGCGATCCTGATCGTCGCGATCCTCTCGCCTTCGGTCACCAACGAAGTCATCGCCATCGCCCTGGTGTCGTGGCCTGCCATCGCCCGGCTGGTGCGCGGCGAGTTCGTGGCGCTGGGCGGGCGCGAGTTCGTGCTGGCCTGTGCCGGCCTCGGCGCAGGCGACGCCCGGATCATCTTCCGCCACCTGCTACCCAACTGCCTGTCGCAGATCATCGCCGTCGGTTCGCTGCTGATCGGCACCTCGATCCTGATCGAAGCCGGGCTGTCCTTCCTGGGCCTGGGCGATCCCAACGTCATGAGCTGGGGACTGGTCATCAGCGCCGGCCGGGCGGTGCTGCGCTCGGCGTGGTGGATCTGCACCTTCCCCGGGATCGCGATCCTGCTGACCGTGCTGGCCATCAACCTCGCGGGCGACGGGTTGAACGAAGCGCTGAACCCAAGGCTGCGCGACCGATGACCGACATCGTCCTCGAAATCGAGAAACTGACCATCGCCCTGCCCGCTGGCGCCGACCGACCGAACGCCGTGACGGATGTCGACCTGGTGCTGCGAGCCGGCGAAGTGACCTGCCTGATCGGCGAGAGCGGGTCGGGCAAGTCGCTGGTCGCCCGGTCGATCCTGGGCCTGCTGCCCGGTCCGCATGTGCGCGCCAGCGGCGGGCGCATCCTGTTCCAGGGCCAGGACCTGCTCCGCGCCGGCCCCGCCGAGATGCGCGCCATCCGCGGGGCCGGTATCGCGATGATCTTCCAGGAGCCGATGACGGCGCTGAACCCGCTGCACACGATCGGCCGCCAGTTGGAGGAGGTGTTCCGCATCCACACCAACCTGTCCAGGCCCGCTCGGCGTGCGAAGGTGGTCGGGTTGCTGGAGAGCGTCCACCTGCCGGAGCCGGCGCGGCTGCTGCGGTCCTATCCGCACCAGCTCAGCGGCGGCCAGCGCCAGCGCGCCCTGATCGCCATGGCACTGTCCTGCCAGCCGCGCCTGCTGATCGCCGATGAGCCGACCACGGCGCTGGACGTGACGACACAGGCGCAGATCCTGCACCTGATCCGCGAATTGCAGCGCGAGCACGGGACGTCGGTCCTGTTCATCACCCACGATTTCGGCGTGGTGGCCGATATCGCCGACACGGTCGCGGTGCTGCGCCGGGGCGACCTGGTGGAGCAAGGGTCCGCCCAGGCCGTTCTGGGCCGGCCGAAGCATCCTTATACGCAGGCCTTGATCGCCGCCGTGCCGAAGCTGACGCCACCGCCGGTACGCCTGCCCAGCAAGGCGCCATTCGTCATCCAGGCCCGCGACGTGGCCAAGACCTATGGCGCGCGCGGCCCGTTCGGCGGCCGTGTCACCAAGGCCCTGGCCGGCGTGGAGATGGAACTGCGGCGCGGCGAAACGCTGGGCCTGGTGGGTGAGAGCGGATCGGGCAAGAGCACCCTCGCCCGCGCCGTCAGCCGCCTGCTGCCGGTCGACGACGGCGAGATCCTGCTGTCCGGCCGCGACATCGCGCACCTGAACCGCTGGCAGCTCCGGCCCATCCGCAAGCGCATCCAGATGGTGTTCCAGGACCCCTACGGCTCGCTCGACCCTCGCCAGCGCGTGGTCGACATCATCGCCGAGGGCCCGATCATCCATGGCGCCCCCGCCGAACGGGCGCGTGCCGAGGCGCGGGAGCTTCTGGGCCTGGTCGGGCTGGACGCCTCCGCCGCGAACCGCTTCCCGCACGAGTTCAGCGGCGGTCAGCGCCAACGGATCGGCATCGCACGTGCCCTGGCGCTGCGGCCCGAGGTGCTGGTGGCAGACGAGCCGGTGTCGGCATTGGACGTGTCGGTGCAGGCGCAGGTGCTGGCGCTGCTCGCCGACATCAAGACGCGGCTGGAACTCAGCATGTTGTTCGTCACCCATGACCTGCGCGTGGCGCTGCGGATCTGCGACCGCATCGCGGTCATGAAGCAGGGCCAGGTGATCGAGGTGGCGCCGACCGCGGACATCTATGCCGCTCCTCAACACCCCTATACCAAGGCCTTGTTCGCCGCCGTCCCCGGCGCGAACTGGCAGGACAGGACCGCCGCATGACCGATCCTTTCGTTCCCGGCCCGCGCACCCAGGTCGCCGGCATCGCTTCCGGCCCCTTGGCCGGCATGACCTTCGCCGTGAAGGACCTGATCGACGTCGCCGGCGTGCCGACCGGCGGCGGCAACCCGGACTGGCCACGCGTCTATCCCACGCCGGCCCGCCATGCCTGGGTGGTGCAAACGCTGCTGGACGCGGGCGCCTCGATCGTCGGCAAGACCGTCACCGATGAGGTGTCGCTGGGCATCCTGGGCGAGAACGCCTTCGACGGCACGCCGCTGAACCCGGCCGTGCCGGACCGGGTGCCGGGCGGATCGTCCAGCGGGTCCGCCTCGGCCGTTGCGTCCGGGCTGTGCGACTTCGCGCTGGGCACCGACAGCGGCGGGTCCGTGCGCGTGCCGTCGAGCTTCTGCGGCCTGTACGGCATCCGGCCGACGCATGGCCGCATCGACTTCTCCGGCATCACCGTGCAATCCCCCAGTGCCGACACCTGCGGCTGGTTCGCGCGGGATGCGGCGACCTTCGCCAAGGTCGGCGAGACGCTGTTCGGTATGAAAATGCCTGATGCCCTGCCGACCACGCTGCTGGTGGCGACCGACGCGTTCGGCTTTGCGGACGACGACGTCCAGCAGGCCCTGATGCCGATGCTGGACCGGCTGGCCGCGTTGATCGGGACGCGTACGGACGTGACGATGGCGCCGCAAGGCCTGTCGGTCTGGCAACGGGCGCAACGCGTCCTGCAAAGCAGCGAGTCCTGGAAGACCTTCGAACCCTGGCTGGACACGTGCAACCCACGGATGGCCTTCAACGTGGCGCGCGGACTGATCATCGGCTCGATGCTCACCGACGCCGAGCGCAACGCTGCCACCCTGATGCGGATCGAAGCCCGGGCACGGATGAAATCCCTGTTGCCGCCCGGGACGGTCCTGTGCCTGCCGACGACCCCGTTCCCGGCGCCGCTGAAGGGGCTGTCGCTGCGGACGCTGAATCCGCTGCGGGAGCGGATCAGTTGCCTGACCAGCCACGGCGGGCTGACCGGCGTGCCGCAGGTGAACCTGCCGGGCGCAACGGTCGCCGGCGCTCCGGTGGGGCTGTCGATCGTCGGGGGACGTGGGACCGACCTGGCGCTGCTGCGGATTGCGCTGGCGATGGGCGGCTGACGCTTCTTCGACAGCCGCTGTGCATAGCCACCGTGACTCGCGCGCTTGGCTGCGCTAGGTCACGGACTTTCGCGCCTTCCTGGAACTCAGACCGACGCCATGGCCAGCAGCAACGACATCCGCGCCGCCTTCCTGGACTATTTCGCCCGCAACGGCCATCAGCCGGTGGAAAGCTCACCCTTGGTGCCGCGCAACGACCCGACGCTGATGTTCACCAATGCCGGGATGGTGCAGTTCAAGAACGTCTTCACCGGCCAGGAGAAGCGTCCCTACAACCGTGCGACGACCGCTCAGAAATGCGTGCGCGCCGGCGGCAAGCACTACGACCTGGACAATGTCGGCTACACCGCCCGCCATCACACCTTCTTCGAGATGCTGGGCAATTTCAGCTTCGGCGACTACTTCAAGGACAAGGCGATCCCCTTCGCGTGGGAACTGGTGACCAAGGACTTCGGCCTGCCCAAGGACCGGCTGTTGGTCACCGTCTATGCCGAGGACGAGGACGCCGCCGCGATCTGGAAGAAAGTCGCCGGCCTGCCGGAGGAGCGGATCATCCGCATCGGCACCTCGGACAATTTCTGGCGCATGGGGGATACCGGTCCGTGCGGCCCCTGCTCCGAGATCTTCTATGACCACGGCGACCACATCCCCGGCGGCCCGCCCGGCAGCCCGGACGAGGACGGCGACCGGTTCATCGAGATCTGGAACCTGGTGTTCATGCAGTTCGAGGAAGGGCCGCCCGGCACCCGCGTCCCGCTGCCCCGGCCCTCGATCGACACCGGCATGGGGCTGGAGCGCATCGCCGCCATCCTGCAGGGCAAGCACGACAACTACGACATCGACATCTTCCGCGCCCTGATCCTCGCCAGCGCCGAGATCACCGGGCAGGATCCGGACGGCCCGTTCCGCGCCAGCCATCGCGTCATCGCCGACCATCTGCGCAGTTCCAGCTTCCTGATGGCCGACGGGGTCCTGCCGTCCAACGAAGGCCGCGGCTATGTCCTGCGCCGGATCATGCGCCGCGCGATGCGGCACGCGGCGATGATGGGGGCGAGGGAGCCGATGATGCACCGGCTGGTGCCCGCCCTGATCCGCCAGATGGGCGCCGCCTACCCCGAACTGGTCCGCGCCGAGGTACTGATCACCGAGACGCTGCTGCTGGAGGAGACCCGCTTCAAGTCGCTGCTGGAACGCGGCCTGGGGCTGCTGGCCGAGGAAACCGGCCGCCTGGGCGACGGTCAGCCGCTGCCGGGCCCGGTGGCGTTCCGGCTGTACGACACGTATGGCTTCCCCCTCGATCTGACGCAGGACGCGCTGCGGGAACAGGGCCGGACCGTCGACCTCGCGGGGTTCGAGGTCGCGATGGCCGAACAGCGCGCCCGCGCCCGCGCCGCCTGGGCGGGATCGGGCGACGCGGCGACCGAACAGGTCTGGTTCGAGATCAAGGAACGGACCGGGGCGACCGAGTTCCTGGGCTATGCCACGGAAAGCGCCGAGGGCGAGATCACCGCACTGGTGGTGAACGGCGCCGTCGTCGACAGCGCGTCGGCCGGGACCGAGGTCGCGGTGGTGCTCAACCAGACGCCGTTCTATGGCGAGAGCGGTGGCCAGGTCGGCGATACCGGGACGATCACCGGCCCTGACGGGCTGGCCATCGCCATCACCGACACGCAAAAGAAGCTCGGCGAGCTGTTCGTCCACTACGGACTGGTGAAGGCCGGGACCGCCCGGCCGGGGATACCGGTCGTCGCCGAGGTGGACCATGCCCGCCGCACCGCCATCCGCGCCCACCACTCCGCCACACACCTGCTGCATGAGGCGTTGCGGCGCAAGTTGGGCACCCATGTCACCCAGAAAGGCAGCCTGAACGCCCCCGACCGGCTGCGCTTCGACGTCAGCCAACCCCGGCCGATTACCGCCGACGAGCTGCGCTGGGTGGAGGCCGAGGTCAACGCGAAAATCCGCGAGAACACCGAGGTCACCACGCGCCTGATGACGCCCGAAGCTGCCGTTGAGCTCGGCGCGATGGCGCTGTTCGGCGAGAAATACGGCGATGAGGTCCGCGTGGTGTCGATGGGCACACCGGACGGCAACAAGTCCGCCTGGTCGATCGAGCTGTGCGGCGGCACGCATGTCCGCCGGACCGGCGACATCGGCTATTTCCGCATCGTCAGCGAGGCCGCGGTCGCATCCGGCGTGCGGCGGATCGAGGCGGTCACCGGCACCGCGGCCGAGGCGGTCGTGGCCGAGATCCAATCCAGGCTGAACGAGGCCGCCGGCGCGCTGCGGGCGGCCCCCGCCGAGGTCGCGGACCGGATCACCGCCTTGCAGGAGGATCGCCGTAAGCTGGAACGCCAGGTCGCGGAGCTGCAGAAGAAGCTCGCCACCGGCGGCAGTGCCGCGTCCGTCGAGGACGTCAACGGGGTCAAGCTGGCGGCGCGCAACCTCGGCGAGGTGCCGGCGAAGGACCTGAAAAGCCTGGCCGATGCGATCCTGAAGCAGCAGGAGAGCGGGGTTGTGGCGCTGGTTTCGACGGCCGAGGGGAAAGCGTCGATCGTGGTCGCCGTGTCGGGTGACCTCAAGGACCGGGTTAGCGCGGTCGACCTCGTCCGCTCCGCCGCTGCGGCCGTCGGCGGCAAGGGCGGCGGTGGCCGCCCCGACCTGGCCCAGGCCGGCGGCCCGGATGGTGCCAAGGCGGACGAGGCTCTGGCGGCGGTGCGGGCGGCACTGGGGTAGAAGGCGGTTCGAGGGATCACCGAGGCGCCGACCACTTCCCGTTGCGTCTTCTCTTCGCGTCGTGGCCGGCCCCCGCGTCATCGTGGCCGGGCTTGACCGGCCATCCACGCCTAACGGTGCCCCCAGGCGGTGCATGACCGGCATAAAGCCGGTCATGACACACACGTCGAGACCATCACGGCAAAACGCACAAACCCGTCATGGCATGGGCACGGCTTATGGCGTCAGGCTCGTCTCCGCCAAATGGTCGAAGCGCTTGCAATACGTGCCCAGTCCCAAGGTCTGCGACCGCAACTCGATGATCAGGTCGTGCAGTTCCGCCTCGGGCACCAGCGCTTCGATCTCATCCCAACCGGCCCAGCCGGTCCGTTCCGCGAAACCGAGGATCTGACCGCGCCGGCCGGTCAGCAGGCGCTGCGCCTTGGCGGTGAACTCGTTGGGCACGGCCACGGTCACGCGGTCCACCGGCTCCAACAACACCGGGTCGGCCTTCGCCAGCCCCTCCTTCATGGCCAACTGCGTCGCGGTCTTGAACGCCATGTCGGAGCTGTCGACCGAATGGAACCCGCCATCGACCAGCGTCACCGAGACATCCACCACCGGATAGCCGAACGGCCCCTTGCCGGTGGCTTCCTCGGCGGCAGCCTCGACCGAGGGGATATAGTTGCGCGGCACCGCGCCACCGACGATCTTGTCGACGAACGCGAACCCCGTCCCGCGCGGCCTGGGGGCGATGTCGATCTTGACGTCGGCGAACTGCCCGTGCCCGCCGGTCTGACGCTTCAGCCGCCCATGCTCATGGATCGGCTTTCGGAGCGTTTCCTTATACGCCACCACGGGTTTTCGCGTCGCCAGCTTCAACCCGTAATCGCGGGACAGGTGTTCGGCCGCGGTCTGCAAATGGATCTCCCCCTGCCCGTGCAGGACCGTTTCGGCGTCCTGGGTGATCAGCAGGGTGGGATCTTCCTCCGCCAGCTTGTGCAGCGCGCCCGATAGTTTCACGTCGTCCTTGCGGTCCGTCGTGGCGACCGCCAGCGCGTAGACGGGGGGCGCGACCTGGGGGAACGGCAACTCCTCCTCGACCGTTCCGGTTGAAACCGTCGCCCCCGTGGGCACGCCGTCCAGGCGCCCCAGGGCAACGATATCGCCCTCCACCGCCTGTGGGACTTTCGTCAGGTCGCCGCTGGCGAAACGATAGATGCCGCCCAGGCGCGTGCCGCCAAGCTGGCTGCCGTCGGCGATCGTTCCACGCCAGACACGGGCGTAGGAGAGCTTGCCGGTGTGCCCGGCATACGCGGTCTTGAACACCTGCGCCAGCGGCGCCCCCTCCGCCCTGATCGCGTGCCGTTCGGCTGTCGTGGCCGCATGTGGCGTGTCGTGCCGCAGCGCTTTCCACAATCGCCGCACGCCGCTGGCGTGGTCGGCCGCGCCCAGCATCACTTCGATCACCGTCCCGTCATGCAGGTCCTTGCGCATGTCGCGATACAGTTCCTCGGGCGTCGGCCTGATATCCTCCAGCACTTTTTCCAGTAGGGCGTCGTCGTGGTCGGCAAGCGTCTCCACCAAGCGGCCCAGCGCAGCCTCGCCTTCGGCCTGGACGGAGTCCGGAATCCGCATGAGTTCGGAGGATTTCCCCTTGCGGTACCGGTATGCCCGTTCCGACATCAGATCGACATAGCCGATGACAGCCGACTCCTCGAAGATCGGCATCTGCCGCAGCACCAGAGGCGAACCGGCATAGGCCTGCAGCGCGGCCAGTGTGTCGCCGATCCCGTCATCCAGTGTATCGATCTTGTTGATGAACAGAATGTGAGGGACGTTCTCGTCCTTCAGCGTCTTCAGCAACGGGGCGACCATCAGCGCCTTGGCCGGCGTCGGCTCGCACACCACGACCGCGATGTCGGCGATCGCCAGCGCGGCCATGGTCTGATAGGAAAATTCGATCGAGCCGGGGCAGTCCAGGATGCACCACGGATCGCCCAGATAGCTGCAATGACCCAGGCGGATATCCGTCGTCATCGGCCGGTTGCGCGGATCGGCCGGGCGTTTCACCGGCGCACCGCCAACATCGAGCATGGCCTCGAACAGGGTGGACTTGCCGCTGCCATAGGGCCCGACCAGGGCTACGGAGCGGGGGCTCCCGACGTTTCGGGCTTCGGACATGACCGCACCTCCTTCTGTATCCGAAGGCGCTCCTGTGGACGCGGGCCCGAGCGAAGCGGGCACGCGGGGCGCCCTCTGGAAGGGGATGGTAGCGGAGTGGCGGGAGAAAGGGAGTCCCGAGTTGAGGAGGAACGCCCCCGGGGTGCGCTACGTCCGAAACCCTTGGAAACGGCCGGGGATCTTCTGGATCGCCGCCACCACGTCCCGTCGCGTGGCGGTGCTGGTGCCCGGCGTGAAATCGATCGTGACCGTGTCGACGACGCCGCCGTACCGCTTCTCGATCGCCGTCGGCAGGTCGTCATAGGTCGCCCGCGCGACGAACAGGTCCAGCACGTCGTCGGGGATTTCGGCGGCCATGCGATCCCATTGGCCGGTCTTCGACATCTCGGTCAGCTTCACACCGAGGTCGGACACCCCATGCAGGTCGAAGACCCCGCGATACGCGGGCGTCGAGCCATAGAAGGCAACGCGGTAGCGGACTTTCTCCAGCGCCTCCTTCACCGCCGCCGCGTCGGGGCCAGTGGCGACAAAACCACCGCCGGTGATCTCGAAATGCTCGAACGACTTGCCATGGGCGGCGAGTTCCTCGGCCAGCAGCGGCCGGACCACCTTTTCCAGGTATTCGCGCGTGGCGAAGCTGTGCAGCCGCACACTGTCGGCGACGCGGGCGGCGGTCTTCAGCATCAACGGCCCAACCGCCGCCACGGCCACCGGCGGCAATGGCAACCCCTGCGGCGGCGGCGCGAATTCCGGGGTCATCAGCGAAAAGGTGTAGTATTTGCCCTGGTAGTTCAGTCGCTCCTTGTGCTCCCAGCAGCGGAAGATCGCACGCAGGGATTCGACGTATTCGCCCAGCCGGGCGGCCGGCGCGACCCAAGGGACCGAGAAGCGGCGCTCGTTATGCGCCTTCACCTGGCTGCCCAGGCCAACGACGAAACGCCCTTTCGCATGTGTGTGCAGGTCCCAGGCCTGGTTGGCCACGATCATCGGGCTGCGCGGAAACGCAATCGCCACCGAGGTCACCAGTTGCACCCGCTCCGTCGCCAGCGCGGCGAAGGCCAGCGGTGCGAACGGGTCGTGCTTGATCTCGTTGCTCTGCACACTGTCGAAACCATCCTCTTCCGCCTGCCGCGCGGCAGTGCCGCAGGCATGCCAGTCGTGGCTCGGCAAGCTCATGGAGACGCGCATCTATTATCCTCCCATCCGTCGTCGCAATTTGCGGCCAGGCTGACGGTCACGTAAAGCTGTGACCGAAACGGCAGGAGGAAACAGCATGGGCGCGCTCGACGGCCAGGTCATCATCATCACCGGCGCCAGCCGCGGTATCGGCGAGGCCGCCGCCCACGCCCTCGCGAAAGACGGCGCTCGGGTGGTCCTGACCGGACGCGACAAGGCAACCGTGGGAAAGGTCGCCGAGGCAGTCGGTCCCTTGGCCGAGGCGCATGCCTGCGACATGGCCGACTACGCCGCCGTCGCCGCGCTGGCGGAGGCCACTCGCAAGCGCCACGGGCGGCTGGACGCGCTGGTCAACAACGCCGGCATCCTCGATCCGATCGCGACGATCGTCGACAGCGACCCTGCCGCCTGGGCGCGCAACGTCCAGACCAACCTGGTCGGTGCCTATCACGCCATCCGGGCAGTGCTGCCCGGCATGATCGCGGCCGGGGGCGGGTCGATCGTGAACCTGTCCTCGGGCGCGGCGATCCGGCCGCTGGAGGGCTGGAGCGCCTATTGCGCTGCCAAGGCCGGGCTGCACATGCTGACGCGGTCGGTTGCATTGGAAACCGAAGGCAAGAACATCCGCGTCTTCGGCTTCCAGCCCGGAATGACGGATACGTATATGCACGTGCAAGTGCGCGCGTCGGGCATCAACCCGCTGTCGAAAACGCCGCGTGAGACCCTGTATCCGACGGCGCATCCGGCGATGGCGATCGCCTATCTGCTGACCCCGGCGGCCGATGACCTCGCGGGCCAGGAATTCAGCCTGCGGGACGAACCGTTCCGCAAGCGGCTGGGCCTGTCATGAAGTCCGGTCCGCTCGCCGGCGTCACGGTGGTGGAGCTTGGCCAGAACCTGGCCGGGCCCCTGGCGGGCGTGGTCCTGGCGGACCTGGGCGCCGAGGTGATCAAGGTCGAGAAGCCTGATGGCGGCGATGACGCGCGGCTGTGGGGGCCTCCGTTCGTCGACGGCGACTCGGTCAGTTTCCATGCGAACAATCGCGGAAAGAAGTCGGTGACGCTGGACCTCAAGAGCGCAGGGGATGTGCAGCGGCTGAAGGACCTCGTGCGTGACGCCGATATCCTGATCCAGAACCTGCGGCCGGGAATCGTTGACGCACTGGGGATCGGACCGGAGGCGATGCAGGCGGTGAACCCGCGGCTGATCTACTGCTCGATCTGGTCGTTCGGACATACCGGCCCGTTGAAGTCGGCGCCTGCCTTTGACCCGCTGCTGCAGGCCTTTGCGTCGATGGTGACGTTGACCGGGCGCCCGGACGACCCGCCGACCTTCGCGGGCACGGCGATCAACGATATCACGACGGGAATGTGGTGCGTCATCGGCGCGCTGGCGGCGCTGAAGCAGCGCGAGCAGACGGGCAAAGGCTGCACCGTCGACGCGTCCCTGTTCGAAAGCGCCGTCGCCCTGGTGCAGACATCACTGAACACCTACCAAGTCACCGGCCGCGTGCCGCAACGCCACGGCGCGGCGAGCGCCACACTGGCGCCCTACCAGATTTTTGACACGGCCGACCGCCCGATCTGCATCGCTGCCGGCAACGACCGGCTGTTCGTCAAGCTGGCGAAGGCAATGGGCCACCCCGAATGGTGCGAGCACGAGCTGATGTCGGATGGCCGGAAGCGCGCGGCGAACCGCCAGTTCCTGGTCGAGACGATGCAACCCGTACTGCGGACCCGAAGCCGGCAGGACTGGCTGGGCCTCATCGGCGAGGCGGGCGTGCCGTGCGCGCCGGTCAACGACATCGCCGAATTGTCGGCGTCGGAGCAGTTGGCGGCGATGGGACAGTTGCAGACGCTACCAGGTAGCGACCTGCGCGTGGTTGGCCTGCCGCTGAACTTCGACGGGGTGCGACCAGCTCCCGCCACCGGGGCGCCGAAGTTGGGCGCGCATAATCCGGAGGTCTTGGGGAGCTGACCGCGGTTCCTCAATGCCCCGCATGGCTGCCGGAGAAATCCGGCGCCGCCAACCCCGACGCCTTCAATTGCGCGACCAGCGCTGCCTTCAGCCGTTCCAGCCCCGCTTCGGATTTTGCCTCGGCCCGAGCGACAAGGACCGCCTGGGTGTTGGAGGCGCGCAGCAGCCACCAGCCGTCATCGGTGGCGACCCGTACGCCGTCCGTCGCCGAGACCCTGGCGCCCTCGGCGGCGAGGCGTGACGCGACCTCCTCAATGACCGCGAACTTGCGGCGATCGTCACAATCGAAACGGACTTCCGGCGTGTTGATAACGTGCGGCAGCGCCTCGCGCATGGCCGACAGCTTACCGTCCAGCCGCGCAACGATCCCCAGCGTCCGCACCGCGGCATAGAGCGCATCGTCGAAGCCGTACCAGCGATCGGCGAAGAAGATATGGCCCGACATCTCACCGGCCAGGGGACTTCCGGTTTCGGCCATCTTAGCCTTGATCAGCGAATGTCCGGTCTTCCACATCAAAGGCGTGCCACCGGCAGCGGCGACTTCGTCGAACAAGACCTGGCTGGCTTTCACGTCGGCGATGATCGTGGCTTTCGGATGCTCCTTCAGCACGTCGCGCGCCAGCAGCACCAGCAGCTGGTCGCCGAAGAAGATGGCGCCGGTATCGTCGATCACGCCGATCCGATCCGCGTCGCCGTCGAAGGCAATGCCGATATCGGGTTTCCGCTTGGTTACCTCTGCAATCAACTGCTGCAGGTTCGCCGGAACGGTCGGGTCCGGGTGATGCGCCGGGAAATGCCCGTCGATCGTTCCGTTCAGGACGAAATGTTCGCCCGGCAGGGACGCGACGAGCTTCTGCAGGACTTCGCCCGCCGCACCGTTGCCATTGTCCCACACCACCTTCAGCATGCGGTCGCCGCCGTCCCAATCGGACAGCAGGCGACCGATATAATCGGCAACGATATCGATCGATTCTTCTGTCCCGCCGACCTCGGCGGTGACGTCGCCGCTCGCGGCCATTTTGCCGATCTGCTGGATCTGCTCGCCGAAAAACGGCTTGCGGCCCAGCATCATCTTGAAGCCGTTATAGTCAGGCGGATTGTGTGATCCGGTGACCATCACCGCGCCGTCGGTCTCCTTCACCGTCGCCGTGTAATACAGCATCGGCGTCGGTCCACGGCCGATGCGCAACACATGCATGCCGCTGGCCTTCAGTCCGTCCACCAGGGACTGTTCCAGCTCCGGGCTGGTCAGCCGTCCGTCGTACCCCACCGCGACGCGGGTGCCGCCATTGCGCGCCACGATCGTTCCGAACGTCCGCCCGATCGCGAAAGCGTCCGTCGGATGCAGGGTTTTTCCAACAATACCACGGATGTCGTATTCGCGCAGGACAGTCTGTTCGAACTGGTGGGTGAAGGCCATCGGTCGGATATCTCCTGCTCAGACGTAGGTTTTCAAAAACGCACGCACGGCGTCGGCCAAGTCCGGCCGTTTCAAAGCGAACGCGATCTGCGCTTCCAGATACCCTACCTTGTCGCCGCAGTCGAACCGGCGGCCTTCATAACGCAGCCCATGGAACGGCTGCGTTCCGATCAGCTTGGCCATTCCGTCGGTCAACTGCACCTCGTTGCCTGCCCCGCGCTCCATCCGCGCCAGATGCGTGATGACCTCGGGCATCAGCACATAGCGGCCGATGATCGACAGATTGGACGGCGCATCCTTGGGCGCAGGCTTTTCGACCAGGCCGGTCACCTCGACCAGACGGCCGTCATCCTTGCCGATCCTCAGGATGCCGTAGCGGTTGGTCTGTTCCCACGGCACCTCGGTCACCGCGACGACATTGCCGCCGGTCTCCTCATAGGCCTGGGCAAGCTGGGCCAGGCAGGGGACATCCGCCAGCACAAGGTCGTCAGGCAGCAGGATCGCGAACGGGTCGTCGCCGATGAAGGCGCGGGCGCACCAGATCGCGTGCCCAAGCCCCAGCGGCACCTGCTGGCGGACCGTCACGATCGATCCGGGCTCGCTCTGCGTCCCTTTCAGGTGCAGTAGCGCGTCGTGCTTTTCCCGCTCCCGCAACGTGGCATCGAGCTCGTATGCGATGTCGAAATGCTCCACCAGCGCGGTCTTGCCGCGGCCGGTGACCATGCAGAACTGTTCGATTCCGGCGGCGCGCGCTTCCTCGACGGCATATTGAATCAACGGCTTGTCGACGACCGGCAGCATTTCCTTGGCTGTCGCCTTGGTGGCGGGCAGGAAGCGGGTCCCCAGTCCCGCGACGGGCAGGACGGCCTTGGTGAGTTTCTTTTTCACGCGACGGCTCCAATTTCTAGGTTTGGATGTTCTGATTGCATGCAGATGTCAGAACGTATGGCCGGAATTATGGCAGCGGACAGAAAATACGCCGGGACAAAGCCGCGCGAGGTATAACACGTTCCGGCGAATATGGCCCAACCGTATCGACCGTTCAGCCCAATAAAACATCACGCGCCTGGTTGATCCGGCTGGCCAGCCAGTCGGAACCGCCTGCATCCGGATGCGCGGCCCGCATCAGGCGATGATGCGCCTCCCGGATCTCGGCCTCGGACGCACCGGGCCGCAGGCCCAGGACTTCGTAGGCCTCGGCGCGGGTCATGCTGCCCCTCGCCCCTGGCGGCCGGGGCCCGGCGCCCGGTCGCCGGGCCGTCCGCCCGCGCGCCTCCTGCCACTGCTGGTAAATCAGCGGGCCGAACAACGCCAGTGCCCCGAACGCGACCGACCCGCGCCCCGACAGGATCAGCAACAGCGCCAAGGTCAGGCCGCCCAGCGCGGCGATCCAGGCCAGCAACGCCTTGATCGAGCGGACCGACGCCCGCTCGAACGCCCGTGCCCCGGCGATCAGGACGAACAGGACCACCGCGCCGAACAGCAGGCCGATCATCGAACGTCCCCCACAGCCGCCTCAGGGTCGCGACGGCGGTGCATGATGGCGCCCCTTTCCTCAGTCCAAGTCTTGCGCCTCAACGACGGCAAGCGCGCTCAGGTTGACGATGCCGCGTGCCGTCACGCTGGGCACCACGACATGGATGGGCTTGGACATGCCCAGCAGGATCGGCCCGACCGGCAGCCCGTCAGCGGCGGCCTTCAGCAGGTTGAAGGCGATGTTGGCGGAATCGAGGTTGGGCATGATCAGCAGGTTGGCGGTGCCGGTCAGCTTGCTGTCCGGCACCGCGCGGTCGCGGATCGCCTGCACAAGCGCCGCGTCGGCGTGCATCTCACCGTCGATCTCCAGCCCCGGCGCCCGAGCACGGATCATCCCCAGGGCCTGGCGCATCTTGCGGGCAGAGGCGGTCTCGCTGGCACCGAAGTTGGAATGCGACAACAGCGCCGCCTTGGGAACCAGGCCGAAACCGCGTACCGCCTCGGCGGCCAGCAGGGTCATTTCGGTGATCTGCTCCGCCGTCGGGTCGACGACCATGAAGGTGTCGCAGATGAACAGGACGCCGGTCGGCAGGATCAGGCAGGACAGAGCGTAGACCCGATTGACGTCGGGCCGGCGCGGGATGATCGGCAGGACGTACTGGATCTGCCGCCACCAGCCGCCGGTCCCGCCGCAGATCGCCGCGTCCGCCTGCCCCGCATGCAGCAGCATCGCCGCGGCCACCGAGGCTCGGGTCGTGATCCGCCGCGCCGCCGGCTCCGGCGGCGTGCCACGGCGGCCCGCGAGACGCTGGTATTCAGGGACCAACGCATCATACACCGCCCGGTCGGCCACCGGATCCAGCACCTGCACCTGTTTGCCCAGTTTCATCCGCAGGCCCATGTCCTTGATTTTGGCGGCGATCAGGTCGCGGCTGCCCAGCAGGATAGGATGGGCGATCTCGTCGTCGATCAGGGTCTGCGCGGCGCGCAGGATCCGTTCGTCCTCACCCTCGGCGAACACGACGCGCTTGGGCTCGCGGCTCGCCGCCTCGAACACCGGACGCATCAAGTAGCCGCTGCGGAACACGAAGCGTTCGAGGTCGGCCATATAGGCGTGCAAATCGGCGATCGGCCGGCGCGCGACCCCCGTCTCCATCGCCGCACGGGCCACCGCCGGGGCGATTTCGAGGATCAGCCGAGGATCGAAGGGCCTGGGGATGATATAGTCGGGACCGAACACCGGCGCCACGCCGCCATACGCGGCGGCGACGACCTCGCTGGCCTCGACGCGGGCCAGTTTGGCGATGGCTTCGACCGCCGCGATCTTCATCGCCTCGTTGATCGTGGTCGCGCCGACATCCAGCGCGCCGCGGAAGATAAAGGGAAAGCACAGGACGTTGTTGACCTGGTTGGCATAGTCGCTGCGGCCGGTGGCAACGATCGCGTCGGGGCGGATCTTGGCGACCAGGTCCGGATCGATCTCGGGCTCCGGATTCGCCAGCGCCAGGATGATCGGCTTGGGGCCGAGGCTGGGGAGCCATTCCGGCTTCAGCACGCGGGGGGCGGACAGGCCCATGAACACGTCGCAGCCGGGCAGCGCGTCCTGCAGCGTGGTGGCATTGGTCTCGCGGGCGTAGCGCGCCATGTTCGGCAGCATGCCTGGACGATCCTTGTGCACCACGCCCTTGATGTCCGTCAGCGTGACATTCTCCGGCTTCAGGCCCATCGAGACCAGCAGGTCGACGCAGGCCAGGGCCGCCGCGCCGGCACCCGAGGTGACCAGCTTCACCTCCGCGATGTCCTTGCCCTGCAACAGCAGCCCGTTCCGGACGGCGGCGGCGACGGTGATGGCCGTGCCGTGCTGGTCGTCATGAAAGACCGGGATGTTCATCCTGGACCGCAGCTCCGCCTCGATGGCGAAGCATTCGGGGGCCTTGATGTCTTCCAGGTTCACCGCGCCGAAGGTCGGTTCCAGGGCGGCGACGACGTCGCAGAACCGAGCGGGATCGGTGGCGTCGACCTCGATGTCGAAGACGTCGATGCCGGCGAATTTCTTGAACAGGACGGCTTTGCCTTCCATGACCGGCTTGCCGGCCAGGGGGCCGATATTGCCCAGGCCCAGAACGGCGGTGCCGTTGGAGATCACCGCGACCAGGTTGCCGCGGGCGGTGTAGTCATGGGCGGTGTCCGGGTCGGCTTTGATCGCCTCGCACGCCGCGGCGACGCCGGGCGAGTAGGCCAGCGCCAGGTCGCGCTGCGTCGCCATGCGCTTGGTCGGCTCGATGGTAAGCTTACCGGGCCGCGGCAGCCGGTGGTAGTCGAGCGCTGCCTTGCGGAAATCCTCGTCCATGACGTTCCCTGATCCATTCGAAGGTGGGTGGGTTCATACAAGATGGGGGCCAATCGGGGCTAGACGCGAGGGGATCCATGGAATGATGCCCTTGGGACAATACATGGCATTCCCAGCGAAGCGTCGTATCATCCCGACGGTCCAAGAAGGCGGAACGACATGCAACTGGCTTCCACCGTCCACGAACTCGCAGACCCCTGGGTTGCCCAGGAATTCTATCACAGCAACGGCTGGACCGATGGCCTGCCCATCGTCCCGCCGACGCCCGAAGCGGTAGAAGCCTGCCTGGAATGGGCCATGACCCCGCCCGATCAGCTTCTGGGGGTGGAACCGGTGCGCGGCGTGCCGATCACCGCCGAGAAGCTGGCGGTCAACGCGGTCATGGCCGGCTGCCTGCCGATGCATTTCCCTGCCGTTCTGGCCGCCTTCGCCGCCATGTTGCAGCCGGAGTTCCTGTTGCACGGCGCGACCTCCTCCACCGGCGGCTGCGCCGTTGCCGTCATCTTGAATGGTCCCCTGCGGCGGGAGATCGGGGCTGTCGGCGGGTTCAACGCGCTGGGCAACAGCGACCGGGCGACGGCGGTGATCGGGCGCACGATCCGCCTGTCGCTGATCAACGTCCTGGAAGTCCGGCCCGGCGGCATCGATCGCTCCACCCTCGGTCATCCCGGCAAGTTCAGCTACTGCATCGCCGAGGACGAGGAGGACTCGACCTGGGTGCCGCTGCATGCCCAGCGCGGCGTGCCGCCCGAGGCCTCGGCCGTCACCGTCATGGCCGCCGGCGCGCCGCGCCAGATCATGAACGAATGGACGACGAAGCCCGAGGAGATCCTGGAGACCTTCGCGGCTGAAATCCGAGCCAACATGCGGCATTATTCGATCTGGGGCGGCAACTACATCATGGTCGTGCCCAAGCAGTTGCGCGACCATCTGCAAGGCGCCGGCTGGCGCAAGTCCGACATCGCCGAGTTCATCTGGAAACGCGCCCGCATCCGCCGCAGCGAATGGGCCGAGGTCGGCAAGGCCGCCGTGGTGCGGGAGGAGGGCGACCGCGAATACGCCGCACTGCCCTCGCCCGAGCATCTGCTGATCGTCGCGGCCGGCGGCCCCGCCGGCGGTTTCGGTGCCATCATTCCCCCGTGGCTCGGCCTCAAGAGCCAGGCGGTCACCGCGCCGATCGGCGTCTGCATTGACTGCGAGCCGATTGACTGTGGCCCGGTGGCGGAGTGAGATCGGCGGCATGACGATCCGGGTCCTCGATCCCACCAACGAAACCGTGCCCCTGGTCGGCAGGCCGGCGCCCAGGCTGGCGTCGCTGGCAGGCGCGACGATCGGTTTCGTCTCCAACGGAAAGGAAGGGACCCAGGGGTTCTTCAACCATCTGGAGCAGGTGCTGCGGCAGAATTACGGCGTCGCGTCGGTGGTCCGGCGCACCAAGTCCAACTACAGCGCCCCGGCCGATCCGCACATCGTCGATGAGTTGCGCCGCTGGCAGGCGGTCGTCGCCGGCGTCGGCGACTGAGGAAGCTGCTCGTCGTGCAGTCTGCATGACTCCATCACAGCCGAACGATTGGGCATTCCCGGCATGGGCGTGATGACGACGCGCTTCGTCAGTGCGGCGGAGTTGATGGCGCGTGTGCTGGGCTTTCCCGGCTACCGGTTCGCGGTGATCGATCACCCGATCAGCAGCGCGTCGGACGCCGCCCTGCTCGCCATGGCGAAGGCAGCCGCACGACAGGCCGAGACGCTGCTGGCGGGTAGACCGGCCGCCTGAGCCGGAGCCGTCGCCGGTCCGTTCGATCAGGGCCGGGCGACGTGCCAGGCGCCGTTCAGGAATCCGTCGCCGGTGACGTCGCCCGGCTTGCTGTCCTTGCTCCAGGTATAGAGCGGCCTGCCCCTATAGGCCCATTGACGGCTGCCGTCGTCGCGCATGATCACCGAGTAGCCCGCGCCGCTGCTTGCCCCGGGTTCGGCCTTCAACGGCGGCCAGTTGGTAGCGCAGGCGCCGTTGCAGGCGGATTTGCCGTCGCTGTCCTTGGCGAAGGTATAGAGCGTCATGCCCTTGGCATCGACCAAGGTCCTTCCCTTCGCCGTCGTCGAGACTTGGACCGGAGCGGCCGCCAGCGCAACGCCGCTCGTCAAAATGAGGCCTGCCAGGGTCGTCAGGATCGTCTTTCGCGTCATGCCGTGTTTCCTCCCGTTTTGCGTGGTGCCACGCCTTATAGGACACCGCGGCGAGGCGATTATTCCCTCATCGACATTTTTTGGTCGTCCCGCACAGTCGGAGGCAATCGCCGCAAGGTATGGCCGTGCGGATCGACGCCATGACGGTCTAACCGACCGCCCGCAGCCGCCCGCCGATCGCGGCAGCCGCCGGGGCGCGGACGAACACCGCCACCCCCAGCGCGCCCAGTACCGCGATCGCCCCTGTCGCCAGGAACGCGGCGAAGAAGGAACCGGTCGCCTGCACGATGAACCCCGTCATCAGCGGCGCGACGATGCCGCCGCAATTGGCGATGAAATGGACGAAGCCCGAGACGCCGCCGACGCGGTCCTGCTCGATCGTATCGAGGATGATCGCCCAATAAGTGTTCCCCGTCAGATACATGAAGAACACCGACACGGTCATCAGCGCGACGGCCGAAAACACCGTGTCCGCCTCGCCTGCCAGCCCGATGCACAGCGCCGCCACCAGCAAACACACCACCAGGACCAGCTTGCGCGCCAGAATCGGGTTGCCGGTCATCTTGAAGATCAGGTCGCAGAGCGGGCCGCCCGCCGTCAGCCCGATGAACCCGACCAGCCAGGGGATGGTGGTGGCGAAGCTCATGCTGGCGATGCTCAAGTGCCGCGCCGACACCAGGTAGGTCGGGAACCAGGTCAGGAAGAAGAACAGGATGCAGGAATAGCCGAAGAAGGCGAAGGCCGTGGCCAGGATCGCCGGCCGCGCGATCAGGCTGCCCAGCGGCTGGGGCGAGGCCGAGGGCGGCGGCTGGGTCTTCTGGCCGTCCTCGAATTCGGCCAGTTCCTGCGACGTGATGCGGCCGTTCTCGCGGGGATGATCGGTCGCGATCGCATACCAGAACACGACCCAGGCGATGCCGATCAGGGCGATGATGATGAAGGCCGGCCGCCAGCCGACGCTGAGGGCGAGCAATCCGACGACCGGTCCTGAAACGGCCGCGCCCAGCGGAGTGCCGGCGTTGGCGACGCTGACCGCGCTGGCCTGCTGGCCGTGCGGAAACCAGTTTCGGACGGTCTTGTTGAAGGTCGAGCCGATCGGCCCCTCCCCCATGCCGAACAGGATTCGGACGACCAGCAGCGACGCGACGCTCCAGGCCGCGGCGGTCAGGCCGCAGAAGATCGACCAGGCGATCATGGACACGCCCATGACGTTGCGCGGCCCAAATCGGTCGGAGGCGTAACCGCCGACGAAACAGAACAGCGCATAGCCGAACGAAAAGCTGCTGAAGACGATGCCAAGCTGAGACGCATCCAAGTGCAGGTCCTGGCGGATCAAGGGCGCCGCAACGCCAAGCGCCGACCGGTCGAGATAGTTGATCATGCCCGCCAGGAACATGAGCGAACCGATGACCCAGCGTAACCGCATACCCATCATGGCTGACGTTTCCAGTCCGTTTCCCAAGGTTCCGTCGGCCGCTGAGCACGATGACGTCTGAACGTGGTGACATCAGTCATCCGCTCGCGGCCGTTATGCCTCGATGTTGCGAACAGGCCTGACGGATGTCAATCGCCGCCCCGTCCGGCTGCAACCGGCCCCTTGAAGGGCCAGTTCATATCATATGTAACCGAATTCAATACGACCGCGGCATCCCCAGCACGTGCTGGCCGACATAGCCCAGGATCAGGTTGGTCGAGATCGGGGCGATCTGGTACAGCCGCACCTCGCGCCATTTCCGCTCGATCTCGTATTCCCGCGCATAGGCGAACCCGCCATAGGTCTGCATGGTCGTGTCGGCGGCCTTCCAGGCCGCTTCCGACGCCAACAGCTTGGCGATGTTGGCGTCCGCGCCGCATTCCTTGCCGTCGTCGAACAGCGCCGCCGCGCGGCGGCAGATCATGTCGGCGGCCTCCAGTTCCGCCCAGGCGCGGGCGATCGGGAACTGCACCGCCTGGTTCTTGCCGATCGGCGCGCCGAACACCACCCGGTCCTTGGCATATTGCGTCGCCTTCTTCACGAACCACTTGCCGTCGCCCACCGCCTCGCTGGCCACCAGGATTCGTTCGGCGTTCATGCCATCCAGGATATAGCGGAACCCCTTTCCTTCCTCGCCGATCAGGCTGTCGGCGGGAATGCGGAAATTATCGAAGAACACCTCGGTCGTGTTGTGGTTGATCATCGCCTTGATCGGCCGCACCGTCAGGCCCTTGCCGGTGTTCTTCGCGGTCATGTCGATCAGGAACACCGACAGCCCGTCGCTGCGCTTCTTCACCTGGTCGGCCGAGGTCGTGCGCGCCAGCAGCAGCATCATGTCCGAATGCAGCGCGCGCGACGTCCATACTTTCTGCCCGTTGATGACATAGGAATCGCCATCCCGCACCGCGCGGGTCTTCAGTTGCGTGGTGTCCGACCCTGTCGTCGGCTCCGTGACGCCGAACGCCTGCAGGCGGATGCGGCCGGCGGCGATCTCAGGGAGGTATTTCCGCTTCTGCGCCTCGCTGCCATGCCGCAGCAGCGTACCCATGATGTACATCTGCGCATGGCCCTGGCTGGCGACGCAGCCATTGGCGTTGATCTCCTCCAGGATCACCGCCGCCGCGCGCAGCGGTAGGCCGGAGCCGCCGTACTCCTCGGGGATCAGCGCGCCGAGGAACCCGGCCTCGGTCAGTTCGCCCACGAATTCAGTAGGATAGGCCTCCTTCTCCTCCAGCCCGGACCAGTAGGTACCGGGATACCGCGCGCAGATGCGGCGGACGGACTCCCGCAGTTCCGGATAGTCCTCACCCAGGGCGACGACGGTTTCTTCGGACATGGACTTCCTCCAGCGGCAATGATTGGCGCCAAGCCATGCCCAACCATGGGCGGCGGGTCAAACCCCTGCTACAGCGCGACGGTCATGCGTATCCTTTTCGTCACCTCTACTCGCCTGGGCGATGCTGTCCTGTCCACCGGGCTGCTGGACCACCTGATCCGCACCTACCCGGCGGCACGCATCACCGTCGTCTGCGGCCCGGTGGCCGAGGGCCTGTTCGACCGCATGCCGAACCGGGCGGCGACGCTGGTGATGGAAAAGCGGGATTGGGGCGCACATTGGGTCCGCCTGTGGGCAACCGTCGCGCCGCATCTGTGGGACCTCGTGGTGGACATAAGGGGCTCCGCGCTGTCCTGGCTGGTGCCCACGCGGCGGCGCGCGGTGTTCCGTCGCCGAGGCGGGCCAAAAACGGCGGAGTTGGCGGCGATCCTGGGACTGGATCCGCCCCCTGCCCCGGTCGCCTGGTTCGACGACGCCGACACCCAACGGGTCCGGGCGCTGCTGGGACCGGACCGGCCGTTCATCGCCCTGGCCCCCACCGCCAACTGGCCGGGGAAGGTCTGGCCAGGGGATCGTTTTGCCGCCGCCTTCCGCCGCCTCGCCGGTCCCGACACCCGCCCCGTCGTGCTCGGTGCCCCCGGTGCGCGCGAGCGGGCGATGGCCGATGCCGTATTGGCCCAGTTGCCCGGCGCGATCGATCTGGTGGCGAAACTCTCGCTGCCGGAGGTGTCGGCCTGCCTGGCCCGAGCCAGTCTTTTCATCGGGAACGATTCCGGCCTGATGCACATGGCCGCCGCGGCGGGCGCGCCCACTGTCGGCCTGTTCGGGCCGACCGACGCGGATGTCTACGGCCCCGTCGGACGGCGCGCCATCGCCGTGCGCGGACGCGACATGGACGCGATCACTGTCGACGCGGTCGTCGACGCCGCCCGGCGCCTGCTGGAATAGCCACCATCACCGCCGCTTGTTTGCCCATCGCCGCCCCCCATGCTACCGGCCAGCGACCCGGAGACAGGACCGCGATGACCCACACCTTCGCCACCCCGCCCACCGACCGCTTCTTCGAGGATTACGTCGTCGGCGCCACCTACGAATGCGGCTCCGTCCACCTGACGGAAGCCGAGATCATCGCCTTCGCCAGCCAATACGACCCGCAGGCCATGCATGTGAACCCAGCGCTGGCGGCCGCCGGCCCGTTCGGCGAGATCATCGCCAGCGGCTGGCAGACCATGGGCGTGACCATGCGCCAGGTCGTCGACAACTACCTGCCGTTCAATGGCCTGGTCGCCCCCGGCGTCGATGAGGTCCGCTGGACCCGCCCCGTCCGGCCCGGCGACACGTTGTCCGTGCGGGTCACCGTGACCGAGGCCCGCCGCTCCAGCTCCCGTCCCGATCGCGGACTGGTCCACAGCCTGGTCGAGACCCTGAACCAGAACGGCGACGTGGTCATGAGCTTCAAGCCCATGAACTTCGTCCGCGTCCGCGATCCCCAAGCAGGATGAACGGCCCGGCGTGATCAGCTCCGCACCAGCGGACAGCCCCCCTGGTCGAGCGGCCGGAACGCCTGCGCCGCCGGCACGACGCGCTTGGTGATGTAATAGTCGAACGGCATTTTCGACTGTGCTGGCGACTTGACCTCGAAGAGGTACATGTCGTGGATCTTCCGCCCGTCCGTGCGCACCAGCCCCTTGCCGAACAGGGGGTCGTCGGTCGGATTGGCTTTCATCCACTCGACCACCGTGCGTCCGCTGGCTTTCGCCTTGTCGACACCGAGCGCGGCGACAGCTTTGAGGTAGTGGGTGACGGCGGAATATTGCGCGGCATGCACCGATCCCGGCACATTATTCGGCATCCGCCCCGCATACCGCTTCGTGAATGCTCGGGTATGCTCGTTCAAGTTCCAATAGAACGGCTCCGTCAGCAGCACGCCCTGCGCCGCCTGCAGGCCGACGCCATGCACGTCATGGATCAGGAACAGCAGCCCGGCGATCTTGGCGCCCGTCTTCTGCAAGCCGAACTCAGCCGCCTGCTTGATGCAGTTCACCGTGTCATTGCCGCCGTTGGCGAAGCCGATCACCTTCGCACCCGACGATTGCGCCTGCACCAGATACGACGAGAAATCCGTGGTCCCCGGAAACGGCGCCAGCGCCTGGCCCAGCACCTTGCCGTGCGCGGCGACGACGAAGCTCGCTGCGTCGTTTTCCAGCGAGTGGCCGAAGGCATAGTCGGCGGTGATGAAATACCAGGTGTCGCCGCCATCCTTCACGGTCGCGTCCACCACTGCATGGGGCATGCACCAGGTGTCATAGGCCCAGTGCAGGTGGTTCGGGCCGCAATGCTTGCCGGTGATGTCGGCCGACGCGCCGCCGGTAAAGATCGCCACCTTGTCCTTGGCCTTCACCATGTCGCCGATGGCGAAGGCCGCTGAAGACAACGGCACGTCCGTGATCAGGTCGACGCCCTGGTTGTTGAACCAGTCACCGGCGATCGCCACCGCCACGTCCGGCTTGAGCTGCAGGTCAGCCGAGACGAGCTCGACCTTGATCCGCGGATGGGCCTTGGCGAAATCCTCGATCGCCAGCCGGGCGCCGACCACGGATCCCGGTCCGGTATTGGCGGCATAGGCGCCCACCATGTCCGTCAGCACCCCGATCTTGATCGGCGCCGCTTGAGCCCGAGCGGAGCGGGAAGACCCGGCGGCAAAGCCGCCCGCGAAGCCAGCGGCAAGCACATGCCGCCGACGGAACATCTGTCCCATTACGCAACCTCCCATGTTTTTGTTCTGACGACAGCGTCCGCCAACTGGCCGCTTCGCACAAGAGGTTTGATACGCGCCCGGACCGCTTCGGACTGGCCGCAACCTGCCCCAGGATGTTTCCATCGATACCGTTGGAGGAGGCTACCGCCTCCGGGCGCCCGGGCCGCCGCCAGGATCGTTCAATCCCCATTCCGCCATCAGCTCGGCACGCTGCTTCTGCAATTCGGCGCGGCGAATGCGCAGCCGTGCATCGTCCAGCAGCCGCAGCCCGATCGGCGCCAACTCGCACAGCGCCCAGGCGACGGCAGCGGCCAGCCAGGCGATCAGCACGCTCCGTGGCCGGTCGATCCGCGCCAGGCATTCATGCAGGCCGGTGCAGGCATAGAACGCCCGGTGCACCGGCCCGATGGACGCCACGGCCTGGAACACCAACATGGCCCGCGCCAAGGTCAGCCCAGGCGAGCGGTCGAGCAGCAGCGTCACCAGACCTGGCAACAGCAGCAGCGCCACCGGGATGGCCAGGTCGGGCGACAGAGCGATCAACGCGCCGACGCCCAGCACCAGGATCAGCAGCAACAGGATCCGCATCACGGCGTCATCAGCGCAAGAGCGCGCAGGATCAGGACCACCAGTCCGCCGCCCGCGACGATCACCGCCCCGAAATGGCGTGCGACCAGGGCCCTGGCAGTGTCGTCCTCATCGATCGCGCGGATTTCCGCATCGATGGACGCAAGCCGCTCGATTGCCAGCCGTTCCCCGGCCGCATCCTGCTCACGGCGGATCCGGTTGAACAGCAGGTCGAGGATGGGCGCCAGGTCGCCGGCCTTCGCCAGTTCCCCAAGGCGCGCGGCGATCTGCTGGCGGTGTGGGCGGTTGCGCCAGCTCTCAACCGCGGGCGTCAGCCGCTTCGCCGCCCAGGCCGTGAGCGCCTGCAACGGACCTGCGCCGTGACCGGCTTGCAGGGCACGCAGCAGGCTGATCTCGGTCCGGCGCCGATCATCCTCGGTCTGCGCCGTTGCGAGCGCACGAAGCTGCGGTTCGACATCCTCTTCCGCGCGCGCGCTGATGAAGGCGATCAGAGGCGGGTCGAGCAGTGACCCCTTTGCCGCTGGCGCCGCCTTGTCGAGGGCGGTCAGCAGGCTTGGAACGTCAACGATCCAGTCCCTGGCCATCGCCGGCGCGGCACATGGCAGCATCGGATTGACCCGATAGAACATGCGCAACAGCGCATCCGGCACGCCGTCCGCGGCCAGGCGCTGGCAGGCGGCGACGACGCGGGCAGATCGTTTCGAACGATACGGCTTGTCGAACCGATGGCTGGTGGCCCAGATCTCGATGATGTCGTGTATGAAGATCTCCTGGATGATCGACAGCATCTTCGGATCGTCGCCGATCGCGGCCGACAGCAGGCCGGCCGCCCCGTCGGGCCGCATCGCCACGCCGCGCCAGCACACCGGCATCCGCGGATCGAGTACCGCGATCGCCCGCATCAGCAGCCTGGCGTCGCTGCGCGGGTCGGGCCGCGTCTCGGCCATCCGCTTGCGCACGAGGTCTTCGATCTTCTGGGCGACCCCGGCATCGCCCAGGCTCCGGCGCAGCCACGTCGAGATCGTCGGATTGCGGAGTGCCTGAATGGCCCGCCGCTCATCCTTGAACATCGCATAGGCGACGGTGCGGGCGTCGTGCAGCACAAGGTCGCCCAGTTGCAGCGGATCGTGGCTGCGCCGGGCGGGACTGGACGCGACGCGGCGGGCGCGAGCGGCGTTGGGATCGAGCAGCAGCTTCGGCGAGGGGCGATGGTCCGGGTCCTCGGCCAGCAGGCCGGACAGCAGGTCGGTCATGAAGCCCGACAGCCGCAGGTCGCGCGACAGGGCGGCGAAGCTGCCCAGGCCGAGCTTGGCGCGGATGATCTCCTCGTCGGTCATGCCCTCGCAGGGCGTCTTGCCGGCCGCGAGGCACATCATCAGGACGCCAAGGGCATAGACGTCGTCGGCGATCGTCCCCGGACCGCGCGCAACGGGTTCGCACATGGCTGTATAGGGCGTCTCGAACAGCGTCGGCTGGTGCATGGCCGGCGGGGTGGCCCAGGCTGCGCCCAAGGTGACGAGTTGGCCAGGCCCCTCCAGGAAGACGTTGTCCGGCCGGATGGCGCGGTGCGTCAGCCCCATCCCCTGCAGCGTCAGCAGGATGCGCGCCGTCGGCTTCAGCACCTGGTCGATCAGCGCGCGATCGGTCCACCGCGTCGTGCCGGCGGACAGGGGCGGTCCCGGCGGGGCGGAATAAATAATGTAACAGGTTTCGCCGCCGTTCGGTGCGGGGCCGACGCCGTGGCCGCCAGGGGTCATCAGGCAGTCGATATGATCGGTGATCATGCGCAACGCCTCGACCCGCGGCGAGGCGTCGCGGGCCACCATGATACCGATATGCGCGCCATCGGCGGCGTCCTGGCTGGTGGCGAGGAAGGCAGGCAGCCCGCCTCCAGCCTCCGGCATCGGCTTGTCGGGATGAACGGTAAAGCGGCCGGCGATCAGCGGCAGGGATGAGGAAGCAGGAGGCGGCATGCGGTGCGGGCCATTTTGGTCGAGCCGCCGCAGCCTAGCGGGGGAGAAGTTTACGATCGGTTAACGGGCGGGGATAGACGCGAGCACGGGCAAGGGTCCCCTGATTTCCGTTTCTCACCCATAGGGCACAGCCCAGTTCGGCAGGCTGCGCTTTTTCCGCAACCCGTGGACGGATGGCGGCGGCTGACCGTCAGGCCTTGTCGCCGAAACAATGCTCCGGACCGGGAAAGCGCCTTGCCCGAACGTCGTCCGCATACGCCGTGACGGCGTGGGTCACCAGGGCCGGCACGTCGGCATAACGCTTGGCGAAGCGCGGCGGCTTCGGGACCAGGCCGAGTATGTCGTCGACCACCAGGATCTGCCCGTCGCAGGCGGGCGAGGCGCCGATGCCGATGGTGGGGACCGCGACGCTGTCGGTGATCGCGCGCGCCACCGGCTCCACGGTGCCCTCGATGACGATGGAGAACGCGCCGGCGGCCGCGATGGCCTCGGCATCTGCCCTGACCTTGGCGCTTGAATCAGGGCCCCGGCCCTGGATCTTGAAGCCGCCCATCTTCTCGACGGATTGGGGCATCAGGCCGATATGTCCCTGGACGGGGATCCCGTGGCGCACCAGGTGGGCGACGGTCTCCGCCATCTCCTGCCCGCCCTCCAGCTTCACCGCCTGGCAGCCGGTTTCGCGCATCACCCGCAAGGCACTTTCCAGGGCCCGACGCGGCGAGTCCTCATAGGTGCCGAACGGGAGATCGACGACGACCAGCGCATGCACGGTGTTCCGCACGACAGCGGCGCCGTGCGCGATCATCATGTCCAGCGTCACCGACAGTGTATTGGCGAAGCCATAGACGACCATGCCCAGGGAATCGCCGACAAGGATCAGGTCGACATGCGGATCGACCAGGCGGGCGATCGGCGCGGTATAGGCGGTCAGGCAGGCGATTGGCGCGCCGCCCTTCTTTAACTGGTCGAACGCGACACGTGCCGCGGGGACGTTTCCTGTCATGGTGTTCTTGACCTTGCTGAGCCAGCCGAGGGCCGCGCAGGACATCGCCGGCGGGAGTGGATGTCAACCGCCGGCGCCGATCCGTCCCGCCCGCCGGTCGCGGGAAGCGGGGACATCCCGTGTCATCAGTTCTTCACATGTCGGATAGCGGAGCGCACCGTAGAGAACCAACGTTGATCACGTTCTCGCAGGATTCGCCTCATGATCCGACGCAAATTGTTGGCTTCCGCCGTCACCGGCCTTCTCACGACCACAATGCTGACGTCAGGGCCGGCCGGCGCCGCGGTCAGCCCCGAGGATGCCGCGCGCACCGCGACGCCGATCAAGCACCTTGTGGTGCTGTTCAATGAGAACGTGTCGTTCGACCATTACTTCGCTACCTACCCGAAGGCGGCCAATCCGCCGGGCGAACCTGCTTTTGCCGCCACGCCGCACACACCGCGGGTGGCGAGCGTGGAAAACGCCGGGCTGCTGATCAAGAACCCGAACCTGAACCCGGCCAACGGCCCTGATGCCGCCGCGCCTTTCCGCCTGGACCGCACCCAGGCCAATACGGCCGACCAGAACCATGCCTATACGGCCGAACAGCAGGCCTATAATGGCGGCAAAGCGGACCTGTTCCCCAAATACACCGGCAAGGGCACGGCAGGCGGGGCCGGCACGTTCGGCACCAAGGGCCAGGTGATGGGTTATTTCGACGGCAACACCGTCACCGCCATGTGGCACTACGCCCAGCGCTTCGCGATGGACGACAACGCCTTCACAGACACCTATGGCCCCAGCACGCCGGGGGCGCTGGAAGTGGTCGCGGGCCAGACGAACGGGATGAAGATCGTCGCCACCACCAAACAGCCCTCCACGATGGCCGCCGTCAGCTACTACATCAACGATGGCCAGGGCGGCCTGACGATGATCAACGACGTCGACCCTGCCTATGACGCCTGTTCCGCGCCCAAGGACCAGGTGATGATGACCGGGAAGAACATCGGCGACCTGCTGAACGACGGCAGCGTCACGTGGGGCGGCTTCATGGGCGGCTTCGACCTGGGCATCAAGAACGCGAACGGCACCACCGCCTGCCAGCGCAGCACGCATTCCGAGGTCGTGGGCCAGAACGTGGTCGACTACATCCCGCACCACAACTGGTTCCAGTATTACAGCTCCACCGCCAACCCGACCCATGCACGACCCAGCACGCTCGCGGCCGTGGGCCATAGCCTGGAGGCGGACGGCAAGACCCGCGATCCGGCGAACCACGAATACGACCTGGCGGACTTCTACGCCGCCGTGAAGGCAGGCGATTTCCCCTCGGTGTCCTTCATCAAGCTGCCCGCTTACCAGGACGGCCATGCCGGCTATTCCGACCCGCTGGATGAGCAGGCCGGATCGGTGCAGCTCATCAACTTCCTGCAGCAATTGCCCGACTGGAAGAACACCGCGGTCATCATCACCTGGGACGACTCCGACGGCTGGTATGATCACGTCTTCACCAAGACCACCAGCAGTTCCTCCGATCAGGTGGACCAGCTCAATGGACCCGCCAAGTGCGGGACCGGCCCGGCGAAGGATGGTGTGGACGGCAAGCCGGTGAATGGCCGCTGCGGGCCGGGCACGCGCATCCCGTTCCTGATCGTCTCGCCCTGGGCTCGGACCAACAGCGTGGACCACCGATTGATCAGCCAGGCCTCGGTGGTCCGCTTCATCGAGGACAACTGGCTGCACGGTCGGCGGCTGGGCGGCGGATCCTTCGACGCCACGTCCGGCAGCGTAATGGGGATGTTCGACTTCAAGGCCAAGCCGCATCTGACGCCGTTCTATCTGGATCCCGCGACGGGCGAGGTCCTGAAATCCGCGCCCACGACGAACTGACGACCCGATGCGCCCCGTGCGCCTCGGTCTGGCCGTTGCGGCGGTCACGGGCGGGATCGGCCTGGCGCTGACCTGCCTGGCGGCCGGCGTTCCGTCGCCGCCGCATGACGATCGGGCGCAAGCCGCCTTGGCGCGGGGCGAGAACCCCTGGCCGGTCAAGCTGCGCCGACCGGTCCAGGCCTCGCTGTCCGCCATGGCGGAATTGGGGAAGCTGGAGTTCATGGACACCAGCCTCTCGGTTTCCGGCCGTCAGTCCTGCGCGACCTGTCATATGCCGGATCATGCCTATGGTCCCGGCGGCGACGCGCCCGCCGTCCTGGGCGGGCCGCACATGACCCTGCAAGGCGTACGACCGCCGCCCAGCCTGGAATACCTGGAGGAGGAACCGGCCTTCAGCGTCGGTCCGGACGACGAGGAAAACGAGAACGTCACCCTGGCGCAGATGGTCGCCCAAAGCCAGGACATCGCCCGCCCCACCAAGACCGCCGACAGCACGGCCCAGAGCGCCGCCGCGCTGGTGCCCCAGGGCGGCTTGTTCTGGGACGGCAGGGCCGATTCGCTGGAACAGCAGGCAACGGGTCCGCTGCTGAACCCGCTGGAGATGGCCAACACGTCGATCCACGCCGTCGCCGAGAAGCTGCGCCACGCATCATACGCCAAGCGGTTCGTACAGTTGTTCGGTTCGACCATCCTGCGAAACGACAGCCTGCTGGTGGATGAGGCCACGTTCGCGCTGGCGCGCTACCAGATCGAGAACGTGGACTTCCATCCCTTCACCAGCAAATTCGATGACTGGCTGGAGGGCCGCGCCCGGATGACGCCGGCGGAGATGCGCGGCTACGTCCTGTACAACGACCCCGACAAAGCCAACTGCGGCGGTTGCCATGTCGACACGGTCGGACCGAACGGTGAGCCGCCGCTGTTCACCGACCATCAGTTCGAGGCCCTGGGCGTGCCCCGCAACCCGGCACTGAAGGCCAATGCCGATCCGGCCTATCACGATCTCGGCCTGTGCGGCCCCTGGCGGACTGACATGCGGAACCAGACCGCCTACTGCGGCATGTTCATCACGCCGACGCTGCGCAACGTCGCGCGGCGCCACGTGTTCTTCCACAACGGTCGCTATACGACGCTGCAGCAGGTGCTGGACTTCTACGACTACCGCGACGTCGACCCAGGCCGCATCTATCCGCGCGGCCCGGATGGCAAGGTTGAAAAATACAACGACATCCCTGCCGCCTATCGTGCCAATGTCGATGTAACCGACCCGCCCTTCGACCGCCATCCGGGCGAGCAGCCCGCGATGACGCCGCAGGAGGAGCAGGACATCATCGCCTTTCTGGGAACGCTGACCGATGGCTACAGACCGGATCGGCCGTCCGTTACCCCTAGCCGCGATCGATCAGGAGATCGTCCCGCCGCGGCAGTTCATCCAGCGCCTTGATCCCGAAATAGGACAGGAACCCCGCGGTGGTGCCCCAGATCGTCGGCCGCCCCGGCGTGTCGCGCCGGCCTTTCGGCGTGATCAGTTCCAGCTCCAGCAACTGGTCCAGCGTCTGCTGCGACAGGGAGGCCCCGCGGATATGCTCGATCTCCGCCCGTGTCACCGGCTGGTGGTAAGCGATGATCGACAGCGTCTCCATCGCCACCGGCGTCAGCCGCCGGGGCTTGGCGATCAGTTTCCGCAGCCGCGGCGCAAGGTCCAGCGCGGTGCGGAACGCGACGCCGCCTGCGACCTCCACCACCTCCACCCCACGCCCGGCGTAGCGGGCCTTCAGCACCTTGACGACGACGTCCGCATGGATGCCTTCCGGCAGCAGGGCGGAGATGTCCTTCATGGGCACGACCTCCGCACTGGCGAACACCAGCGCCTCGATCAGGCGCAGCGTATCGTCGGTCGGCAGGATCGTTACGTCGGTCACGGCGCGGGGTCGGAGCCGTCCGGCGTCGTGCGCAATAGGATGGGGCCGAAGGCCTCTTGCTGCCGCACCTGGACGGCGCCGCTTTTTGCCAGTTCAAGGCCTGCCAGGAACGTGCTCGCCACCGCCGCCCGCCGCTCGGTTTCGTTGAATGGCGACTCGGGGAGGAAATCCTGCAGGTCCGTCCAGGAGAATTGCCGCTCCGCCCGCTGCGACATGCTGTGCAGCGCAGCCTGCAAGGTCCAGAAATTCAGCGGCTTGGGCGTATAGCCGGTCGACTTCGCCCCCCGCCGCATCGCGCGCAGATAAGCCCGGATGAACACCCCGGGCTCGATGACCACGCCCGAACTGTCGATTTCCTCGTGGCTTTCGGGCATGCCGCGGGCGAAAACATCGTCGCCCAGGATCGGCCGGCGCCCCAGCCATGCCGACAGTTTGCGCATCGCGCTGAGTTCGGCCAGCCGCTCTGTCAACGCGGCGGCGACCGCCTCGGCGTCCTCTAGCTCATCGGACGGGGCGGGCAGCAGCAGGCGTGATTTCAGCCAGGTCAGCCAGGCCGCCATCAGCAGCCAATCGGCGGTCAGTTCCAGGCTGTATTTCCGCGCATCCGCAATCACCGCCAGGTATTGGTCCACCAGCGACAGGATCGAGATCTTCGCCAGATCGACCTTCTGCGCCCGCGCGAGATTGAGCAGCAGGTCCATCGGGCCCTCGAACCCGTCGAGGTGCAGGATCAGCGTGTCCGCGGCGCTATGCGCGGTGTCGAGGGCGGGTTCCATGCGTCAAACGGGGCGCGGCCAGGGTCCTTGGGTCAACGGAAGACATGGACCCTACCGGAAAGGCGTCCGGGTATCTAGCCGGATGCACTTCGGCTGGAAGCTTGGCACCCGGCGGTGTGGATCCGTCCCGTCATGGCGGGCCTGCCCCACCATGACGGAACGGTCCGATGTCAGGCCGCATCCGGGACGTAACGCATGCCGATGGCGAGCCGGTTCCACAGATTGATCATCCCGATCAGCATCGTCAGGTCGACGATCGCCTTGTCGCTGAAATGCGGCTTCAAGGCCTCATAGGCCGCGTCGGGCGCATGGGTCTCGCTGACCTTCGTCAACGCATCGGTCCAGGCAAGGGCCGCCCGCTCGGCCGGCGTGAACACAGGCGCCTCGGCCCAGGCGTTCAGCAGGAACAGGCGTTGCGCCGTCTCGCCGGCTGCCAGGGCGTCCTTGCTGTGCATGTCCAGGCAGAAGGCGCAGCCGTTGATCTGCGATGCCCGCATCTTGACGAGTTCGATCAGGGACTTGGGCAGGCCCGACCGCTGTATCTGGGCCTCGACGCCCAGCACCGCCTTGTAGGCGTCCGGGGCGACCTGCTGAGGAGAAACGCGTTCGATATGCATGGTGACCTCCTGTTGCGTTGGCCGGGAGGTAGGCGGCTCATGGACCACGGACCAGGACCATGAAGGGTCATTTGTCCTATGCCATGATCAGAGGAGCGCCATGATCCGCTCCCCCAGCCGTCGGGCCGCCTGCTCGCTCTCCACATTGGTGAAGCTGATCAGCACGGCCGGCGCCACCTTTGCCTGGACCACCCAGTCGGTCAGCGCATGGGCGTACAAGCCGTCGTCGCGCATCCGCCGCGCCAGGGCTTGGTCCGATACTGCCCCGCCGGTGCGGATCACCAGATGCATCCCGCCTGGTTGTGGCTCGATCCGCAGGCGGCCGTCGAACGCCGCGCTCAGCCCGGCCACGACTGCCCGCCGTCGCTCTGCATAGAGCCGCCGCATCCGTTGGATGTGTCGGGCGAAGTGACCCTCGGTCATGAAGCGGGCGACGATGTCCTGGACCAGGTTCGCGCCGCCGTTGCCGAAAATGCTGCTGACCTGCCGGAACTGGTCGATCAGCCCCTCGGGCACCACCAGGTAGCCGAGGCGAAGCCCTGGGAACAGCACCTTGCTGAAACTGCCGGCGTAGAGCACCCGCCCGGCGCGATCCAGGCTTTTGAGCGCCGGGAGGGGTTGGCTGACATAGCGGTATTCGCCGTCGTAATCGTCCTCGACAATCCAGGCGTCGGCCTGTTCCGCCCAGTGCAGCAGCTCGATGCGTCGGGGCAATGACATCGTCACGCAGGTCGGGCTTTGATGCGCAGGCGTGACGATTGCGGCGCGGGACGACGCTGCCTGACGGATGCCGTCCGCGACCACCAGTCCTTCCGGATCGACGGGAACCGGCACGCTTTCGATCCCGGCATGGACCAGCAGTTCGCGCGTGGGCGGGTAGCCCGGATCCTCGACCCAGATCGTTTCGCCTGGTTGGATCAAGGTCCTGATGACCAACGCCAGCATATCGCGATAGCCGGCGGTGACGAAAATCTGCTCCGCGGAGCATTCGATCCCACGCGAGATGCCCAGATACCCGGCGATCGCCCTTCGCAACGCATCGGATGGCTCCGTCCGCTGCAGCATTTCATCGGCTTGCATCCCCCGCACGCAGCGGGCCGCGAGACGCGCCCAGATTTTCCGCGGGAAAGCGTCAAGGGCCGGCAGTCCCATCTGAAACGGACGGATCTCGGCCCTTCCCTCGCCTGGCTTTCCCGCGCGCGGCGGACCGCCTTGCGCCGTCCCGGCGGAGAGGACCCGTGGATCGAGGCGTGTCGTCACGAAAGTGCCGGCCTGCCCCCTGGTGGAGAAATACCCCTCGGCATTCAACAGCGCATAGGCGGCTTCGACCGTCCCACGCGCAAGGCCGAGTTCCGCCGCGAGGCCACGCGCCGCGGGGACGCGTTCGCCGGGTGCGAGCACGCCGTCCGCGATCGCCGCGCGAAACCGCGCATAGATCTGCCGATAGAGCGGTGATCCCGCCGCCGGGCTCAGCGTCAGGAAGCCTGGTGCATCACCTGGTCGCATGGCCCACCTCGATTTGTCGATCTTGGCACTTATACCTGGGGCATCAACCGATTATTCCCCTGGGCTATCGGGATCAATGTGGAATTCAGCGAACGATGACCGACACGATCGAGGCCATGATCCGGCCAGTGGAAACCGAGCAGGAATTGCGGGCCTGTTTCGGGGTGATGCGGGAACTCCGCCCCCATCTGGTGAACGAGGACGATTTCATCCGCCGGTTCGCTCGGTTACGAACAGAACAGTACCGGCTTCTGGGCGTGTGGCAGGGCAACGAAGCCGTCGCCTTGGCGGGATACCGGTTGCAGGAGAACCTGATCTACGGCCGGTTTCTCTATGTCGACGACCTGGTCACGACCGAGCGCGCCCGTGGCCGGCGCTGGGGCGCGCGGCTGCTGGAAACGTTGACTGATATCGCCTGCCAGAACGCGTGCACCCGCCTGGTCCTCGACACCGGCCTGGCCAATTCGCTGGCGCATCGTTTCTACTGCCGCCAGGGACTGCTGACAGGAGCGATCCGCTTCGGCAAATCGTTGGAGAGGGTCGCGGCATGAACGTCCTGCATTTGACCTGCAGCCCGCGCGGCGCCGCCTCGGCCAGCACGAGGCTGTCGGAACTGATCGTCCGTGGCCTCGTGGACAAAGCGCCGGATTCGGTTGTCATGCGCCGCGATCTCGGCCTGGCCCCTCCGCCCCATGTCGACATGGCCTATGCCCAAGCCTTGATCGGGCAGCCGGCCGACGCGGATGCGGCATCGATGGCACTGTCGGAGACGCTGATCGCGGAGCTTGAGCAAGCCGATTGCCTCGTCATCGGGACCCCGATGCATAATTTCACCGTGCCGTCGCCCTTGAAAGCGTGGATCGACCATGTCGTCCGTATCCGGCGCACCTTCCGGTCGTTACCGGAGGGAAAGGTCGGCCTGCTGCCGGATCGTCCGGTGCTGATCGCGGTCGCCGCCGGCGGGTTCTATGCCGGAGACACGGCACGCCAGCCGGATTTCCTGACGCCTTACCTGGTTGCGATCCTGGGAACGATCGGCTTGCACGACGTCACGTTCTTTCCATTGCAGGGCGTGACGCGCGGCGCCGATATGGTGGCGGCGGCGTGGGACCATGCGGAACACAATGTCCGGCGAAAATTGGCGGCGATGTCGGCCGGCATGGATCGCGTCGCCGCCGTTGGTTCCGATTAGCGGTTCGCCGGCAACAGCGGCTCGATCGCATCGTGCCAGTAATCCGAGACCTTCGCGTCAAGGCTGCATACGGCATCAGCCGCCAACTCGCCCACCCGGCGGCGATGATGCGGGGTGGAAAGCATCCGTTCGACGAAGTCCGCCAACTGGTCCCCGTCGGCGACCTCGGTGAGCGCACCGGCCTTTTTCAGGAAGCTGACATGCTCCAGGAAATTCGCGGTTTCGGGACCCACCGCGACCGCACAGGCCAGGCGGGCCGGTTCCAGGGCGTTTTGGCCGCCGCCGTGCGGGACGAGGCTTTTTCCGACGAAGACGATTGGTATCAATCGGAACCAAAGGCCAAGCTCACCGTACGTGTCGGCGATCCATAGTCCCCGGACCGGCGGCATCTTGCCGGCCGCTCTGCGGTCCGCGTTCAATTCCTTTTCAAGACGCGGGCCCCGTTCAGGATGGCGCGGAACGACGACGGTCAGCAGGTCCGGGAACTTCGCCGCCAGCTTATGATGCGTTTGTAAGACGATCTCTTCCTCGCCGGGATGGGTGCTGGCCGCCAGCCAGACCGGACGGCCGATGAAATATGGGGCGAGATGCACCATTTCGGCGGCATTGTAGGGCAGTGGCTCCGCCAGGAATTTCAGGTCGCCCAACACCGTCAGCGCCTTGGGTGCGCTGAGAAGCTGCAGCCTGGCGCAATCCAGCAAGGTCCTGGCATGGATGCTGTTGAACGTGCCCATCAGCGTCTTGAACGCGGATGAAAAACGGCGCCAGCGACGGAAGCTGCGATCGGAAATCCGTGCGTTCAGCAAAGCGATCGGAATGTTCCGACGGCGGCACTGCATCAGGAAATGCGGCCAGATCTCGCTTTCCAGCATCACGACGGCATCTGGTGACCACCAATCCAGGCACCGCATGACGCTGTTGGGAAGATCGAGCCCAAACAGCGTCAGGGACGTATGTTCAAGGCGCCTGTTGGTGCGAACCGAGCTTCGCAGGATGTCCTGGGATGAAAGTGTTGCAGTTGTGAACAGAATATTCGTGGCGGATGCCAGACGCTGCACCAGTGGCAGGCCGGCCTTGGCTTCGCCGATACTGGCGCCATGCACCCAAACGAGCGACCCTGCCTCGCGCGCCGTGGCGAACACGCCCAGGCGTTGGCGCAACCGTTCCCGCGCATCCCATCGTCCGTGAAACTTGAAGCGCAGGAAAAAATAAATCGCAGGCCTTAGCAGCAGTACGACGGTAGAGACTATCCTCAGGCCTAACGACATACCCTCCTGCCGATCAATGGGACACTTTGTTCAGTGCCCATACTACGGCGTATTTCGACAACGCACCAGCCGACGGGTCCAGGACGGTCACGGGCCCGCACCGCATCGTGCCCACGCCCTGCGGACAAGGCAGGATCATTCGATCCCATGACGACAGCCGGATGGGATCGTTCATGGCCAGGCCGACCGGTAGGATCGCGACATCGTCCAGTCCGGCGAAGTTCAGCCCGCGCGCCGAGCTGCGACGGGGTCCTCGGGGGCCGTCGGGAGCGATGATCATCAGGAACCGGCGTTCGAAGAACTTCCGGAAGCTCCGCAGCGCGCTTCCGCCGCCGCGCGTGCTGGAGCCTTGGATGGGGGTGACGCCGAACCTCTCCGCGATGTTGCCGGCCAAGGCACCGTCCCGGTGGGTACTTGCCAGGGCGCAGATGGCCGGTGTCCGCCGTTTCCCGGCGCGACCGACCCTTCCGAGAAGGGCCGGCGCCAGGGCCAGGAATTCGTGCCAGATGACGATGATCAGCCGCCCGTCTTCGAGGTATGCATCCAGATGCTCAAACCCGACGGACAGCCAGGTCGAGGTCGAAACAGCGCGCCCAAGAAAGGCATGCACCAGGCTGACGGCGAAACTCTCGGCATGCTGCCTGATGGAACCACCGCTCATGGCCAGCCCTCATGTCAATCGGTTTGCGTTGGATACCGGGAGAAAGAGAGCGCCCTTCCACCCGGTATTTGGATATGGGGTACGTTATTTTTCGGCTACGGCAAGCCATTTGGAAACAACCCGCCGATAAAGCGTTCGACATCCAGCCACCCTGGCGGCCTGTCCGCGGATAGCATTGCCACATGCGGCATGACCACTCTTAGATCAGAAATGCGGCATGGATGCCGTTCGACCGGGGAACCGGACGTCTCGAGCCTTTGTCAGGGGCTACCAGACCGACCGAAAACGGACGTGCACAATGCGGATCATCAGCATAGCCATCGCGATCGCAGCCCTTCTGGCCCCGGCCGCTCACGTGCTGGAGATGGCCAACAAGCTCCGGATGGAGGGCGCGCTCTGGCTCCAAGTGCAACAGCAGCTTTATCGGGGATGGGGCCCCTTCATAGGCGCACCCACCGAGATCGCCGGCGTCGCCGTGAACGCCTTCCTATGCCTAAATCGGTCTCACGACATGGCGGCCCGCAGGATGTGGGGCGTAGCTGCATGCTTGTATGTGGCCATGATCGCGGTGTTCTTCGTTTTCAATTCCCCGGTCAATGCCGCCCTGAGCACATGGGCCAGCGCGACCTTGCCGAGGAATTGGGGCGAGTTCCGATGGCAGTGGGAAACCGGGGCGGCCATCTCGGCCTACGCCGATTGGAGCAAGAGGCGGCGTGGATCGAGAGGTACCACCAGCTCTGGGACGTACGCTTCGATGAGCTGGACAAAGTCGTCGAGGAACTGAAACGAAAGGAGAAGGTCGGTGGACACAACAGGAAAGAATGAGCCCACCTCCAAGAAGAACCGCACGACGGTGGAACGGAAGTCCGACCGGGAGCTGGTCATTACGCGAACCTTCAACGGCCCGGCGCGCATCGTGTTCGAGGCTTGGACCAAGCCCGATCTGCTCAAGCGATGGTGGGCACCGAAATCGACAGGCGTACCCTTGCTGTCCTGCGAGGCGGATGTTCGCGTCGGGGGCAGATACCGTTTCGAGTTTGGCCACGATGCCTCGAAGCGCATGGCGTTCTTCGGCAGGTACATCGAGGTGATGCCGCACTCGCGCCTCGTCTGGACTAATGACGAAAGTGATGACGGTGCCGTGACCACTGTGACCTTCGAGGAAAACGGTGACAAGACGCTGCTGGTCCTGCACGAACTCTATCCTTCGAAGGAAGCTCTCGACTTTGCCATTGCCGGGATGGAGGATGGGATGCCCGAGCAGTTCGAGCAACTGGACGACCTTCTCGTCACCCTGGGCGCGCGCGTCGGATGGTCATGAAGTCTGTGATCTCGCGGTCGGCCGCCTGGCTCTTCTCTGCATGCCACGCCAGAGCGCTCCGGCTCGTTGAAGCGATCTTACATCATTTCGAAAGTGGCTCGGATCCGGGCTTGGGGATTGGAAATGGAGAGCGTCAGACGGTCGATCCTGCCTAAGTCAGGTCAGCACGACGCGGTTTCCGCTCTCTGCAGCTTTTTCGATCGCGGCGATAATCCGATGCACCACGACTCCGTCTTCAAAGCTCGGCGCGGTACGGGTGCCGTTCTGCAAGTCCCGAGCCATCCTCGCATAGAGGCGGGCGACATTCCCCGGTCCTGCATCCTCCGGCCAGCCCGCGCGATATGACGACGGGACCTCGAGCGGCCTGAACGTTTTCTCGTCGCTGCGCGCGCCCTTGAGGGAGAGTTGAACCATCTGTGTGTGCCCGGATGGCCCCAACACCCGGATGTCGCCGTCCGTCCCATGGATGTCCCAAAATAGGCCATCGCCGTCCCTCGCCGGGCCACCGCGATAGTGGATGGAGACAGGTGCGCCGGAGGCGAATACACCGCTGACCAGCACTTGGTCCGGGGCCGTTACGGGCAGTATCTCGCCCGTATCGATCGCGAGCGCCGTCGGTCGCCGGACGGCCAACACCGAAGAGACTTCCGCGACTTCGCCGAACACGTCCCGTAGAGCCGCCATCGTGTGGCCGACCGGGATCGTCAGGAGCGTGGCGCCATTGGCGCGGTCCAGCAAATAGGCCCAGGTTTTCTTGTCAGGGATGCTGCCGCCGCCCTGCAAGGCACCGCCCCGTGCGACCAGCGTGGTCGACAGCACATCGCCGACGAAGCCGTCCGCGATCAGGTGCCTCAAATATTCGATCTCCGGCGCGACGCGCGCTTGGGTTCCGACCACACCCAGCACTCCCTTTGCCTGGGCGAGCGCGGCCATTTCCTCGGCTTCGGCCAGGCCATTACCCAGCGGCCATTCGCAATAGACATGCTTGCCCGCGCCGATCGCCGCCTTCACGATTTCCAGATGAGGAGGCACCTTCACCGCGACCGTGACGATATGGACTTCTGGTGCCGCAACCAACTCAGCGACATTGGCGAAGGCGCGCGGAAGCCCGGTCGCGGCGGCCGCAGCCTCGGCGCTGGCTTTGCTCGTGTTGGCGACGCCGACGATTTCGAAGGTTTCGGATAACGCACGCAGCGCAGGAATGTGGCCTTGCGCGGCCCAACTCCTGCCCGGCTCCACGCCGACGATACCAACCCCGAAGCGCTGTCCTGGCATGGCGCTGTGTTCCCCTTTGCTCCATCTTGACCTGAAATATATGCCGCGTGCTCTGCGCGAAAATTCGGTATATATACGAGTGATCCTTGAGATTTCGCACCAATGATCGATTGGGAAGATATCCGGCATTTTCTGGCCGTAGCGCAGAGCGGCACGCTCTCCGGCGCGGCCCGCAACCTGAAAGTGGACCACGCGACGGTCAGCCGGCGGCTTGTCGCGCTTGAGGCGGCGCTTGACGTTCGGCTGGTCGATCGCCTGCCGCGATCATGCCGCCTCACCACGATCGGAAAGCAGGTGTTCGATGAGGCAGTCCAGATGGAGGCCGGGGCCGACGGCATCGGTCGCTTGGCAAAGGCCGCGCATGCCCCGCTCGTCGGCCGGGTGACGCTGAGCGCTCCGCCAGTTCTGGTCACCCATCTTCTTGCCGAACACCTGGCACGCTTCCGGGCGGACTATCCGAACATCCGGCTTTCACTTCCGGCACAAGGCCGGCAAGTTTCTCTGAGCCGCCGCGAGGCTGACGTTGCCGTGCGGCTCGTCCGGCCGCAGGAAGCACGAAGCATGACGCGGAAGGTGGGAGTGATGGCCTTCGGTCTCTATGCCCACCGATCATATGCTCACCTGGCTGCGCCGCAGCGGTGGCAGTTCATTGCCTTCGATCAGAGCTTCGCCGACATGCCGCAGCAACGGTGGCTGGTCGGCATTGCCGGCGACCGGCCGGTGGCTTGCGAACTGAACCACATCAGCGAGCACCTGATCGCCGCGCGGGCCGGGGTGGGCGTAGCCGGCCTGCCCTGCTTCCTCGGGGACAGAGACAGTGATCTTGTCCGCCTCCATGAAGACGTGCCTCCTTTTTCGCGCGACATCTGGCTCGTTGTTCACCGCGACCTGAGGAAGACCCCTGCAGTACACGCCGTGATGGATTTCGTTGCAGCCGTGATTTCTGAAAATCCAGATTTGAGTATGCGATAGACAAATATAAAACATAGAAAATATCGGCATGTGTAGCTCGCCGACCATATGCCAAGCTCTCCTCGAGCATCCCGGCGTTACGCCCCCCCACTCACTCGCTTGATCTTTCGATGCAATTTTTCCGCAGGCCATGAAGTACCACGCGGCCGATCCGTCATGAATTTGCGCTCTTGATTTTGAAGAGGAGTTTCGACGGTCCGCGATTTGTTCGGTTTCAGCGACCATCGGCATCGATTGGTCGATTTTCCACATCGATGACAAACAGCGACCGGCAAATCCCGTCAACACCCACCGTATCCTTCATACAGGTTTCTCCTTCAGAACGGATCCGCCGTTACCGGCATCATCGGTCGTCGAAGATCGCCTCGATCGGCTGGCCGAAGAGGCGCGCGATCTTGAAGGCAAGCGGCAGGCTGGGGTCGTATTTGTCGGTCTCGATGGCATTGACGCTCTGACGCGAGACGTCGAGACGCTCGGCCAGTTCCGCCTGGCTCCATCCGCGTTCGGCGCGCAGCGTCTTGAGTCGGTTCTTCATGGCCCAACGCCTTTAGCGCTTCGCCACCCACCACCCGGCCCGGGCGACCAGGGATGCCAGCAACTGAGCAAGAACCAGACCGACCCACCCCAGAGCAAAATAGACACCGGGCGTGCCGCGGCGACCCGTATAACGGGCGAGGAACGCGCCGCCGTTCTCCAGCCACAGCAGCATGATCGGCGCGGTCAGCAAGATGGCTGCCGTGGACCCAATGAACCAACAGAGCTTGCGCGCTTCCTTCTCCATCTCGTCGAGCCGGGGCCAGGTGACCAACCATCCCACCGCCGCCGCCCACGCCAGGCTGGCGAACTTGGCCACCGCTAGCCAAGGCGCCGCGGCCTGCATGTCGTGGCCGAACACGGCCAGTATGATGGCGGCCGCGCCGAACCAGATGAGGACCGCGCCGACGACGGCGACCGCGACGGATCCGATGAACGCGACGTGTCGGCGGGAAAGCATGGTTGGGCACTCCCATGTGTCAAGCAAGCTTGACACAGCCGCAGATGAGTGTCAAGTTTGCTTGTCATAAATCGGCGCTAGTCGTTTCGCTTTGGGGGTCGGAGCCAATTGCGAGCGCAGTGAGCAGCACACGAGCGCAAAGCGGTCCAGTTTCCATACCGGACCACCCAGGCGACTTGGGCTACAATGGCGATATGACCGGATATGGACAGTTCTGCGCGATAGCACGCGCTGGGCCCGGGTCGCACGGAGTCATCGGCACTCAGCCGTGAAGGGCGCGATGCTGGTGGCGCCGGCCGACGTGGACGATATCAACCGCACCCCTGATGTCGTCCGCTGCTTTGCGCCCACATCGTTGCAGCCAAACCGTTCCGTACATGTGCAGGTTGGTACCCGACACTCTCACCAGTAGGGGATCGGCATCTCCGACAAAGCACTGCAACGTCGTCATCCCGAGCCCTTGCCGTACGGCAACGATCTGCGCCTCGCCGTCCGTGGTCCTGAACGGAACCCCCGTGGTGCGAACCTCGCGGGCCCAATCCGGGATTCCATGACTGCTTATGATGATCCACCGGATGGGATCAGGCGCGCCCGCATGCCACGCGGCTAGTCGATACTCCCCCTCACTCCCACTCGATGGTTTTAAGCGATGATAACACGCTGATTTTTCGGCGCAAATTTTTTCCGCGCATTCCTTTTTCCGCGCATTCCAAAGAACCGTATCCCCGATCCGTCAGAAAATCGCGCTCTTGAATTCAAAGGGGAATTTCGACGATTCGGAATTTGTTCGGTTTCAGCGACTATCGGTGTCGATTGGTCGATTCTCGGGATTTTCCGCGAAGACGGCGCCATCAGCTTGGCCCGAAAAAGACCGTCAGCGATGGCGGAGCGGGACATGCTTGGCAGAGTTGAGAAACCCGGCGATGTTGAGGTTGCTGGAGTGGCGCGGTTGCCTCGCGGCCTGATTCGCGCGAACCAGCCCGGATTGCGCCGAACCGGCGGGCCTTACCATGCCGATTGACGACGGCCCTCGATCGTCCCATGTCCAGGGCGTGGAGCATGCGCGTGAAACGTCCGGGGTCCCGTGCCCGCAGGCCGGCTCGGAGAGGAGAGAACCGTAGGCTCTTGCCGCGTTCGCCGTAGCGAGCGTGATGCCCTCGTCGTGGCGCCAACTCGGAGGCGGCGCCCGTTATCGCGGTCGCGGTCCGCATCGGGTCAGATGCGTACCGACAGGCGCTGAGTTCCAACCCCGGCCACTATCCATAGGAGCGGCGGTCATGAGTCGACCAAGATCACACCGCGACTGGTTCGAGCGCGACCGAGCCCACGCCACGGGCCCCTGGGAGGTCCGGCCGGCCGGCGGCAACGGCGTCAGCCTGATCCGGTCGCCGCAGCAGGCCGCCGGCTTCTACGCGCATGACAGCGCCCCGGCGTTCGCGCTCACCCTCCTCGAAGGTGGGGGCGGTCGGCTGGGGCTGACGTTGGGTGGCGACGCGCTCGAGATATCCGCGAGTCCAGGGCATTGCCTCGTGTCGCCGGCTGACACCACCCTCGCTTGCGAGCACGAGGCAACTATGGACCTGCTCTTGTGCCTTCTTCCAACGACAACGGTCCGCGACGTCCTCCTGGAGCACGGCCGGCACGCAGGCGAGGTGTCCTTCGGCCGGCTGCACACGAGCCCGTTCCGCGACGATCTCGTTGCCACATTGTCACGCCGTCTCTGGCAGGAAGCCGCCGGAGATGACCCGCTAGGAGCATTGTTCGTGGGGCAGGCAGTGCATACATTGATCCTTGCCCTCGTTCGTGCGACCGGCGAGCATCTCACGGCTGAACTACAGCAGAAGGGCGGCCTGCCGCCGTGGCAGGTGCGGCGCGCTTGCGATTATCTACGCGCCCACCTCGATGAAGACGTGAGCCTCGACGCGTTGGCCGGGCTGGTCAGGCTCTCGCCCGCGCACTTCTGTCGCGCGTTCAAGCAATCCACAGGATTGCCGCCGCACCGCTGGCAGCTCGCCCGCCGGGTGGAGGGGGCGAGGGCGTTGCTGACCGACACCGACCTGCCGGTGATCGAGGTGGCCGCTCGGGTGGGCTACGAGGACCCCAACCAACTCGCCCGCGTGTTCCGCAAGCACCTTGGCACCAGCCCCGGTCAGTATCGCCGCGAGCGGAAGAACTGAGCGTGACGATCTCCGCCCGCCACCGGTCGTAGCAAGATCGGCCTATCCGGCGCAATCCACGCCGCGCGGACGGCTCCTCGCAAGCTCCATAATCCGGTCCTTCGCACACGGCAGGAGGACCGACATTGTCACCGATCATCGTCTTACATCGCCAGCTAGAGACCCGTCCTGATGACGTGGCCTTCCTCGCGAACCAGGATGCGTGGACCTACGGGCGCCTGGCCACCGCATCCGAGCATCTCGCATGGGCGCTGCTGCGGCGAGGCGTCCGCGCCGCCGACCGCGTCGCATTGCACATGGAAAGCCGGCCCGAGATGGCGATCGCCTACTATGCGTGCTTTCGCATTGGGGCCATCGCGGCGCCGCTGAACATCATGCCCGAAGCCGTCGAGCCGGAGTCACGCAGCGGCGTCCCGGATGCCGGCAAGAAAGGAGAGATGACCATGAACCAAACAACGACATCTGCGCCCACCCGGGTAGAGGTTGCCGAAGTCCTCAAGCGGATCGCGGATGGATGGCGAAATGGCAACGGCGAAGAGTTTGCAGCCGGGTTCACCCCGGATGCACACTTTGTAGCGTTCGACGGAACAGTGCTGCGCGGATCGCGGGCCATTGGACGGTTTCACCAGCAAGCGTTCGACACGCATCTCAAGGGAACCCGGCTGGTCGTAAGCATCGAGGACGTAGTGGTGCTGGGAGATGAGGCTACGCTCGTCTTTACCAGCGGCCACATTGAGCGTGGCGGTGGCCGTGCCGGTGATCTGACCGGGGCGTCGGTGGAGACGGAACTGTTCATACGGCAGGACGGCGAGGTCCTAATGCGGGCTTTCCATAACTGCCGAAAGCGCCCGATCAAGGACGGGCGATCCGCCGAGGTGTGGATGGCGTTTGATCGCGCGTGGAAGGAATACGCCCCGGAATAGGCCTGGGCAATGCGCGACCCGGCGCGTGCCGCCGCAGGTGCAAACCACTGCAATCGGGTCTGATCCTGCAGGGGCCAGATCGCCTGTGTGCCGTTTCCTACAGTCAGGAAAAACCAGATGACAACACTCATTGATAAGACACGATCAGCAGCCGGCGGCACGCCGGAACCTGATGCGACCACGGTGGACCAGTTGCTCTCGTGCATCGCCGCGCTAGCCCCGCTGGTCGCAGAGCACACCCGCCAGATCGAACAAGACCGGCGACTGCCGACGGATCTCGTGACTGCCCTCAAGTCGGCGCGGATCTACAGCGTGCTCGTGCCCCGACGCTATGGCGGCCTCGAACTCGATGTTCCTAGCACGCTTCGCGCCACCTCGGCACTCGCCAAGCTCGACGGATCGGTGGGCTGGAACGCGATGATTGGCCAGGTCGGCAGCTTGCTGCCATTCCTGACGACGCCGACCCTGTGTGAACGGATTTTCGGTGATGGCAAGGACCACATCCTCGCCGGTTCAGGGCAGCCGGCCGGTAGGGCCGAGCGCACGCCAGGAGGGTGGAAGGTTACCGGCTCCTGGCCGTTCGCAAGCGGCTGCCAGAACGCCGAGTGGATCATGGGCAATTGCGTGATGATGGAAGATGGTTCTCCAATCCCGGCCTCGGACGCGTCGGGCCCGATGATCCGGGCATGCCTGATGCCGGCTGGACACTGGGATATTCACGACACATGGCACACTTTCGGGCTCAGAGGCACCGGTAGCCACGACGTTGAGTTGCGGGACGTGTTCGTTCCGGACTCGAATTTCTTCGAATTTCCCTTCGGAAGCTCCTTTGCACCCGATCCGATCTTCGGTAAAGTCTTCGAGGTTGCCCTGCTGTTGCACGGTGCCTTCTCGGTGGGGGTCGCCGAGGGCGCCATCGCGGATCTCGTTGCGCTTGCGGCATCCGGCCTCAAGCAGCAGCGCATGACCGTTCCGCTGGCTGAAACCGACCGCTTTAAGGAAAGTTTGGCGCGCCTTGACACCGAACTCCGCGCGACACGCGCGCTGCTTGCGGCCGAAGCAGATCGCATCTGGTGCGATCGGGAACGGGCAGCAGCCAAGAGCATGAATGACCTGGCCGGGCTTCAGGGCGTCGCGGCGTGGATTACTTCTGCCTGCGTCCACGTCGTCGAAGGTTGCTTCGAACTCGCGGGAAGCCGGGCGGTGTATGAGACGTCGTCGCTGCAACGAAGAATGCTAGACCTTCGTGTTGGCGCGACACATGCCGCGGTGCACCCGCGCAATTATGTCTCGGCCGGAGCTGCCGCGGCCTCGCGCATTGAAAACGCGCGGGAATGACAGAACCTCACTAGCCCCTGGAATTTGTGCCCCACCCCTCAGTCGTTTCGCGGCCGAGGGGGGACGCGGGCGCACGCTCGCTCGGATACGCAGGTCGGATCGCCACGTCTGGCCGTCATCCCGTACTGGAACCCGCACAAATGTCACGATCTACTCGCCTCGAATCCGCGATGTGCTCGATCTTCCGCCAAGGGGCCGCATCGGATGCGGACCCGGGGGGCATAGAAGCGATCGGACCCGCACGCGTCCTTCGACCGGGTCCAGCGCGGAGGACACGGACGATCGCGCACGGAAGTTTCGTCGCGGCCTTTATGCTGTTGTTCGCCTATGGCAGTGCCACGCTGGCTCAGCCTGCGGACGCTCGTAGACCCGACCAGGCGGTCGACGGCTTGGTGCGAGCGCGGCCGCTTGCAATCGAACCGCTGACGACCATCGGGGCTGCCGGCTCCGGGTATTTTGAGGATCCTTATCCCGTGCGGCTCGCGCCGTCACGCCCGAGCCAAATGGTCGCGATTTCTGGGACGACGAAGGCGATTATGCGTTGCCGAATTCCTCTTGCTCCAAGCCGTTGCACCTGGACGCCGGCGCAGTTCGACGTGGGCGCGCTAGCTGATGGCATTACAGCAGCCGGAGACACGTTCACCAACTTTCAAAACCTCAATGTATTTCAGGATGATCAGGGGGGCTGGCACGCAGTGCTGGCGATTGGTGTCAAGCGGCGCGGCGCGCCGGCCGGCGATCACTGGACGGTTCTCGTGCATGCACGGCCGGCCAGCGCCGCCTCTCCCGACCAGGTCCCGCTGCAATGGGTCGCGGATACCGTGCTCTCCGGGTCTTTCTCAGAGCGTGTCGACGGTAATTATGACGGGAAATACCTTGAGGACGACGGTAAGCTCTATCTTCTGTTCGTGAAGAACTTTACCTCGCGGCCAGCGCTGCGCAATGGGATCGTTATTCAGCCGATGGTGTCGCCGACCCAGAAAGAACCGGTCCCGCCGGCAACGCTGCTGACGACGGGCGACCGGTTCGGCCCGCTGAATTCGGAGCGTTACGATCACACGGCGGCCAAACTAGTCGAGGCGCCATTCATCACACGCATCGACGGCAAGTACGCTCTGATCTATTCGACGGGCGCGTAT
>NZ_DASZTJ010000100.1:0-10442 GCF_035548235.1 Rhodopila sp.
GAACGGGGATGCGCTGCCCCCGAGGCTGAGACGGAAGACTGGGCACGCTCGGTTGGCTTTTTCCTGTCGAACCTGCGCGCACGCGGCCGGATCAGGGCGAAGCTGCGTGCATCGTCCGGGATCTGCGTTGAATGACCTTGCCATCGACCGCCCCGACGGCCGGTCCCTGACGCAGGGCGGATGATCGGGAGCCGCACCCATCTGTCCGAGTGCCAGGGGGCCGCTTGTCCACGGCCTGCCGACGGCGGACGGGGCGGATGCCGGGCTTTCGCCCGCCAGGACGAGAGCATGGGTTGCGCGAGACCGCGACGGGAGCGGGGACGCTTCCCCGCCGACGGTCCCGGCTACCGCAAATCCACCCGAGAAGCGCGGTCCTCCAGCGCGTCCAGCACGGCGTCCACTCCCAGGCGCGGCAGCCGGGACAGCAGGCGGCCGCGCTTGGGGGCGAAGCGGCGGGGGCGGGCGCGGTCGCCGGCGAGGTCGCGGACCAGTTCCTCGACCGTCGCGAAACCATCGATCAGGCCGGCCTCCAGCGCCTGTTCCCCCAGCATGAAGCCGCCGTCGAAGACGGCTTCCTCCGCCGCGGTCAGCCGGCGGCCGCGGCGGGTGCGCACCCAGTCCTTGAAGCGGGCGTGCAGGCGCTCCATCAGGTCCTTGGCGAAGGCCACGTCCTCCGGCTTTTCCGGCGTGAACGGGTCGAGCCGTCGCTTGTTCGCGCCGGCGGTGTACAGCCGCCGCTCGATCCCCACCCGGCGCAGCAGGTCGGGGAAGCCGAACCCGCCGCCGACCACGCCGATGGACCCGACGACGCTCATGGGATTGGCGTGGATCTCATCGGCGGCGCAGGCCAGCCAGTAGCCGCCCGAGGCGCCCACTTCGCCGATCACCGCGTGGACCCGCACGCCCGCGCGATCGGCATGGGCGCGGATCATCCCCGCGATCAGGTCGGACTGAACCGGCGACCCGCCAGGACTTTCGATGTCCAGGATGACCGGGCGGCCAGAGGCGGCGGCGAAGGCCTTTTCGATCAGCGGGCGCGCGGCATCGGCGCTCAGCGTCCCCGGCCTGGTGGCGATGACCCCGTGCAAGACCACCACGCTCAGGCGCGGGCGCCGCCATGGCAGAAGGCTGGTGCCGCTCATGCGCCCGTCAGCCCCGCGCGGATCTCGGCCAGTCCGCGCAGGGCGGTGCCGTCGGTGCCGAAATTGGCGGAATCCAGCCAGCCCAGCAGCGCGTCGCGGCAAAGCGGCCATTCGTTTCCGACAATACTATACCAGTCCGTATCGCGCTGGCGGCCCTTGGTCACCATGTGCATCCGATGCCGCCCCTCATAGATGAATCCCAGCCGTTCCGCCGCGCGGCGCGACGGTTCGTTCAGCGCGTTGCACTTCCATACCAGACGCCGATAGCCAAGATCATCCGCGACCAGCTTCAACAGCAGGAAAATCGACTCGGTCGCCGCCCGGGTCCGCTGCATGCGGGGGCTGAACCAGATGTTACCGACCTCCACCGCCGCGTTCTTCGGCTGGATGTCGATCAGCGACAGCCAGCCCGAGACCTCCCCGGTCGTGACGGGCCGCGCGGCCCAGGCGATCCGGTCCTGCTGGGCGGCCATGTCCATGACCTCTTTCGCCAGCGCCTCCTGCGAGGCGAAAGGGCCGTAGCTCAGGTATGTCCAGCTCGACTCGGCGTTCTGCGCGGCGGCCCAGAGTTCCGGCACGTGCCTGGGGTGCAGGGGCTCCAGCGACACGTAACGGCCGCGAATCGGAACCCGAGCGGGGACGGGTCGCGGGGTCGTGTCGACAGGCGGCCCAACGGGCGACGAATTGACGGAAGGCATAGCGAGGTCCCTCGTTTCGTGGTTTATCGTTCCCTGACGGCGGACCGCGATGGTCTTCCGATTCCCTGGCCGGTCACCAGGATCCACGCGACTCTGTATAGGGGGATATCGATGTTTCGTAGAGTTCTTCTGGCCGCGGCCATCTCGGTCGCCTTCGTCTCTGCCGCATCCGCGGCCACGATCAATTACACCGCCAAGCTCTCCGGCGCTCGGGAAGTGCCGAAGACCGACAGCAAGGGGACCGGCTCGTTCAAGGGCAGCCTGGACACGACGAGCAAGGTGCTGACCTACACGCTGACCTTCGACAAGCTCACCGGGCCCGCCACCGTGGCGCATCTGCATGGCCCGGCCGCCCGCAACGCGAACGCCGGCGTGATGGTGCCGCTGGGCGACAAGAACCCGACCAGCCCGGTCACCGGCACGGCCACGCTGACCGACGACCAGATCAAGGCGCTGCAGGGCGGCAAGGTCTATGTGAACGTCCATACCGCCGCCAATCCGAGCGGCGAGATCCGCGGCCAAGTCTATCACGCGCGCAAGCACGCGGCCGCCGCTGCGAAGAAAACCGCGAGCTAGGTCCTGAGCGGATCATGATGTCCGCCGCCGGCCGGACCCGGCCTGACCACGGGTCCGGCCGGCGGGACGCGACGCGCAATCAAATCCCTATCCGAACGACCTCGGCGCGCGTATAGACACGATATGACGTCCGGCAACGGGACGCATACAGGAGGAAACGCATGATACGCCGCCGCACCCTGCTGGCTGCTTCGGCAGCCGCGCTCGCCGCGCCTGCCATCGTGGAGAAGGCCAACGCGCAGTCCGCCTTCGACTGGAAGCAGTTCAAAGGCCAGAGCATCGAGGTCAACTTCCAGTTGTCGCCGCGCGGCGACCTGATCAAGCGCTCGCTTCCCCGGTTCGAGGAGATGACGGGCATCCGGGTCGGGTTCGAGCAGATCCCCGAACAGCAGCAGCGTCCGAAAGTGGCGATGGAAATGGCGACGGGCCATCCCAGCTTCGACGTCGTCAACGTGGGCATGCACGTGCAGAAGCGGCTGGTGGAGCGGGCCGGCTGGATGGCGGACCTGCGGCCGTTCATCGCCGACAAGGGACTGAGCAACCCGGACCTGGACATGGCCGATTTCAGCGCGGCCTCCATGGCCGTGGCGAGCCAGTCCGACGGCAAGATCAACGTCATGCCGAACAACCAGGACCTGTTCATCCTGTTCTATAACAAGGAGCTTCTGGCCGCGAAGGGCTTCAACGCGCCGCCCAGGACCTATGACGAGCTTTATACGATGGCGAAGGCGCTCACCGACCCTTCGAAGCAGGTGTACGGCTTCGTCGGCCGCGGCCTGAAGAACGCCAATGTCGCGCTGTGGGACAACATCCTGCTGGGCTGGAACCAGGACACCGTCACGCCGGACGGAAAGAAGCTGCTGACCGACACGCCGGAAGCGATCGCGGCGGCGACATGGTACCAGAAGATCATGCGGGACTGCGGACCGCCGGGCAATATCGGTTTCAATTGGAACGAATGCCAGACGACCTTCATGCAGGGCCGTGGCGCGATGTGGTGGGACGGCATCGGCTTCTCGGCGCCGCTTCTGGATAAGACGAAGTCCAAGGTCGTCGACAAGGTCGGCTTCGCCCCCGTCCCCGCCGGCCCCAAGGCGCAGCTTTGCGCGACTTATATCGAGGGCATCGGCATACCGGCGCAGGCGAAGAACAAGAAGGCGGCGTGGCTGTTCCTGCAATGGGCGACCGGCAAGGAACTGCTGGGCGAAACGCTGCGCACGGGTTCGGGCACGCCCGCCCGTATGTCCGTCTATACGCGCACCGACATCATCGAAAAGAGCGCTTTCCCGAAAGAATGGTTTGAAACGACAGCGACCAGCCTGAAGATGGCACGCAACGGTCTGCCGACGATCGTGCCGGTGACGGAATTCCGTGATGCGATCGGCGTGGGCCTGACCAACATCGTCGGCGGCGCCGATCCGGCGTCGGAGCTGAAGAAAGCGACCGCGGCATTCCAGCCGGTTCTGGACAAGTCGAACGAGACCTGACGCGCCGCCGTCCGGTTCCGTCCAGGCCAGTCCAGCCTCCCCGGGCAGCCCCTGGTCGCGCAAGAAGCCGGACGGCGCATCGCTTTTTTCGTTGTCCTAATGGATAACAATCCCGTAATTTTGAACCCGTGCCCCTTGCTCCGGGGCACGGACCGGGTCGAAGCGGCCGAAACAGGCCGCGAAACCCAAAAGGAAACGTACGGGAAGGCCAAACACATGGGTACCAGCGCAACTCACACGAGCAGCGTGGCGGCCGCGAAGCGCCCGATGACCTCCAACGAGAAGAAGATCATCTTCGCATCCTCGCTTGGCACTGTTTTCGAATGGTATGACTTTTACTTGTACGGGTCGCTGGCGGTCGTCATCGGCGCCAAGTTCTTCGGGCAGTTCGACGAGACCACGCGCAACATCTTCGCGCTGCTGGCCTTCGCCGCCGGCTTCCTGGTGCGCCCGTTCGGTGCGCTGGTGTTCGGGCGCATCGGCGACCTGGTCGGACGGAAATACACCTTCCTGGTCACGATCCTGATCATGGGGTCGTCCACCTTCATCGTGGGCGTCCTGCCGACGTCGCAAAGCATCGGCATCACCGCGGCGATCATCCTGATCTCGCTTCGCATCCTGCAGGGCCTGGCGCTGGGCGGCGAGTATGGCGGCGCGGCGACCTATGTCGCCGAACACGCGCCCGCCGGACGGCGCGGCTTCTACACAAGCTGGATCCAGACGACGGCGACGCTGGGCCTGTTCCTGTCGCTGCTGGTGATCCTGTCAACCCAGTCGTCGATGTCCAGCGCGGATTTCCAGGCCTGGGGCTGGCGCATTCCCTTCCTGGTGTCGATCATCCTGCTGGGCGTATCGGTGTGGATACGCCTGCAGCTTAGCGAAAGCCCCGCCTTCCTGAAGATGAAGGCCGAGGGCAGGCACTCCAAGGCGCCGCTGTCCGAGGCGTTCGGGCAATGGGCCAACGCGAAATGGGCGATCCTGGCGCTGCTGGGCCTGGTCGCCGGCCAGGCGGTGGTCTGGTATTCGGGGCAGTTCTACGCGCTGTTCTTCCTGACCTCGACGCTGAAGGTCGACGGCTACACGGGCAACCTGCTCGTGGCCTGGTCGCTGGCGATCGGCAGCGGCGGCTTCATCCTGTTCGGCTGGCTGTCGGACAAGATCGGGCGCAAGCCGATCATCCTGGGCGGCTGCATCCTGGCGGCGCTGACCTACTTCCCGACCTTCCGCTACATCGCGGACACGGCCAACCCCGCCTTGTCGCATGCGCATGAGAGCGTGAAGGTCGTCGTGGTCGCGGACCCGAACGACTGCTCCTTCCAGTTCAACCCGACGGGCCTGTCGAAATTCACCACCTCCTGCGATATCGCGAAAGGATCGCTGTCGCGGGCTTCGGTGACCTACTCGCAGGAAGACGCGGCGGCGGGCACGCCGGCCTCGGTCAAGATCGGCGACAAGACGCTGGACCCGAAGACGGGGACCTTCGCCAAGGACCTGGCGGACGCGCTGACCGCCGTCGGCTATCCGGCGGCGGCGAACCCGTCGGTGGTCAAGATGGCCAACCCGTTCGACATCTTCCGCCCGCAACCGTTCACCCTGGTGCTGATCCTGGCCTACCTCGTGGTGCTGGTGACCATGGTCTACGGCCCGATCGCGGCAGCGCTGGTGGAACTGTTCCCGACCCGCATCCGCTACACCTCGATGTCGCTGCCGTATCACATCGGCAATGGCTGGTTCGGCGGCCTGCTGCCCGCGACGGTGTTCGCGATGAACGCGCAAAGCGGGAGCCTCTATTTCGGGCTGTGGTACCCGGTGGCGATCGCTGCCGGCACGGCGGTGATCGGATTGCTGTTCCTGCCGGAGACGAAGGACCGGGACATCTTCGCGGGGGATTCGTCCGTCCATCCGGGCGATACGGTCGTGGAGTTCGATCCGAACGCCGCCGATTACTGACGGAACGCCGCGGCACTCTGTAACGGAAAGCAACGCACCCTTGTCGGAGGCACGTACGGCCCCACTCTGAGGCGAGATCGCTTGCCCACCGCCTGAGAAGGAGGTCCTATGCCTTTGACGAGACGATTGATGGTTCTGTCCACGGCCTTGATCGGCGGCGGGGCCGTGGCCCTACCCGTCTATGCCCAAACGGCCTCCGCCCGCACGGCGGCGCCGCCGACGCGGGTGCGCGGCACGATCGAGAGCGTCAACGCCGGAACCGTCGTCGTGAAGACCCGTGGCGGCGCGACGACGTCGGTGAAGCTCGGCGACAAGACCACCTATGGCTGGGTGGTCCCGATCTCGATCAGCGCCGTCAAGACCGGCGCCTATATCGGGACCGCTGCGCTGAGCGAGCCGGACGGGTCGCTGAAGGCGCTGGAGATCCACGTGTTCCCCGCGTCCATGCGCGGCGCCGGCGAGGGCCATCGCGGCTGGGACCTGGGCGCCAACAGCAGCATGACCAACGGCACGATCGGCTCCGTCACCAATGTCGACGGACGCACGCTGAAGCTGACCTACAAAGGCGGCGAGCAGACCGTACATGTGCCGCCCAAGACGCCGATCGTGACGTTCGAGCCGGCAACGGCGGCCGAGGTGCTGAAACCGGGGAGTCACGCCTTCATCCTGGCCGCCCAGGCGCCGGACGGGAGCCTGACGGCCCTGTCGGTGCGCGCCGGCAAACACGGGTCCGTGCCCCCGATGTAGGCGAAACCGCCGCGAGCCTCCCGCAGCGGCAGCCCGACTACAGCATCTGGTCCATGGACTTGGCCGGTTCCTCGCTGTCGGCCACGCGCACGATCTTCGCCGGCACGCCGGCGACGGTCGCGTGCGGCGGGACCGGCTTCAGGACGACGGACCCGGCCGCGATGCGGGCATGGGCTCCGACCTCGATATTGCCCAGGACCTTGGCCGCGGCTCCGATGACGACGCCCTGGCGGATCTTGGGATGCCGGTCGCCCGCGTCTTTCCCCGTGCCGCCCAGCGTGACGCCTTGCAGCATGGAGACGTTGTCGCCGACCTCGGCCGTCTCACCCACCACCAGGCCGGTCGCGTGGTCGAGGAAGATCCCATGGCCGAACTTCGCCGCCGGGTGGATATCGGTCTGAAAGATCTCCGACGACCGGCTTTGCAGGTACAGGGCGAAGTCCCGCTCCCCATGGTGCCACAGCCAGTGGTTCAGCCGGTGCGCCTGGATGGCGTGGAACCCCTTGAAATACAGCATCGGCTCCAGCAGGCGGGAGCAGGCCGGGTCGCGGTCGAGTACCGCCGTGATGTCGGCCTTCGCCGCCTCCACGATGCACGGGTCGTCGGCGCAGGCCTTGCTGAAGGCCTGGACGATCAAGGGCAGCGACACGACGTCGTTGCGCATCCGCACGGCGACCCGGTGGAAGACCGCAGTCTCGAAGCTGGGCTGGTTCAGGATGCTGTCGAAGAACAAGGAGGCGAGCTTGGGCTCGCGCTCATAGGCTTCCTCGGCCTCGGCGCGCAGCCGCGCCCACAAGGCGTCGGTGATCGCGGCTGACTCCGCTTGGGGAACCAGCGTCAGGCGGCACGGGTTCGGGCGCAACATGGACATGGTTCCAACGATGGGTTGTTCGCCACACATGTTCGGTTTCGCCGGCCGTTCGTCAACTCCCTTTCCAACTTTTCCTTAACGACCGGTCGAAAACCGTGGCCGCCATGCCCTACCGCTCGACTTCGGAATCGATGACGGCGCCGAACAGGGCCACGAAGGACGACAGCCACAGCCAGGTCAGCATGACGACCACGCCGCCCAGGGAGCCATACGTCTTGTCGTAGCTGCTGAAGTGGCTGACATAGATGCTGAAGCCCAGGGAGCCGATCAGCCACAGGACGGTGGCGATCAGCGCGCCCGGCGAGATCCACCGCCATTGCGCCGATTTGCGGTCGGGTCCGTAGTAATACAGGACCGCCAGGCCCGCCAGGACCACGCCGATCAGAAGCGGCCACTGCACGATCAGCAGCACCCAACTGGTGAACGACCCCAGCCCGACCGCCTTCACCACGACCGGGAGCACGCCGACCAGTGCGATCGTCACGGTGCCGCCGATCAGAACGAACAGCGTCAGGGCGATCGCGATCAGGTTCAGCCTGACGAAGCCGCGCGTCTCCTTCTCTCCATAGGCGAGGTCCAGGGCGTTGATCATCCCGCTCATGCCGCGGGAGGCGCTCCAGAGCGCCAGCAGCAACGCCAGGGCCGCGCTGATGCTGAGCGCGTTGGCGGAGGTGGTGACGAGTTGGTGCAGCTCCGACCCGATCATGGCGGCGCTGTCCGGGGGCAGGATGCGCGCGAGGGCGGCCACCTGCCGCTCCACCTGGACCGGGTCGAGCAGCAGGCCGTAGATCGACACCAGCGCGGCCAGGCCGGGGAACAGGGCAACCAGGATGGCATAGGTGACGCCGCCGGCGGCGAGAAAGATGTTGTTGTCGTTCACCTGCGTCCAGGACCGCTTCATGATGCGGAACCAGCCCCGCGGGGAGATGCGCCAGGGACTGGTTGGGGAACCGGGCCGCGCGGCAAGGGTGCCAGCCTCCCCGGGCGAGCGGGGAGTCGCGGCGGCGAGATCGTCTTTCAGGCGATTGAGGCGGTCCGATGCGCTCACGCCGTGACCCTCTGGTTCCATCTCTACACGGGACGCGGCGCGCCGCGGCGGGTGAGAGGAAAACGAGCGGACGACATTTCGGTTCCGTCCAGGACGGCGGCGGGATCTTGCCATCGTCTCAACGGGCTCAGCCTGCCTGTCCGCACGGCCCGCTGCCTCGACCTTCCTTGGCCTTGACCCCCTTCCCCGTCGCCCTCACCCCGTCACGGCCATCGCCGTCCGTTCCGCCCAGTCAGCGATCCCCTCCACGTCCGGCGGCAGGACGTTCGGCGTCCCACCCAGGAACGCCTCCAGGTCCGGCAGCAGTGCCCGCCGCACCGCGACCAGCACCACGGCGCCGGAACAGACCGCCTCGGCGATCTCCGCCCGCAGGCCGTCGCCCTCGGCCTCGGTATGGCCGAAGCGATTGACCGCGATCACGGCCGGGCACCGTTCGATCGTCTGGCGCAGCCAGACCGCCGCCTCGGCCAGCGCGTCGGGGTCGAGGATGCAATCCCGAGCGCCCGGCCCCCTCGGGCGGTCGAGGCGGAGGGTGCGGCCGGTTTCGACGTGATCGATCCAGAGACTGGGCTTGCGCCCGGAATCGGGCCCGCCGACGCGCTGGGCGAGGCCGCCGACGGACACGCCGCGCTGGCGCAGCAGCGCGATCGCCGGGTTCAGCACCTGTCCGGCATCGGCCGGCGGATCATAGACCAGCACGCCGATCCGGCCCGCGGGGGAAGCGAACGGAGGCACTCTCGGCAAGGCGGCTTCGTTGCTCATGCAGTCGTCTCTTCCGGCCGGGCTTGACGCCTGATTCTGCATCTTTCGCGCGTGCCGTATAGCCCCGCTATTCGGATAGCAGCCGGTACCGCTTGCCGTCGAACCGAGCGAGACGCATGCTCTTCATCGGACGGTAGTCGGTTGGGCTGGTGCCGATCTTGATGCCGGGCAGAACCATGTCGAGCCGCGTGGTCGCGGGCAGATGGGTCGCGGCGTTCAGGATGTTCTCCCGCGACAGGTCGTTGCCTGCCTGTTTCAGGACCACGACCAGGGCCTGCGCCATGTTGTAGCCATAGGGCCACATGGCGTTCGTCGGATCGCTTTCGGGCGCGTATTTCGCCCGCCAGGCCTGGTACGCCTTCATGCCGGGGTCGTCGGCCCAGGCGGGATCGGTCGGGTCCTTCAGGTATTGCGCGGTGACGATGCCGACGGACTTGTCGAGCCCCGCCGTCTCCAGCGCCGGCTGCACCGAGGAACCGTTGGAATCGATCAGGTGCAGCGGATGCCAGTCGATATCCGCCACCTTGCGGATCGCCATGGCCGCGAACTTGGGCGTGCTGGCGTCGAACAGCACATCCGCGCCGGCGGCCTGGAGCTGGAGGACCTGGGAATCGATCGTCGGGTCGGTGATCTCATAGGACATCGACTTGACGACCATCTTGTCATACGCCGCACCCAACGCGTCCTTCAGGCCGGCGACGTAATCCTTGCCCAGGTCGTCGTTCTGATACAGCACCCCGATCCGCGCGTTCGGCTTTTCCTTCAGGACGTACCGGCCCAGCATCTCCCCTTCCAGGCGGTAGCTGGGCTGGAACGGGATACCCCATTTCAGCTCTTCCGTGTGCGTCACGAACAGGGAGGCGCCCGACCCCAGCCAGATATCGGGGATTTTTTTGCTATTGTAATATTTGCGGATGGCGGCGTTGGGCGCGGTGCCGATTGTCTGGAACAGGAAGGCGACCTGGTCCTCCTCGACCAGCTTGCGGACGACTTCCATGCTCTTGGGCGGGCTGTAGCCGTCATCCAGGGCGATCAGGACGATCTTGCGGCCATTGATGCCGCCCTGGTCGTTGATCATCTTGAAGTAGTCGGATTCGGCCGTGGATATCTGCCCATAGATGCTGGCCGGCCCGCTGAACGGCGCATTCTGGCCGATCCTGA
>NZ_DASZTJ010000101.1:0-93190 GCF_035548235.1 Rhodopila sp.
TGCTCCAGCGCTGCGAGTTGGTCGGTCCGGGCGGTGGCCTTCAAAAGGTTCATGAGGCCGAGAAGGCCTTGCAGAGGCGTGCGGATCTCCTCGCTGATATTGTCCAGCACTTCGCTCTTGATCCGTTCGGCTTCTTCGGCCCGGCTTGTCTCCGCCGCGAGGCGGTCCTGGATCAGCCGTGCGTAATCGATGAACAGCGCGGTGGCGATGATGGCGCCGATCGAGAGCACCCGGTTGCCGACCATGTCCGGCAGGTCGGGGCTGATGAAGGGAAGGAACGCGCCCAGGACGACGGCCAATATGGCGGTGCCGGCCAGGATCCAGGTGGCCCGGCGGGATCGGTAGAACACCGCCGTCCCGACCAGCGGCGTATAGAAGATGCCGAACGCGATCAGGTTGTCGCGCATGATGTCGAAGACGAACGCCAGCGCGCAGCCGACATAGATCAACGGGACCAGCCAGCGGGATGCGCGCGCCACGCCCGGCGGCAACATGGCACGCGCGGTGCGTGTGTCGAACTCGTTCACCATGGGTCGGCCATGATCGCGTTCAGGTCCATTCCTCTGCGACCCACTGCGCCATGACGACCGTCCCGTCCAGGAAATCATCGATCGTCATCGCCTCCCGAGGGTTATGGCTGCCATTGGCGTTGCGTACGAAGATCATGCCCATGGGAATCCCGGCCGCGGCGAAGGCCGCCGCATCGTGAGAGGCCGGACTGCCGATATGCAGAAACCGGATGCCTTGCGCCGCGGCCGCCGTCTCCAGCGCCGCCTTGACCCCGGGATCCACCGGTCCCACCGCCGCTCGCGCCGTCGGTCCCAGGTGGAACTGCACGCCCCGCTCCTGTTCGATCCGCTTGACGATGGCACCGACCTTGGCTTCGAGTTCCGCCAGCACGCCAGGATCATAGGCTCGAACGTCGAGGCTGAAATGGAACGCGCCCGGCACGATGGTCAGCCCGTGCGCAGCCGGATCGGTGTGGAAGCGGCCCAGCGTACAGGCCATCGGGATCCCGCGCGCGTCGTAGTCTGCCCAAAGCCCGTCCAACGCCATGGCGAAGGCCGCCCCGGCCATCGCGGCGTCGCGGCGGAACCGCCGGGGCAGGCCGACATGCTCGTGATCGCCCTCGATCCACGCATCGGTATAGCGGAAGTTGCCGGGGATACCGGTGCAGATCGCGACCGGCCGACCGGCCTCGACCAGGCTGGGCGCCTGTTCGATGTGGAGTTCCAGATAGGCGGCGATCCGTGCGGGGTCGAAATGCCGCTTGCGGTCGCGCAGCGCCGCGGGGTCGCCGCCGCACTCGGCGATATGCTCTGCCAGGGTCCGCCCGGTGTCGACGCGCCGCGCCTCCAGCGCGCCGTCCGGCAGCGTGCCCAGGCTGGACCGGCTGCCGACATAGGAAACCTGGAACCAGACGCTCTCCTCCGCGCGGATGCCCATCACCACGATGTCGCAGCGCGGCGCCAGGTCCAGCGATTGCAGCGCCCCCACGACCGCAAGGCCGGCGAGCACGCCCGCCGCGCCGTCATAGTTCCCGCCATGGGGCACGGAATCCAAATGCGAGCCGATCACCAGCACGGGCGCGGAACGGTCCCGGCCCGGCAAGGTCATATACAGGTTGGCGGCGGCGTCGTGGCCGATCTCCAGCCCCATGGCGGCGGCGAAGCGGGTGACGGTCGCATGGCCCCGCTGCTCACCGGGCCCGTAAGGATCGCGGGAGACGCCGGGATCGTCGCGGCCATCGGCGCGGAGTTGCTCGAACAGGGCATCCATCGCGTCGCGTTGGGCCCGAACGGCCTTGGCGATGGCTCCGTTGTCTCGTGCAACCATGCAAACCCCTTTTTCGATCCGGCGCGTGGGACGCACCGCCGCTGCGGCCGGAAATGCCGTGTTACGCCTTGAGAACTATACTGAAACCATGGCGACGGAAAGGCCAACGTAACATGTCGTGAATGGCCGAACAGCGCCCTGGCGATCATCCTGTGGCGCTGATGCGCGACTACGAGCGGTGGCAGCCTGCGCCACCCGCCGCGCCGTGTTCCGAACAATCTGCTCCGGGGCTAATGCGCGCATGCGCCGCCGTCACGGCGCGATGCCAAGCAGCGTGGCTTTGTCGCTAGGCCGGCACTTCCTCGATCGGCTCGTCCGGCTCCGAATACGCTCGCAGCTTGGCAATGTCGTGGAGGATCACCCTCGCGCCGTGGGTTTCGACGCCGAAGCTGCGCAGGGCGGCAAAGGCGCGGGACAGGTTCTCTTGCCGGCAGCCCAGGCGTGCGGCCAGCAGACGCTTGTCGAACGGCAGGCGCAGCGCGGTCGTGTTGCCCTGGGTCTGCTGCGACAGCTCCAGCAGGTAGCAACCCAGCCGCTGCGCCGTCGTCCTCAGCTTCAGATCGCACACCTGACGCACCAGCGCCCGGAACTCGGTCGCCTGCGCGCGCAGCAGGGCGGTGACCAGCGACGTTTCCTGCGCGACGAGCGCCATCAGCCCCGCCGTGTCGATGGCCAGCAACTCGCACGGCGTGATCGCCTGGGCGCTGAGTTGGCGCGGCAGCCCGGCCAGGACATTGGCGAGGCCCAGCGGGTCGCCGGTCCGGATGACCTCAACCACCGCCGTAGTGCCGTTCGGGGCCGTGCTGAAGCCCGACAACTGGCCTTCGATAATGATATAGAACGGATTGGACGGCTCACCTTGCCGGCAGACGATCGTGCCTTCCGGCACGTAGTGCAGCACGCTGATCTGCGCCAGCTTGTCCAGCACCGCCTGGCCGAGGTCGCGCAGCAACGGCACCGCACGCAGCGCAGTCAGCCGCTTCGCGAGGTCCGACGACTCGTCCTGTGCCGGCTTCCGGATACCCGTTGACGTGGACATGATCGTTGCCGCCTTTACCTTGCCGTGGTCTGCATCGATGTTTTATCCGGTTGAATTGACCTGAATCAAGTGCGTCGGGCCGGCCATGCGGCGCCCGATTCAAATTTGCAATAAGCTCACGGAAAGCCTTGGAGTCTCCGCTGATGAAAGCCATGGTTTGCGAACGGTTCGGAGGGACGGAGACCCTGGCCCTGCGCGACGTGCCGGACCCGTCTCCGCCCGGAGCCGACGAGATCCAGGTGCGACTCGGCGCGCGCGGCGTGCAATACGTCGACGTCCTGATGCTGGCGGGGAAATACCAGTTCCGACCGGAACCGCCGTTCATTCCGGGCAACGAGGCCGCGGGCCATGTCGTCGCACTGGGTGCGGACGTCACCGGCTTCGCCGTCGGCGACGCGGTGATGGTCCGACTGACGCTGGGCGCCTGCGCGGAGCTGGCGAACGCCAAGGCGGCGCTCTGCGATCGCGTGCCGTCGACCTTGTCGCTGGCACAGGCCGGCGTGTTCCGCGGCGCCTATGCCACGGCCTATCACGCCCTGCTGCAGCGCGGGCGGCTGGCGGCCGGAGAGACGGTGCTGGTCCACGGCGCGGCCGGCGGCATCGGCATCGCGGCGATCCAGGTGGCGAAGACGTTTGGCGCCACGGTGATCGCGACCGCCGGCAGTGCGGAAAAGCGCGCTGCCTGCCTGGAGGAAGGCGCGGACCACGCGATCGACTATCGCGCCGGCTTCACCGACCAGGTCAAGGCGCTCACCGGCGGCCGGGGCGTCGACATCGTCTACGATCCGATCGGCGACAAGGTGGCCGAGGAATCGCTGCGCTGCCTCGCCTGGGGCGGGCGGCTGCTGATCCTGGGCTTCCTGGGCGGCGGCCCGACGAACATCCGCAGCAACTACCTGCTGATCAAGGGGATCGACGCGGTCGGCGTGCGGATCGGCGGCCTGAACGAAGCCAACCCGGCGTTGGCGATCGCCAACACCAAGGCCCTCCTGGCACTGGCGGAACAGGGCAAGCTGCGCCCCCGGATATCCCACACCTTCCGGCTGGACCAGGCGGCCGAGGCGCTCCAGGCCGTGATCGACCGAACGGTGATCGGCAAGGCGGTGCTGGTGGGGTGAAGGGTCAGCCCATGTAGCTCCCGCCATTGATGTGGTACACCTGCCCCGTGATCCAGGCGGCAGCGTCCGAAGCGAGAAAGACCCCCAGCCCCGCGATATCTTCCGGCGTCCCCATCCGGCCCAGCGGCGTCGCGCGCGCCATGTCCTGGATTTCCTCTTCGGTGTTCCCGTAGCGCGGCTGCGCGGTATCGGTCAGTCCGGGCGCGATCGCGTTGACGCGGATGCGGTATTGCGCCAGCGCCAGCGCCATCGACCGGGTCAGCCCGACCACCCCGGCCTTGGTCGCGGAGTAATGCACCCCCAGCGGCGCCCCCGCCATCGAGCGGGAGGACAGGTTGATGATCGCGCCCTGGATGTTGCGCTCGATCATGGCCCAGGCGGCGGCCTGGGCACAGAAATTGGTGCCCTTGAGGTTGACCCCGATCACGAAGTCCCACTCGGCTTCCGACATTTCCAGGAACGGGACGCGCGGAAAGACGCCGGCGTTGTTCACCAGCACGTCCAGCCGGTCCTTCCAGGCCACGACCTGGTCGACCATGCCGCGCGCCTGATCGACCTTGCTGACATCGGCCGGAACCAGCAGTGCCTCGGCGCCCTGCGCGCGCACGGCGTCGGCGACCTGCTGCGCGGCAGCCTCATCGTCCAGCCAGTTGATCGCCACGTCGGCACCCGCCGCCGCGAACGCCACCGCCATCGCCGCGCCGATCCCCTGCTGTGCCCCCGTCACCAGCACAACGCGCCTGCTATCCGCCATCCGCCTCGCCTCCGTTGAGAACGGGGGACGCTAGGCGCGCCGGCTTCGCGCCCGCAAGAGGCCGACGGTTGCATGTGCCGCGAATGTCAGGACGCTGGCAAATAAGCGGGTGCCGCTGCACGATGCGCGACCAGGGTCCGGGGCAACGGACCGCAAGGCGGTGGAGGCTTCTGATGACGACGCAGCCGGGAACGCGGCGGGAGCATGACCTGCTGGGCGAGGACGATGTTCCAGCCTCGGTCTATTGGGGAATCCACACCCAGCGGGCGGTACGGAACTTCCCGATCACCGGCGTCCCGGTCGGGCACTTCCCGCAACTGGTCCGGGCGCTGGCGCTGGTGAAGCTGGCCGCGGCGCGGGCGAACCGGCGGCTGGGCGACCTCGATCCCGTCAAGGCCGACGCGATCGAGCGGGCCTGCCTGCTGATCGCCGAGGACGGGCGGTTCCGCGACCAGTTCGTGGTCGACGCGGTCCAGGGCGGCGCCGGCACCTCGACCAACATGAACGCCAACGAGGTGATCGCGAACGTCGCGCTGGAACTGATGGGCGAGCCGCGCGGGACTTACACGAAGCTGCACCCGAACGACGACGTGAACATGGCGCAATCGACCAACGACGCCTATCCGACGGCGCTGCGCCTGGCGGTGATCTTCGCCAGCGAACCGTTGGGCCAGGCGCTGGACGACCTGGCGTTCGCGTTCAAGGCCAAGGGCGTCGAGTTCGCCGACGTGCTGAAGATGGGCCGCACGCAGTTGCAGGACGCGGTGCCGATGACCGTCGGCCAGGAATTCGACGCCTTCCACGTCACGCTGAAAGAGGATGTCGCCCGGCTGCGCGAGATCGTCGGCCTGTTCCGCGAGATCAGCCTGGGCGCCACCGCGATCGGCACCGGCATCAATGCCGATCCCCGCTACTCCAGCCTGGTGGTGGAAGAACTTGCGCGCGCGTCCCGCATCTCCCTGGTCCCCGCGACGAACCTGATCGAGGCGACGTCGGACATGGGGGCGTTCGTCCTGTTCATGGGACTGCTGAAACGGACGGCGATGAAGCTGTCGAAGATCAGCAACGACCTGCGGCTGCTGTCGTCCGGTCCGCGGACCGGCATCGGGGAGCTGAAGCTGCCGCCGGTGCAGGCCGGGTCGTCGATCATGCCGGGCAAGGTGAATCCGGTGATCCCCGAGGTGGTCAACCAGGTCGCCTTCCTGGTGATGGGCCACGACATCACGGTGACGCTGTGCGCCGAAGGCGGACAGTTGCAGTTGAACGCGTTCGAGCCGACGATCGGCTATTGCGTCCTGAACGCGCTGCGCATGTTGACGGCGGCGGTGGAGACGCTGCGGGTACGCTGCATCGAGGGGATCGAAGTCGACCGCGAACGCTGCGAGAGCCTGGTGCGCGGCAGCATCGGCCTCGTCACCGCCCTGGTCCCCGCGCTCGGCTACGAGAACGCCTCCCGCGTCGCGCGGCGAGCCCTGGCCGAGAAGCGGACCGTGGCGGAAGTGGTGCTGGATGAGGGACTGCTGACGCCGGTGCAGTTGGACGAATTGCTGCAGTTGGAGGCGATGACACGGCCTCACCGCGCGAAGGTGGTCATGGCGCGGCCCTGATTCGGCGATCACGGCGGGGGCAGCCGCCGCCGCAATTCGATAAATGACAAAATACGACGCTGCATCGTGTCGAATTCGAGTCATCCTCCCGGATTTAACTAAAAAATGAGTATTGTGAGATATGATATCTAATTTTTCGTTCACAATTTATGTGATGTGTACATTCCAATCGCCCAATTCTGTCGGTTGTGTTACTAAACAAATCGTCACGTGTTTCGAGGTTACGGTTCGATGTGGGCTTTGGTCGTATTCCCGATCATCATCGCTACGATGATCGTTGTGCCTCTTTCGTCGGACGGGGGGCACGGCGGCCGGTACGACCCCGGTACTTACGGCTCCAGCCCCTATAGCTCCGGCCCCGGGTCACCGCAGACGTTCACCCCGCCCCCACAAATCGCCTACAACGCACCTCCGCCGTCGCAGACGAATTCCGGCCATCCGGCGCCGGCGCCGCTGCTGGCGGCCGGGATACCGGCCTTCGGACTCCTGGGCGGAGGCACGGCCCTCCACTGGCTGCGCAAGGTCCGGCGCAAGGCCTGACGCCGCGGGCAGCCCGTTGCCTGGGGGTGCCTTCGATCCTTCCTGTCATGGCCTGCCGAAATCGCCCGGACGGCTTGCAAAAAATTAATGATCGGTCATCGGCGAGGCCTTCGCGGCCTCGCCCCTCCGGTATCCTCGCAAAAACCGCAGGAGCCACGCGAAAGCATTCGATTGCTACGCTTGACGACAAATGTAACCGCTTCGATAAGGGTACCATAACGATCAGGTATCATCATGCGTTTTACTTTGGCGGCAATGACCGCCGCGACAGGCATTGTCGCGGCGGCAGGACAGGCTCATGCCCAATCGGGGTGGTATATCAGCGGCAGCGCGGGTGCGTTGTTCACCACGGACACGACCGCACCCGGTACGATCTACAGCAGCTCGGGCCTTCACGCGTCCGACACGACGACATCCAGCTATAATCCCGGCTTCACCCTCGGGGCCGCGATCGGCCACCGCCTTCCGCTGGGTTTCCGTGCGGAGCTGGAATTGGGCTATCTGCACAATTCGCTCGACACCCGGACCCTGCACACCGCGGGAACCGTCTTCTCCGCCCTGAACGGAACGAAACTGACGTCGCCCGACGGGGGTGATCGCAATCGTTTCACGGTAACGGCAAACCTGTTCTATGATCTTCCGGTCAGTTTTGCCGGCGTCACGCCGTATGTCGGGGCTGGTGTCGGATATTACCATCTCGACGTCGGCGACGCGCATTTCGCCACGCCGATCCTGTTCACGGCCAAGGGCTACGACACCTCCAACGCCGTGATCCTGGCCGAAGTCGGCGTGACGGCCGCCATCGCGCCCGGGCTTTCGGTCGTGCCCGCCTATCGCTACGAGCACTATTTCGGATCGGAGGCCGACGAGGACTCCCACCAGATCAAGATCGGACTTCGCTACGACTTCTGACCCGAATTCGTGCCGCCTGCATCGCTTGCCGCCTCCCCGGTCCCGGCATAACGTGACCCGGAGGTTCATGGAGGAAGCAACCGATGGCAACGCCCCCCGCGCCCGCCGTTCCGTCCGCCGGGCGCGCCCTGCCGCAGCCGACGCCGGAGACGCAGCATTTCTGGGACGGCGCCAAGGCTGAAAAGCTGCTGCTGCAGCGCTGCGACGATTGCGGCAAGGTCTACTTTCCGCCACGGCCGTTCTGTCCCGCCTGCGCCTCCCGCAGCGTCGCCGTGATCGAGGCCTCGGGCAAGGCCAAGCTTTATAGTTACGTCATCCACCATCGTCCGGTGCCGGGCTTCACCCCGCCCTATGCGATCGCCGTCGTGGAGCTGGCGGAAGGGCCGCGCATGATGACCAACATCGTCGGCTGCCCGCAGACGCCCGAGGCGCTGGTGCTGGACATGGAGCTGGAGGTGGTGTTCGAGCCGCAGACCGACGCCATCACCCTGCCCTTCTTCCGTCCCGCTTCTTCCCTGGCGAAAGGCTGACCGCGATGCCGCACAACACCGTGGCCGTCGTCGGAGCGGCTGAAACGACCGACCTGGGCGTGATCACCAACCTGTCGCAGATCGGCCTGCACGCCGACGCGGCGGTGAACGCGATGAAGGATTGCGGGCTGAAGCCAAAGGACATCGACGGCATCGCCTGCGCCAACGAAACGCCGGTGCAGTTGGCGCAATATTTGGGCATCACGCCGACCTGGATCGACGGGACCGCGGTCGGCGGCTGCAGCTTCATGATCCATGTCCGCCATGCCGCGGCGGCGATCGAGGCCGGGCTCGCCAAGACCATCCTGATCACCCATGGCGAGAGCGGGAAATCCCGCATCGGCAATCCGCCGCGCCCGGTGCATCCCCAATCGCTGAACGGCCAGTTCGAACAGCCTTTCGGCCCGATGGGCCCGCCGTCGCTGTTCACCATCCCGGTGCTGCGCTACATGAAGACCTACGGCGTGACGGTCGAGCAGATCGCCCAGGTCTGCGTCGTGCAGCGCGAATGGGCGGGGAAGAACCCGCGCGCGACGTTCCGCAATCCGATCACCACCGACGACGTGCTGAACAGCCGGATGATCGCCTATCCGTTCCGGCTGCTGATGTGCTGCCTGGTGACCGACGGCGGCGGCGCGCTGATCCTGACCTCGGCGGAACGGGCCAAGGATTTCCCGACCAAGCCGGTCTATATCCTGGGCACGGGCGAGAGTGCGGAGACCCCTCTGGTGTCGCAGATGGAGGACTTCACGACCAGCCGCGCATTCAGGGTCGCCGGGCCGACGGCATTCAAGGAGGCGGGGATCACCCACAAGGACGTCGATCACCTGATGATCTACGACGCCTTCGCGCATCTGCCGATCTATGGGCTGGAGGATCTGGGCTTCCTGCCGCGCGGCGAAGCTGCCGCGTTCATCGCCGCGCGCAACACGGCGCCGGGCGGATCGCTGCCGCTGAACACCAATGGCGGCGGGCTGTCGTATATGCATTCGGGCATGTACGGGATGTACGCCTTGCAGGAAAGCGTGAGGCAGATGCGGGGGATCGCGCCGGCGCAGGTGAAGGGCGCGAAGATCTCGGTCTGCCACGGCGTCGGCGGCATGTTCGCCGCGTCGGGCACGATCATCTTCAGCAACCAGGCGCCTTGATGGGCGCCGAATCTACCCTCGTCCCAAGGCGAGGGAGCGGGCCGAGCGCCTCCACCCTGTCATGGCCGGCCTTGTGCCGGCCAGCCACGCCTTGCGATGCCGGTAAAGCTGGGAATGGCTGGCCCCTGCCAGGCGTGGATGCACAGTCTCCGGTCAGGCCAGCCCCATGACCCTCTTCGCCGGCCTGAAAGTCATCGACTGCGCCAGTTGGATCGCCGGCCCCTGCGCCGCCACGATCCTGTCCGACTTCGGCGCCGACGTCATCAAGATCGAGCCGCCCGGCGCGGGCGATCCCTGGCGGGCCGTCCAGGCCATCCCCGGCCTGAGCGGCGACTATTACTGGCAGCTCACGTCCCGCAACAAGCGCAGCCTGGCGCTGGACCTGAAGCAGCGCGAAGGCCAGGCCGTGCTGCACCGGCTCTGCACCCAGGCGGATGTTTTCATCACCAACTTCCCGATCCCGGTCCGCGACCGCCTGCGCATGGCGCCCGCCGACCTGCTGCCGCTGAATCCGCGGCTGATCTATGCCTCGTTCACCGCCTATGGCGAAGCGGGTGAGGAAGCCGCCAAGACCGGTTTCGACTCCACCGCCTATTGGGCCCGTACCGGCCTGATGGACATGGTCCGCGCGGATGCGGAGACGACGCCGCAGCGTTCGATGCCCGGCATGGGCGACCATCCCAGCGGCACCGCGCTCTATGCCGCCATCGTCTCGGCCCTGTATCGCCGCGAGAAAACCGGCCAGGGCGGCGTCGTGAAGACGTCGCTGCTGCAGAACGGCCTGTGGGCCAACGCCTGCGCCGTGCAGGTGCGGCTGTTCGGGACGCCCGTGCCGCTGCGTCCCCGGCGCGAGGACGCGCCGAACGCGCTGGCGAACCATTACCGCTCCCGCGACGGCCGTTGGTTCATCATGGCGCTGTTCAACGAGCAGCGGCAGTTGAAGTCGTTTCTTGACGCGATCGGCCGCCACGACCTGTCCGACGATCCCCGCTTCGCGACCCCCGCCGCCCGGAAGGAGAATGCCCGAGCGCTGGTCCGCGTCCTGGACGAGGTGTTCGCTACTCGCGACCTGGCCGAATGGCGCACCATCCTGGATGGGGTGGGCGTGACCTTCGGCATCGTCGGCACGGTGGAGGAAGCCGCCACCGACCGGCAGATGCGCGACTGCGGCGCCCTGGTCCCCTTTGCCGATGGCGCGCAGGAGACGGTCAGCAGCCCCTTCCACATCGACGGCGTCGACAAGGTCGCGCCCCAGCGCGCCCCGGCGCTCGGACAGCATAGCGCGGCGCTGCTGGCCGAGGCTGGCTACACGCCGGCAGACATCGAGCATCTGCGCGGCCTGGGCGTGGTGGCCTGATGGGCGTGGTGGCCTGATGGGCGTGGTGGCCTGATTGGCCTCGGCCGCGACCTGGGTCATCACGCTGGCGGTCATCGCCGGCACGCTGCTGGCCTTCTGGCACCTGCGCGCGGCAGAGGGCATCCGGCGACCGCCCGCGTGGGCCGGCATGGCGCACGGCCTGGCCGGCGCCGTCGGCCTGGGACTGCTGCTGCTGGCGCTGCGGGGGCCGGCGCGCGGCGCGGCAGAGGGAACCGGCTCCTTCGGCCGGATCGCCGCCTGGTTGTTCGGAGGCGCACTGGCCGTCGGCCTGGCAGTCTGGGCGCGGCGGCGTCGGGGGCCGATGCTGACGGTCCTGCTGCACACGGCGCTGGCGGTGACCGGGTGGGTGGTGCTGCTGGCGTGGGCGGTGCTGGGCTAAGGCCCTTCCCCGTCTCCAAAATCTGTATCTACATATTTGTCCATATATCGTGTGACGGTGGCATGCCTTCGGCATGGCGGGTGGTATCGGGCTGATCCTGGTGATGCATACCTATCCCACGGAAGAGCGCATCCGCATCGTCAGTGCGCGGAAGGCGACCGGAACGGAACGCAGGGCATACGAAGATGGCGCCCCTTGAGACCCAGCGGCAACGGCTGCGAAAGCCGGCCGAAATGCCCGACGAGGCAATCGACACAACAGACGTTCCGGAAGTGTCCGGCTGGTCCGGCGCCGTTCGCCGCGGCCTGTATCGTCCCCGGAAGGAGGCGATCACGATCCGGCTGGATGCGGATGTGCTTGCCTGGTTTCGCAGTCACACGCAGGACGGCAAGGGCTACCAGAGCGAAATCAACCGCGTCCTGCGAAAGCACGTCGCCGAAACGGAAAAACAACGGGCGTAAAGAGGACCAGGCAGGACCCGGCCCCCATGTGCTTCCGGCCCCGTCTGCTTCGGGCCCGCCCGCTTCTACCCGACCGCCAACGAATAGATATCCTTCACCCCCGCCGGCAGCGGCAGCGATTGCCAGGTGTCGCCGCCATCCTCGGTGCCGAACACCTCCCCGTCGTAGCGGGCGCCCAGATAGACCTGCTTGGGATCTTTCGGATGCAGCGTGACGGACATGATGGTCCCGTGCACCTGCACCTTGTCGAAGCGCCTCCAGCTCTGTCCCTTGTCGGTGCTGCGGTACAGCCCGCCATCCTTGCTCGCCGCCGCGACGCTCAGCGCCGCGTAGAGCGTGTCGCCGTCCTGCGGCGATACCTTGATGTCGCGGCCATATGTCGTCGGGGCGAACCGGCCGACTTCCATGTCCTGCCACGTCGCGCCGGCGTCGGACGTCTCGAACAGGCCCATCCGGACCGCGACGATGACCTTGTCGGGATCGGAGGGGCTGATGGCGATGGCGTGGCCGTCGAGCATGCCCTCGTTATAGGTGTTGCTGACGATCTTGCTCTTCAGATGCGGCATCTCCGCCAGGCGCAGCAGGTCGGTGCTGCAATCCGTCCAGTGTTCGCCGCCGTCATCGGTGCGCATCACGCCGTTGACCTCCAGCGCCGCGAAGATCGTGCCCGGCTTCTTGGGGTGCTGCGCCATCCGCATGACGCGGCAGGCGAACGGCATCACCGCGCGGTCGGGCATGCCCGGATCGGGCAGGCGCCGCCACGTTTCGCCCATGTCCTCGCTGCGGTAGACCGCGATCGGCGACCCGCCGGCATAGATCAGCCTGGGATCCTGCGCATCGACCAGGAACGACCAGACCTGCATCCCCTTGTCGGGGAAATCGGTGCGATGGAACGACTTGCCGCGATCGGTGCTGCGATACACCCCGTCCGAGGTACCCGCGAGCACGACGTTCGGATCGGTCGGATGCACGTTGACGGCGAAGCTCTCGACGTCCTGCACCACATGGTCCCACCGGTCCGACCCCGCCTGCCGCGCGAACACGCCCACCGTCCCTTTCTGGTCCGCTCGGCCCACATAGCCGGCGACACCGGCGTAGAGATTCGACGTTGCCATGACTTTCCTCCTGCCCTGTCTCCGGACGCTACGCCGAATCCGGCGTTCTGGCCAACTGCCGGGGGCTGGGTTAGCCTCGGCCCGAGGGAACCCCAAAGTAGACCCCCGAAGGCAGACTAAGGAGAAGCCGATGCCCGTCGTGTCAGCCGAAAAACTCATGGAGATCGCCGAAAGCCTGCTGGTCGCGGCCGGCGCATCAGCCGAGGAGGCGAAAGTCATCGCCAAATACAATATCGGCGCGAACCTGGTGGGCCATGACAGCCACGGGATCATCCTGATCCCCACCTATATCGACCGCATCAAGGTCGGCCATATCGTGCCCCAGGCGCCCTGGACCGTCACGCAGGAGACCGACACCACCACCGTCGTCGACGGCAACTGGGGCTTCGGCTACTACGTCAGCGACCGCGCGATGCGCTACACGATCGAGAAGGCGAAGAAGCAGAACGTCGCCGCCTGCACCGTGTTCCGCCAGAGCCATATCGGGCGCCTCGCCAGCTACCCGCTGCTGGCCGCGGCCGAAGGCATGATCGCCATGATCACCGCGGACTCCGGCCGCAGCCCCAAGCACGTCGCACCGTTCGGCGGCGCCAAGGCGCGGCTGGGCACCAACCCGATCTGCTTCGCCGTGCCGTCCAACCTGGAAGGCCCGTTGGTGTTCGACATGGCGACCTCGGCCGCCGCCGCCGGCAAGATCAACGTCGCCACCGCCCGCGGCGAGCAGGTGCCGTCCGGCTGGTTGATCGATTCCGAGGGTCGGCCGTCGACCGACCCGAAAGTGCTGAAATCCGGCGGCGCGCTGCTGCCGCTGGGCGGGTCGGAAGGCTACAAGGGCACCGGCCTCGCTGCGATCGTGGAGATCTTCTCCGGCCTGCTGACCGGCCTCGGTTTCGGCATCGAACCGACCGGGCGGCATAATGACGGCTGCTTCATGGCGGTGTTCAAGGTCTCGGCCTTCCGCGACCTGCACACGTTCAAGCAGGAGGTGACGGATTTCGCCAACTACCTGAAAGCGACGCCGCCGGCGCAAGGCTTCAAGGAAGTATTCTATCCGGGCGAGGTCGAGTTCCGGAAGGAAAAGGACCGCCGCGCCAACGGCATCCCGGTGGAAGACGCGACATGGGCCAAGCTGAAGGACCTCGCCGACGGCTTCGGCCTGACCGCCAAGCTCGGTTTCTGACTTGGGGCTGATCGGGCAGCCCCTGCGGCGGCTGGAGGACGCCCGGTTCCTCACCGGACACGGGACGTATGTCGAGGACGTGAACCTCCCAGGCCAGGCCTGGGGGGTCTTCATCCGGTCGCCGCACGCGCACGCCACGATCGATGCGATCGATACGACCGGGGCGACCGCGATTCCGGGCGTGGTCGGTATCTACACCTATCCCGACATCGCCGGCCTGGGCCACCTGCCCTGCGCGACTTCGGTCGCGACCGATGCGCCGATGCATGTGCCGCCGCGGCCGGCGCTGGCAAACGGACGGGTGCGCCACGTCGGCGACCCGGTCGCCTTCATCATCGCCGAAACCCCGCAAGCCGCTCGGAATGCTTCCGAAATGATCTTGGTCAGCTACACGGCGCTTCCCTGCGTCGTGGATGCTGTCTCGGCCCTGGCGGCGGACGCGCCTGCGATCTGGGACTTCGGCAACGAATCCTACCGCTTCCGCAAGGGCGATGCGGAGGCGGTGCGGGACGCCTTCGCCGCCGCGGCACATGTCGTCGCGGTCGACATCGTCAACAACCGCCTGGTCATCGCGCCGCTGGAAAACCGCGCGGCGATCGGGTCATGGAATGACGGACGGTATGAGCTGGCGGTGTCGGCCGCCAGCGTCCATGCCATCCGCGACCAGCTCGCCGATTCGATCTTCGGTTGCCCGCGCGACGACGTGCGGGTCTGGGCGCCCGATGTCGGCGGCGGCTTCGGGATCAAAAACTGCCTCTATCCCGAGTACGTCATGCTGCTCTGGGCCGCCCGCGCGCTGGGTCGCCCGGTCAAATGGATCGAGGACCGCACCGAAGACTTCCTCGCCGCCGCCCAAGGCCGCGACAACATCACCCATGCACGGCTGGCGCTCGATGCGAACGGGACGTTCCTGGGGTTGGATGTGGAGACCAAGGCCGGCCTCGGCGCCTATATGTCCGGCGGCGGCCCCGGCAGTTCCACCAACGCGCCGGCCGCGGCAATGGGGGGCGGCTACGTCATCCCGGCCATCCACATGGACGTGCGCGCAGCGTTCACCAACCAGGCGCCGATCGACGCCTATCGCGGCGCCGGCAAGCCCGAGGCGAATTACATCATCGAACGCCTGATCGACGCCGCTGCCGCACAATGTGGTTTCGACCGGATCGAGCTGCGCCGGCGCAACCTGATCGGGACCTTCCCGTATCGCAAGGCGCTGGGCACGCTGGTCGATTGCGGCCGCTTCGCGCTGAACATCGACGACGTGCTGGCGCAGGCCGATGCCGCCGGCTTCGCCGCCCGTCGCGCGGCATCGGAAGCGCGCGGCCTGCTTCGTGGGCTGGGGCTGGCCTGCTTCCTGGAAACCGCCCGCGGCGCGCCGAACGAAGGCGCGGAGATCAAGTTCCATCCCGGCGGCACGATCTCGCTCCATCTCGGCACGCAGAGCAACGGGATGGGACACGAAACCAGCTACAAGCAGATCGCCGCCGACCTGTTTGGCCTGCCGCTGGAAACGTTCACCTATGTCCAGGCGGACACGGCGACGGTCCGCGAAGGCAACGGCCATGGCGGCGCGCGCTCCATGCACCAAGGCGGATCGGCCCTGCACAAAGCCGCAACGACGGTGCTGGAGAAGGCCCGTCCCATCGCCGCCACTTTGTTGCAGGCGCAACCGGATGAGCTGGCCTATGCCGACGGCGTCTTCTCCTGCGACGGTCGTTCGGTCGACCTGCTGGCGGTGGCGAAGGAAGCCTCGCTGGATACCTATGTCTGGAACCTGCTCGACATCATCACCATCCCCAATGGCTGCCACATCGCGGAGGTGGAGGTCGACCCCGAGACCGGCCTGGTGATGCTCGTCCGCTATTCCGCCGTGGACGATTACGGCACGCTGATCAACCCGCTGCTGACCCAGGGGCAGGTGCAAGGGGGCCTGGCCCAGGGCATCGGGCAGGCGCTGACGGAACAGACGGTCTATGACCCGGTGTCGGGGCAGATGCTGACGGCATCGTTCATGGATTACCAGGTTCCCCGGGCCATCGACCTGCCGGACCTGGACGTGACGCTGACCGGGGTGCCGACCGCCGGCAATCCGCTGGGGGTCAAAGGCGCCGGGCAGGCCGGTGCCATCGGCGCGCCCCCCACCATCGTCAGCGCGGTGCTGGACGCGCTGCGCCCGCTGGGCGTCACCCATATCGACATGCCCGCGACCCCCGAACGCGTGTGGCGGGCGATCGAAAGCGCGAGGAGCCGACCATGAGCCGCATCGCCGCCGAATATTACCTGGAAGCCCTGGCCGAACACGGGATCGAATACCTGTTCGCCAATCCAGGCACCGACTTCGCCCCCATCGTGGAGGCCTATGCCCGGATCAACCGCACCAACACCCGGCTGCCGCGGCCACTGGTGGTACCGCATGAAAACGCCGCCGTCGCCATGGCGCATGGCTATACGGTGTCGACCGGCCGGCCGCAGGCGGTGATGCTGCACACCAATGTCGGGACGGCGAATGCGATCAACATGCTGATCAACGCCTCACGCGACCGGGTGCCCATGCTGCTGACCAGCGGCCGCACGCCGTTCACCGAGACCGGCGCCGAAGGCTCGCGCAGCGTGCATATCCACTGGTCGCAGGAAATGTTCGACCAGGCCGGCATGCTGCGCGAGGTCGTCAAATGGGACTATGAGATGAAGCGCGGCGACCAGGCCGCCACCACGGTGGATCGCGCGATGGAGATCGCGATGATGTCCCCGCAGGGTCCCGTCTACTTGAGCCTGCCACGCGAGGTACTGGGCGAAAGGCTGAGCACGCCGGCGGAATCCGCCCTCGGCCACAGGGCGAGGCCGAAGCCGCCGGTGGCGCCGGCGGAGGATGTCGAGACGCTGGCCAACTGGATCGCGGCGGCGAAGCAGCCCTTGATCATCACGGGACATCTCGGGCGCGATCCGCGCGACGCCGTCGTGCTGGCGCGTCTGGCGGAGCGGTACGCGCTGCCGGTGGTTCCCTATCAGACGCGCTACTTTGCCATTGGCGGCGATCATCCGATGTTCTTCGGTGGCGCGCCCGGCCCGCTGCTGCAGCATGCCGACCTGGTGATCGTGTTCGACACCGACGTGCCGTGGTTGCCGTCGAAACAATCTCCGCCTGCGGGCGCCCGCGTCGTCCAGATCGGCGAAGACCCCCTCTTCGCCAGGTTGCCGATGCGCAGCTTCCCCTCCGACCTGACGATCCGAGCGACGTGCCTCTCGGTGCTGGAGGGGCTGGAGAAGGCGTTGGAGGGACGCGCGATGCCGCACCTGGCAGGGCGCCGGGCCGCGCTGGCCGAAGAGTCCCGGGCGCTGCACGCCAAGTGGGCGACGGAGGCGGAGGCCGCCGGCAAGACCGAGACGATCACCCTGCCCTGGCTGAACCGCTGCCTGCGCGACGTGATCGACTCCGATACGAAGATGGTCAGCGAATACTCGTTCCTGCAGGAATACTGCCCGCTGCCTGGCCCGGGCAGCCTGTACGCGGTGTCGTTGGCGGGGGGTCTGGGCTGGGGATTGGGGGCGTCGCTGGGGATCAAGCTGGCGCACCCGGACAGCCTGGTGGTCTCGGTGCTGGGGGACGGGGCGTACATGTTCGCCAACCCGACGGCCTGCCATGCGACAGCCCAGGCGCAGAACCTGCCGACGCTGACCGTGATCTACAACAACGCACTGTACAACGCGGTGCGACGGGCGACGCTGGACATGTATGCGCACGGCGCGGCGGCCGAAGCGGATGGGCGGTTCATGGCGGAGTTGCCGACGCCGGCATTCGAGAAACTGATGGCGGCGCATGACGGGTACGGGGAACGGGTCGACCGGCCCGCCGACCTGCCCGCGGCGCTGGAACGGGCAACGGTGGCCGTCCGGGCCGGACGGCAAGCGGTGGTGAACGTCATATGTCGGTAGTCACCGAACGTCGTATGTCGGCCGGCACCGAAGTATCGAGGGCTTGCCCCGCCGCACCGACCCGGTCCATGCTTTCGGCAACCAGTCTGGGCGGATCCATGAGCGCAACGATCTACGAAGCTCCGCGCATCGCCGCGAAGCCGGGGGAGACTGTCGTTACCTCCACCTGCGGCCATAATTGCGGGGGCCGCTGCGTCGTCAACGCGCATGTCCGCGACGGGAAGATCGTCCATATCTCCACCGACCAGCGGCGCTGGAACCCGGATCTGCCGCCGCTGACCGCCTGCGCGCGCGGCGTCGGGCAGATCGAGCGCACTTACCACCCCGACCGGCTGCAATATCCGATGCGCCGCACCGGACCTCGGGGGTCCGGGCAGTTCGAGCGGATCTCCTGGGACGAGGCGCTCGACACCGTCGCTCGCGAGATGCTGCGGGTCCGGGAGAGATACGGCAACGGCGCGATATTGGACGCGTCGCGGACCGGCAGCACGTCGATGCTGCACGGCCGCCCCGCGGCGCAGCGGTTCCTGTACATGTTCGGCGGCTGCACCGACCTGTGGTCCAACATGTCGGCCGAGGCGGAGGTGTTCTCGGTCCGCATCACCTATGGTACCAACGACTACAAGTCGGCCGGGCGGGAGCCGACGGATTTCGCCAACTCGAAACTGATCCTGATGTGGGGCTGGAGCCCCGGCGACGGCACGTTCGGCACCGGCACGATGGCGTATCTGCGGCACGCCAAGAAGCAGGGGGCGCGCATCATCTGCATCGACCCGCGCCAGACGGCGACCAGCAAGGCGTTGGCAGACGAGCACGTTTTCATCCGCCCCTCGACCGACGCGGCGGCGCTGATCGCGATGACCCATGTCATCGTGTCGGAGAACCTGCACGACCAGGCCTATTGCGATCGCTTCGTGCACGGCTTCGACGAGGGCGCGGTGCCGGCGGGCGCGTCCTACCGGTCGTATCTGATGGGACTTTCGGACGGTCAACCGAAGACGCCGGAATGGGCCGCGTCGATCACCGGCATTCCGGCCGAGACGATCCGGCGGCTGGCGATCGAGTTCGCCCGCGCCAAGCCCGCGGCGCTGCAATGCGGCTACGCCCCGGGCCGCACCGCGTATGGCGAGCAGTTCCACCGCGCGGCCTATGCGATGGCCGCGATCACCGGCAATGTCGGCATCGTCGGCGGCAGTTCGGGCGTGAGCAACGGCGCGACCGGGCGCGGTCAGATGAAGAGCCTGCCGACGGGCGGCAATCCGATCACGTCGAAGGTGGCCTCGCCGCTGCTGGCGGACCTGCTGGCGCGCGGCAAGGCTGGCGGATATCCGGCGGACATCAAGATGATCTATTCGGCCGGCGGCGACCTGTTCAACCAGTGTCCCAACGCGGCGAAGATGGCGGCGTCGCTGGATGGGGTGGAGTTCATCGTCGGCCAGGACCATTTCCTGACGCCCACCGTGCGGCACGCCGATATCGTGCTGCCGGCGACGACCTTCTGGGAACGGAACGACGTCCATGTTCCCTGGGCCGGGGCCGGCCATTATGCGATCTACATGAAGCAGGCCATTGCGCCGATGTACGAATGCCGCAACGACATCGACATCTTCGACGAATTGTCGCGCCGCATCGGCATCAACGGCTACAACACGAAGACCGAGGCGCAGTGGCTGCGCGACCTGTCCACGCCAGCGATCGACGATTTCGAGTCGTTCTCGGAACAGGGCGTCGCGCGTTTCCCCGCGCCGGCCGACGCGGTGGCGTTCGCCAATCAGATCCGCGACGGCGTCCCGTTCAAGACGCCCAGCGGAAAGATCGAAGTGTATTCCGAGGTTCTGGCGTCGAACCCGAACCCGTACGGGCTGGGCGTCATCCCGCCCATCCCGACCTGGTTCGCGCCGACGGACGATGCGCAGCGCTTTCCGCTGAGCCTTTGCACGCCCAAGTCACGGGCCCGCACGCATAGTATCCACGGCAACCAGCCGCATCTGTCCCGCGTCGATCCGGATACGGTCTGGATGCATCCGATGGATGCCGCGGCGCGCGGGCTGGCGGACGGACAGCCGGTCAAGGTGTTCAACGATATCGGCGCGACGGTGCTGCCGGTGCAGGTCACCGATCGTATCCTGCCCGGCGTCGTTTCGATCAAGGAAGGGGCGTGGTTCGCGCCGGGGGCGGACGGGGCCGATCGGTCCGGCTGCGCGAACGCGCTGACGACGGACCGGGCCGCCCCGTGCGGGGCGACGACCTACAACACCAATCAGGTCGAGGTCGTCGCGGCCTGACCTGGCCGCCCCTTGCGTCCGGCAACGCGCTGGTCGCGCTGGCGCTGCTTGAAGGCTTCGGGCCAGGCCAGGCCGTGAGCCTGCGCATAGGCCGCGACCCTCCTGCTTTCCTCGATAAGGGCCGAGATGGCCGCAATGCCGCGGGGTTCCGGTTCCAGCCGCGGCTCCGGACGGCCAGCCGCTCGGGCCGCGCGCAGTTGCTCCAAGCGGCTTTCCGCCTTGTCGGCTTCCTGGCAGAGCATGATGGCGCCGCTGCGCAGGCGCAGCACGCGCGGTATCGGCATCTCACGGTTCGCCGCCTGGGCAAGCGCCTCGCCGGACTGGAGATTGTAGATGACGACCCGAGCGGCGAGACGCAGTTCGGCTTCGGTCCGCGGATTATAGCTTTTGAGCATGGCGACGGCGTCCTGCCGGGCGGCGTCGACGTCCCCTTCTGCCCCGCCGCGCAGGAGCATGGCGAGTTGGTGCAGGATGCCCATCAGCACGGCTTGGGGGAGATGGTCGAAGGTCATAGATCGCTCGTTCGGTTGCTGTCGTTTCTCTTATAGGCTTTTATACCTTCGTGTCAAGAATTTTTCCTAGCACAACGGCCATGGCCATCACGGCGGCAATTCCGCTAGAAAGGCCCGGTTGTCGCGGAGAGCCAGAGCCTCATGAGCCGTATCGTCTATGTCAATGGTGCTTACTTACCGGAAGAGCAGGCGACCGTCTCCATCTTCGATCGCGGCTTCATATTCGGCGACGGGGTGTATGAAGCGACGTCCGTCATCGACGGTGTCCTGGTCGATGTGGAGGCCCATCTGGCGCGGCTGGAGCGGTCGTGCCGCGAGATCAAGCTGTCCCTGCCCTGGTCGCGCCCCGAACTGGTCGCGATCCATCGCGAACTGATCAAGCGGAACGGGTTGAACGAAGGCAGCGTGTATCTACAGGTGACACGCGGCGCGGCGGACCGGGAGTTCCCGTTCCCGAAACAGGCGGCCTCGACCCTGGTGATGTTCACCCAGGCTCGGCGGCTGCTGGATGCGCCGGCGGCGAAGACCGGCATCAAGGTGGTCAGTGCGCCGGACCTGCGCTGGGCGCGGCGGGACATCAAGAGCGTGAACCTGCTGGCGTCGGTACTGGCCAAGCAGTTCGCGTCCGAGAACGGCGCGCAGGAAGCGTGGATGCTGGAAGATGGCGTGGTGACCGAGGGCGGATCCTCGACAGCGTGGATCGTCAAGGACCGGACGCTGATTTCCCGGCCGCTGTCGGAAAAGGTCCTGCCGGGCATCACGCGGCAGGCGGTGCTGGCGTTCGTGGCCGAAAGCGGGTTCACCTTCGAACAGCGGGCGTTCACGCTGCAAGAGGCATTGGCGGCGGACGAGGCGTTCATCACCTCGGCCACGAATTTCGTCATGCCGGTCGTGGAGATCGACGGACAGCCGATCGGCAAGGGCGTGCCGGGGGAGACCGTGGGACGGCTGCGGGCGTTGTATATCCAGTTCGCGCGGAAGGGCGGCGCGCTGGGGTAGCCGTTCCCCAGCCCCTACCCAGCCCCCTACCCCCTGCGCCCCTCGATCACGGCCAGCCCCCGCGCGCGCAAGCCGCGGCGGTCGTCGCTGAGCGAACGTAACAGGCGGTCCCGTGTGTCGCGGATGTGCTCCGCAGCCTCCCGCGCCGCGTCGTCGGCCTGGTGGCGGCGAATGTAGCCCAGGATGCGCCGGTGTTCGGCCCAGGCTTGTTCGCGCGATGGCTCCGTCCAGACCTCCAGCCAGCGGGCGCGTGACAAGCGGGTCATCACGCCTTCGATGCCCTTGACGATGAACGGGTTGCCCGACAACCGCGCGATCTCGACGTGGAAATCGGTGCCGACGCGGTGCCATTCCTCGCGCGGGGCGCCGGACTGACAGGCGTCCAGCATTTCCTCGATCGCGGCCAGGTCAGCCTCCCCGGCGCGCGAGCAGGCCAGGCGGACCGCCGTCGCCTCCAAGGGTTCCCGGAACTCGGCCAGCGCTTCCAACTCGCCCAGGTCGATGGGCGCCACCATCCAGTTGCGGTTGTCGCGGCGGACAAGATCCTCGCTTTCCAGCCGCGCCAGGGCGGCGCGGATGGGGGTCCGCGAGCCTTCGAACTGGCTTTCCAGCCAGCGTTCGGTGAGGCGTTCGCCGGGAATGAGGTCGAGCGAGAGGATCATTTCCCGCAAGCGATCGTGGATCTGCAGCATCTGGGACATGGCGTTGAAGGTGATGGAACCCGATTTTGGCCCTGGACTCAATATCCCAATATGGTATCCCATTACAGGATAAATTGGGATACCAAGAGAGGATGCCATGGGGCAGACGTTGTACGAAAAGGTCTTCGACCGGCACATCGTGCGGGAGGTAACGGCCGGGCAGTACCAGCTCGCGGCCGATCTCCATTTCCTCAACGAAGTCTCCAGTCCCCAAGCGTTCGAGGCGCTGCGCGAACGGGGGCTGCGCGTGCGTCACCCGGGCCGGACTTTCGGCAGTGCCGACCATTCGATCTCGACCGGCGGGGACCCGCTGGATTTCGTCGATCCGATGGCGGCCGAACAGGTCGAGGCGATGGGCCGCAACATGGCCGCGTTCGGCCTGACCTATTTCGATCCATCCCGGGGCGAGCATGGGATCGTGCACGTGGTCGCACCCGAGCGGGGGCTGACCCAGCCGGGGATGGTGATCGTATGCGGGGATAGCCATACCTCCACGCACGGCGCGTTCGGGGCGATCGCCTTCGGCATCGGCACCTCGCAAGTGCGCGACGTGCTGGCGAGCCAGACGCTGCTGATGGAAAAGCTGAAGGTGCGGCGGGTCGAGATCACCGGCCGGCTGGCCCCCGGCGTCTACGCCAAGGACGTCGCGCTTCACGTCATCCATGTCCTGGGCGCCAAAGGCGGCGTCGGCTTCGCCTATGAGTTCGGCGGCGCGGTGGTGGACGGGTTTTCGATGGAAGAGCGCATGACGCTCTGCAACCTCGCCATCGAAGGCGGCGCGCGCTGCGGCTATGTCAATCCGGACCAGACGACCTATGACTATCTGCGCGGCCGCGACCATGCGCCGCAGGGTGCGGCATGGGACGAGGCGATGACCGCCTGGGAGCAGGTTCGGTCCGATCGTGATGCGGCCTATGACGACGTCGTCGTGCTACGCGGCGAGGACATCCAGCCGATGGTCACCTGGGGTGTGTCCCCGGATCAATCCGTTCCGGTGGGCGGGGCCGTTCCCGATCCCACTGCCATATCCGGACAGGAACAGGGTCCGACGCGGGACGTCCTCGACTTCATGGGCCTGCGCCCGGCCGCGCCGATCGCGGGCACGCGGATCGACGTCGCGTTCATCGGATCCTGCACCAACGGGCGGGTTTCGGATTTCGAGGCCGTCGCGGACCAGTTGCGCGGGCGGGGATTGCGCGTGGCGCCGCATGTCCGGGCATTGGCGGTCCCGGGGTCTCGGCGCGTGCGGGAGGCGCTGATCGCCAAGGGGATCGACAAGGTGCTGATCGAGGCAGGGTTCGATTTCCGCGACACCGGCTGTTCGCTGTGCTGCGGGATGAACGCCGACAGCCTGAAGGGCCAGGAGACCTGCGCGTCGTCCTCCAACCGGAATTTCCGCGGGCGGCAAGGTTCGCCGACGGGCCGCACGATGCTGATGTCGCCGGTCATGGTCGCGGCCGCCGCGATCGCGGGCGAGGTAACGGACGCGCGGCGGTTCTTCGCACAGCCGACCGAACCGGGAGCGAAATCATGAACACTGTCTCCGACGATCCGCGCATCGTGTCGGTCTCCGGCCGCGCCATGACGCTGCGCGGCGACGACATCGATACGGACCAGATCCTGCCGTCCCGCTATCTGAAGGCGATCACGTTCCGGGGCATGGAAGCGCATGTCTTCGCCGACAACCGGGAAGCGGCGCGGTTGCGGCAGCGCCGGCACGCGGTCGACGATCCGCGGTTCGCCGGCGCGTCCATTCTGCTGGTGAACCGGAATTTCGGTTGCGGCTCGTCGCGGGAGCATGCGCCGCAGGGGCTGCGGCGGTTTGGATTTCAGGCCATCGTGGGAGTATCGTTCGGCGAGATTTTCGCCGGCAACTGTGTGTCTGTGGGAATGCCCTGTGTCCAGGCGTCCGACAGTGTTGTTTCGATCATGCAGCGAATAAACGAGGCAGCGCCGTCGACACGATTCACGATCGATCTGGCAATGCTGACAGTGTCGGCAGGGAATGAAAGCTTCCCGGTCACGCTAGCGGAGGGCCGTCGGCGGCAATTCCTCGACGGTACATGGGACCCGACGTCAGTGCTGCTCGGCGCCGGGGACGCTATCGAGCAGACGCTGACAACGCTGTCATTGGCGGCCTCTGCCACCTGATGCCGAGGCCGCGCGCTGCGGGCGCCCTAACGGCTGGCAACGGCCGCGATCAGTTCTTCACCTGTTTCCAGGCCTGCTCCGGCGCCGCTGGCAGCTTGTCCATGTGCTTCAGGAAAAGTGCCAGCGTCCACATCTGCTTGTCGGTCAGTACGCCCTTCCAGGCCGGCATGCCCGTCCAGCGGATTCCGTTCTCGATCTTCCAATAGGTCCATCCTTCGGGATCGTCCTCCACGCCATCGGTTGCCATCTGCGGCGGGCGCGGAAACTCGCCGCGCGCGACCGGCGATGCGGCGGACTCGCCCTGGGCCGAGCCATGGCAGATCGCACAGTTCTGCCCATACAGCGTAATGCCGGCCATCAGATTTTCCTCATTGAGCGGCATCGGGTTCGGCCCCTTGGGCGCCTCGGCTGCCAGGGTCGCCCGCAGCGAGGTGCGCGCCGCCCAATGTTCCAGCGGAAGAGGCTTGCCGTCCAGCGAAGCCGCGGGAACCATGCCGTTGGAAATCACCAGGTAACCGCAGACTGCGCCCGCAATCAGGACGACGGCGATTCCGAGAACGAAGCCTCTGAACATGATCCCCCCTTTAGCGGCCGATCTGTACCGACCACTGTGTCAGCGGTCAGTGAGCACACCGTCACGACCTGTTGTATGTGGCATACGCGACCCAGCCACGGCGGTGAATTATCTGTCATTCGAGACACGATCTGCACCTCGAGCGATCCTGATTGACCGGATTGGGATCAACCGAATCAGGATTGACCGGTTTGGGCGGCGCGATACGCTGGCCGGAACTGCGGGAGGCAACAATCATGGAATTCGGCATCGGCATTCCGACGTCCGGCGATAGCTGGAAAGTGGCTCAGCGGGCGGAGGAACTGGGATTCACCCACGCCTGGTTCTACGACACGCAGATGCTGGTAGGCGACCCGTTCGTCGCGATGGGGGCTGCTGCGCTGAAGACGTCCCGGATCCGGCTGGGCACCGGCGTGCTGGTGCCGACGAACCGGATCCCCGCCGTGACGGCGTCGGGGTTCGCGACGCTGAACGCGATGGCGCCGGGGCGGATCGATTTCGGCGTTGGCACCGGGTTTTCCGCGCGGCGGGCGATGGGTCTCGGGGCGATGAAGCTGGCGGACATGGAAGAGTATATCCGTGTCGTCTACGCCCTGTTGAACGGCGAAACGACCGAGGCCGAGGTCGATCCCGGCGTCCGCAAGAAGCTTCGGTTCCTGAACCCGGAACTGGGCCTGATCAACATCAAGGACCCGGTGCGGCTGCATATCTCCGCGCTCGGCCCGAAAGGGCGTCAGATGGTGGCGCGGCATGGCGCGGGCTGGAAGATGGTGATGTCGGGGGTCGACGACGGGCTCGCCGGCCTGCGGGGGATGCAGAAAACGTGGACGGAGAGCGGCCGTGCCACGGCGGACCTGTATTCCTCGGGCTGGGTCTGGGGGTGCGTGCTGCGCGACGGTGAGACGCTGGACAGCCCACGGGTGCGTGCCGAGGCAGGGCCGCGCGCGGCGGTGCTGCTGCACCGAGCGGCGGACCTGGATATGGAGGGGTGGATGAACACCTCCCCGGTGGCGGATAGCGTGAAGGAGACGCTGCAGGGCTATATCGAGGCGGCGCGGCGGTTCGAACCGGCGGATGCGCGGTACCTGCTGAACCACACCGGCCATTGCCTGGCAGTGAAGCCGGAGGAGGAGCGGTTCGTCACCGCGGAGCTGATCCGCCAGACGACGTTCACCGGCACGGAGCAGGACTTGAAGCAGCGGATGGAGGCAATGCGCGATGGCGGGCTGTCGCAACTGGTGATCCCGGTGGTGCCGGGACACGAAGGGGCGATCGAAGATTGGGGGCGACTGGTGCGGGCGTTTCAATAAGGGTCTTTGTCGGAGGGAACGGTCACCCGGTCGCTCGTCAAAAGGGATAGGCGGCGGCATCAAATACGCGCCGCCCAAAGTCAAGCTCCCGGCAAGACGCGGCAGCCCGCGACCGCCGCCGACGCAATGTGCAACGGTGAAGGCGTGGGCGGGCGTCGCTTTCAGGTTGTTTGTGGATGGAAGGCTGGTTTTGGGGGCGGGCATGCAAGAGCAAATACTGGAAGAGTGTGCTCGCGTACTGATTGAAGGTCAGGCGTTTGCTCGGCAATCGGAGACGATTCAATCGTTGTTGCGAGCCTTGGAGTTCGACGAGGCGGACGTCGCCGATAAGCACAACCGCGCGAAGCTGTTGCAGGCAGCTTCGGGGTTTGCGCGCCTGTTTCAGCTCAGGTCCCCGGATGCGCCGGGACTGACCTTCTTCGGTGCCCAAGCGGATCCTGGCGACATTGCTCCCGGCGGAACGGGGCAGCCTCGATTCTCGTCGTCAGGCGTGGGATTGACATTTCGTGCCGCCTTCGAAGGCTGCGTCGGAGAAGCGGTCGAATTGTTGTCGCAAGTGGAGTGCGGCGAGGATGGTGGGCAGGAAGAGATCGGTGCGCAGAACTTGCTCGACGGCGCTCGGACTTCCTTTCCGGCAAGTCTTTGTTTGCGGCGCGGCGCGGGGCAACCGGCGCCCCCCTGGCCACTGAGCATCGGCTGTTCCGCCGGCACGTCGCATGAGGCCGCGACGCTGCGCGCGCTGCTGGAATTGATTGAGCGTGACGCAGCGGCCCTTTGGTGGCGTGGTGGCGTACGGGCCCATGCCGTTCCGATGGACAGTGAAGCAGCACGGCGCGTTACCAGCCTGCTTGGTTCAGCGCGAGGTGCCGGCCAGCGACGGCAATGCTGGGTGCTGGATATTTCGAGCGACCTTGGAGTGCCGTGCGTCGTTGCCGTTTCCGTCGGACAGCAAGGGGGCGACTTTGCGTGCGGAGTGGCGGCGCGGCTGAGCCTGGCTCGTGCTGCGGACGCCGCGGTGCTCGAAATGTGCCAAGCGGAACTCGCCCATCACGTCGTGGCGGCGAAACGGCTTGAAAGCGGCGACGGGGCGCTCAACGCGCACGACCTGGCCCACCTTCGGCGCCGGCATGAACTGCCCGTTGAAGACTGTCTTCTGCTTCACCCGCTTCCCCCGCGCGTGGACAACCTTTTCAATACCGATGCGAGCGACGTTGCGACGGCGCTTCGGGTGCTGCTTGAGCACCTCAAAAGCCATGGCATTGATGCCTTCGCCATTGACCTGACGCGAAAGCGGTTTGGTATCCCGGTGGTCCGCGTGCTGTGCCCCACACTGGAAAAGGAGCCGTCGCAGCTGGTCGGCGATCGGTTGCGGACCGCGATCGAACGGACCGGCGGGGGCGACGTTTTTACGCACGGCATTCCGCTGATGTGACCTTGCTGTCTCGATTGCTTTTCACTCACGATACGCTCACGCTCGCGCGACTAAGGGGGATCGCGTTAGCGGGGAACTGACATGGGGCACCATGGGGGCGGACCGGTGCGGCCGCGCGGTGGGCAAATGCTGCACCGTGATGCCGTGATCCAGGTGAAGGCAGCAGACGAGCCAATCGGCTTCAGACACTACGTGCTGGACGACAAGAGCGAGCCTCCTCCCCTCGCTGACCGCCAGGCGCAAACCGAACATGCCGCTCGGCTGGAGCTGCGCATGACAGCGTCTCTTCCTTGGGGAGCGGCGCCCACGAACCTGCCGCGGGCCGGCGACTTCATTACGAAGCCGCGGCCGGACGATGCCGACAATCCATATATACCATCTGGCTATACCTATTTCTCGCAGTTCGTCGCGCATGACATGGTCTCGACACGGAACCAGTTCTGGGCAGTGGAGAAGCTCGAGACCGAGACGCAGAACGATCGCTCGACGCGCCTGCGGCTGGATGCGTTGTATGGCGCCGGACCCAACCAGATCCCGATCATCTATGCTCCGGCTGACGACAACGATCTAAGCCGGGGCAAGCTGCAGATTGGACGGTCGGGACCGATCCCGCTGCCGGACGGTTCGAAGATCTGTCCGTTCCGCGACATAGCCCGGGTGAAAGTGTCGAATGCCCTGCACGACCTCCCCGGCTTGACCGAGGCGTTGGTGGCGGATCAGCGCAATGACGATCACGCGTTGATCTCGCAACTGACGATGGTGTTCTGCCATCTGCACAACATCTTCATCGATCGTCAGGTTCCGGTGAACGCCGACGACCCGATGTTCAGCTTCACGCATGACACGACGGCGCTTTTCAACAAGGCGCGTGCGGCGACAACGCTGATTTACCGGCGTCTGGTACGGGACGACCTTTTGAGGCGGCTGCTGCATCCGGCCGTGTACGAGTTTTACATGGGAACGACCGGACCTGTGCTCGATAGCCTCGCCGGTTCGCGGAAAGCGGGCATACCGCTGGAATTCTCGCACGGAGCCTTCCGCTTCGGTCACGCCATGGTCCGGGAGGCCTATCAGATCAATGAGAGTACGCCATCCATAGGATTGTTTCTACGCGACGCCCTGGAGCGGTTCTCGTCAGCCCGCAATGTCCACATGCAACCGATGGATCGCAGTTGGTTGGTCCAGTGGTCGAATTTCATCAACATTCCCGGCTCGACGGACCCCGCACGTATCAATCTGAGCCGGCGCATCGGGCCTAGGTGCCCATTGTCGCTGTTCGGGCCGGAGTTCGGGGCGATCGATCCATCCTCGGGCCGTGGCATGTTCTATCGGGACTTGATCAGCGCTGAACTGGCAAATCTTTGGCGGGTCAATGATTTGCTGGAGGCAATGCGGCGTCATCCCGACTTGCGGGGGATCGTGGACGAATCACCGTTGCTGCAGGGAAAAGCTTGGGTTGAGGCGATCGCCGCCTGGTTGCCGCAGGGGGATTTTCCAGGCGGCAGCGCCGGACCGTGGGACGGTCTCTCGGACCAGGATAAGAAGCAGGAGATCGCGGCGATCGCGGCGGATCCGCCACTGCCGTTCTTCGTGCTGTTCGATGCATGGCAAGACCCGGAGAGCGTGGGCTGCCGACTGGGACGGTTCGGCTCGATTTTGGTCGCCGAGACGCTGTTCGGGGAACTGCGCAACCAACTGGACGTCGAGAAACGACCTGGCTCGCTTTCAGACCAGCTGGAATCCCTGCACGCAGGGTTCGCCGCTGATACGGCGTTCGACAAGGAACCCCTTACGCTGGGTACAGTCATCAGCTTCATCAATAGATGCCTTGCAAAAACGGAGACTCAAGAGATGAGCCTTCTGTCGCTGCTGTAGGCGTCGGACAAAGCAAGCACACAACGGAAAAGGAGAAGCACGGATGCCAATCGCAGCAGTACAGACCCCATTCGTCCCGGTTCAGGTCACCGGCAGCTACGAGGATTGGGGTAGCCTTGTTCTGTCCTGGGCGGCCGGGGCCGCGACCCCGCCGGGCGCGGCGTACAGCGATGACAGTACGTGGCGCTATGTATTTCCGGCTCAGGCCGACGGGCACAAGCAGATCGGCACGGATGGTGCCGGCGTAATCTTTCCTGACACGGTTCAGGAGGTGGTTTTCGTGCGCGACACAAGCACGCGCCGCTATGTCCGGCTGCCCGATCCGGAGATGGCGAAAGCGGCGCAGGATGAGATGGCGGCCGGCAGCAACTACAGCCTGCCTCGGTTCTATTCGGATGCCCCGCTCAATTGCGAGATGCCGGAGAACTTGGCGCAGAAGTTGAAGTTGCAGAAGGAACGAGTCGGAGACTACAGCATCGGAAGCTGCATGTGACGCCAACAGCCCCACGCAACGACCTCTTCTGTCCGCTTCCGCGAAACGGCAGGGCGAGTTTGCGTGGGGATCATGGTGTATGCCTTGGCATGCAGCCGCTAAACGTGGCACGGGCTCGCCCGAGCACACGGCGTGTCCGAGCGGATGTTTAATCGTTTCGGTGATCGTAGCGCGCGGCAATCCGGGTGGCTGTGTGACGGGTGTCTGCCCGGCGTTGCAACTACCAACCGTGATGCCGTGCCCCGCCGTCAGGGATGCCTGCGGCAACGAGACCGGTGCGCAGCCGCTCCCAGATCCCGTGGTCGGAGATCGGAAACATGTGCAGAAGCCAGCGGCCGATTGCCGGGTCGGTGGGTGGCTCGTCACCGACCCAGGATGACCTTGCAAGGTTGAGGAACCGGATCCCGGATTTCCGTGCCTCGGACGTGTCACCCAGATGCGCGAGCGCGGCGGCGCGCCACGCGATCATGCCGAGCATGACGTCCTGGGCGTGGTCTATGGCCTCAATCGTTTCGGCGTAGTCAGACTGAAGAAACGCGATCTGCGCCTTATACGCCCAGTGGAGTCGAGTTGGCGCCAAGGTCGAGTCAAGGGATCGCGCGGCGAGGCGCGCCGCTTGCTCCACATTGCCGCAATAACCAAGGCACAGCGCGCTGGAGATCAGCGCCCAGGAATCGCTCGGGTTCAACTGATGGGCAAGCTCCATGTGCACGGCGGCTTGCCTGTAATTCTTCGCCATGGCCAGCGACCAGCCCAGTGCCAACTGCGATCGGGAATCCATCGGATCGAGAGCGACCGCCTTCTGCGCCAGGCCGAGGGTTCGTTGCTCGTTGCGCGCCGATCGATGTACGCCTGGATGAATGAAATGAGCGATGTTGTTCATTTGGGCCAGGCTGCTGTACCCGGGCGCGAAATTCGGTTCGCGCTGAATGGCGGCGGTGAACATTTGCGCGGCCGTCGTCCAGTTCTCTGCGCTGAAACGATTCAAGGCGGCCTGGCCGCGCAGCCATAGATCGTACACTGCCAACGAAACGACCGGCTCACCGGAAATCCGGCTCAGGCGGCCCATTGAAACCTGCACGTTGAGCGATATCGCGATCCGACGGACGATCTCTTGCTGCGACTCGAACCAGTTCGAAAGGGTCAGAAAGAAACGGTCGCTCCAGATGTGGATGCCGCTCGCCAATTCGCGCAGAGTGAGCACCAGGCTAATGGCTTCGCCGGCGCGGTATGCCGTCGCGGCGACACAATAGGCAGCGGAGACGCGGCCTTCCACGACCCCGTCTGTCGAGAGGGTGGAGCCAGCGACGACGAACCATTCACGGAACCGGACCAGGCAGGCCATCAGGTCGTGACGGAACCCTTCGACCAGATGGAGGCTGTCGGGCTCGATGCCCATCATCCCGAAAGGTTCGATCAACAGCGCCAGGCGTGCATCCGCGTCGAAGGGCAAAGCCGGCAATTCGACGCGGACCTGCGGCGGTTCGGGAAAAATGTCCGGCACCTTCGCCGAGGGCGGAGGCTGCGGCTCCGGTTCGATATGGCCCTGCTTGATCTCGGCGATCAGCGCTATGGTTTCAGGCGATGGTTCCGCATCGTATTCGGTGTCGAGAACGTCCCACAGCGTCTTATAGGCCCGTTGCGCCGCGACGACGTCGCCGATCTCCGCACTCAGGCGCATATAAGCACGACATGCCCCTTCATGGGTCGGATCGAGGTTCAGGATCGCCTGGGCGCATTCGCGGCGAAGGTCCCGATGCTCCGGTCCCAGGCGGAGAATCGTTTCGAGGCATCGTATCAAATGGTCATGGAATCCCTGACGCCGAGCCCTGGCCCAAACCGAAAAGGCGGGGTCAACGTGGTCAAGGTCGCGTAGATAAGAATCGGAAATGAATGGCTCGTCGATCAGCTTGGGATGCAGACGGTTCGCCTGTGCCACCTCCAACAATACCTGGGCGTCCACCTCCAGGCCTTCCTCGCCAAGCGCGATGCGCTGGCGGCCGCGTTCCAATCCCCCGAAGCCGGCGGCCTCGAGGTCCTCGCTCAGTTCATGCAGGACCTGCCGAAGCGAGGAGCGTGCTTTCGCCTCTTCCGACTCGCTCCAGAGCAGGCCGACCAAACGCTCCCTGGTTTCCTGCCGCCCTTCGGTCAGCGCAAGATAGGCGAGCAAGGCGCGTGCCTTGCGGCTCCGCAAACGGACATCACGTCCCTTCGCGATGGCGCGCATGGGGCCCAGTACCGATATCGCAAGCCGCGGCGCCGTGTTTCGGGAGGCCGCAACGGCTTGCGTTGGCAGCGTTAGGTTCATGTTGCTCGCATGATCCTGTCTTGCTCGACGTCAGTGTCAGAAAGCTGCGGTGCCAAATCGATCTTCCTGCAAATCACGCTACAATCACACCCTTTGCTCCCCAATGTGCGGGTCGGAGTTGTTCCGGCTGTAAGATACACAAGGACGGTTGTGGTTCACGCCAGCTTCATCGCAGCATTGGCAACCGATCTCGCATTTGGCGACTATAATAGTCTCCTGACAATCGAGGCGAGTCAATCTCAGTGGGTTATCGTTTCGAGTTGGGGTGAAAATGGTGATTTTCTCTCCCTGTCGTTAACGAATATCAAAATAGATACACCCGACCTGGCCCCGGTCGGATTGCAGCCGGTTCGGACATACCTTGCCGTGCTCGCGGCCCGAACAGCCACCGAAGAGCAAGAGGAAAGCGAATATCTTCTGGTGCGGCACCGCCCGCCCGGGACTGCGGTCGGTGGGATATTCCACCCGTCGGACGGCTTTGTTCGGGTCGTGCATCGGAATGGTGGGTTGACGGTCGTGGCGCACGGGCGATACGCGCATTGCCACGGGCAACACGAAGGACAACTCGTTGTCCAGGATATCCCCTATCCGCCTCTCGGCTACGACAAGGCCCGCGCCTGGCATCTGAGCGGGACAAGGCGGCCGTGGGTCGGCGAGTTCGATGTTTCCGCCTCGTCAAGCCCACCTCGCCCCGCCGGGTCGTCCGGTGACGCGTGAGCAGACGCGCCGCTACCCCCACGCCTCCACCGTCCACCGGCCCAACCGTTCCGGATCCGGTTCCCCACCCAGCCCCGGTCCGGTCGGCACCGCCACCATCCCATTCCGCACCGGGAACGCCTCCGCCAGCACGTCCTCCTGCAGGTAATAGGTGGACATATAGAACTCGCACCCCAGCGTCAGGTCCGGCACCGCCGCCATCAGGTGCGTCCCGGCCAGGTGCGCCACCCCGGTCTCGAACATGCACCCGCCGTACACGCCGATCCCCGCCGCTCGGGCCACCGCCGCGACCTCCAGCGCCCGTCGCAATCCGCCGCTCTTCATGATCTTCAGGCTGAACAGGTCGGCGATCCGCATCTGCGCCCCGATCAGCGCCTCCCTGGCGTTGAACACGGACTCATCGGCCAGCAAGGGCGTGTCCAGCACGCGGGCGATCTCCGCCATCGCGGCCAGGTCGGCCCGAGGCACCGGCTGTTCGATGAAGGTCGGCCGGAAGACCTCCAGGTCGCGGACCCGTCGCACCGCCTCATACGGCTTCATGCCCTGGTTGTAGTCGATCCGCAGGTCGATCGCGTCGCCATAGAGGCCGCGCAGCGTCTCCAGCCGCATCAAGTCGAACCGATGCTCCGCGAAGCCGGTCTTCATCTTGAACAGCCGCACCCCGTCGGCCCACAGTGCGGCGATCGTTTCCAGGTCGGCGTCGAAATCCGGATTGGCGACCGAGAAGCTCAGCGGGATCACATCCCGGCACCGCCCGCCCAGAAGCTCGGCGACGGGCAGTCCGGCCATCTTCCCGGCGATATCCAGCAGCGCCGTCTCCACCGCCGCCTTCGCTTCCGGGCAGCCCACCACGGTCGCGTCGGCGCGCGCCATGATCTGCTCGATCCGCATCGGATCGGCGCCGATCAGCACCGGGCGCAGATGCCCATGCAGCGCCCCTACCGTGGCCTCCGCGGTGCCGGAGAACGCGGGCCACGGCGACGCCTCGCCCCACCCGGTCAGGCCGCCGGCGGTCGTCAGTTCCAGCAGCACCGTCCGCACCACCGAGACGTCGCCGATCCCGTGCGAATGGGTCGCCCTGGCGGGGATCTGCACGACATGCACGCGCAGCCCGCTGATGGTTTCGGTCCCGATCATTCCGCCAACACCTCCGTTGTCGCCCGCCGGGGCTTGGCGATCCAGCCATACAGCGCCCCGCAGGCCATCAGCACCGACGTCCCCAGGAACACGGCCCGCATCCCGATATGCCCGCCGATGAACCCGCCCAGCAACGGCCCGGTCACCTGCCCCACGTATTGGGACGACGTCGACAGCCCCAGGATCGAGCCGGTACTGCGCTCCGGCACGTTGTGCCGGATCACGGACGCCACGCAGGGCAGCAACCCGCCCAGCGACAGCCCCATCAGGAACCGCAGCCCGATCAACTGCCAGCCGGCGGTAACGAAAGCCTGCGGGATCAGCAGCCCGGCGGCGACCAGCAGGCAGCCGATGATGACCGACCAGTGCCCGATCCGGTCGGCAAGCCGGCCCAGGCGCGACGCCGAGATGATACTGCCCAGCGCCGCCGCCGACATCACGACGCCGGCGACGATGGTGACCTGCGCCGGGTCGGGCACGATGGTCTGGACATAGACCGTGATGATCGGCTCGATCGACATGTTCGCCATCATCAGCATCATGCCCGTGACCAGCATCGCCACCACCGGCCGCTTGTCGGGCACCGACGCCCAGCCGCCGACCTGTTTCTGACCGGCTTTGCGCGATGGCCGCTTCTCTTCCTTGATCAGGAAGGTCGTCGCCAGGAACGTCACGAAGATGATCGCCCCCGCCGCGAAGAACGTCATGCGGATACCGATCAACTGCGGCAGCGCACCGCCGATCAGCGGTCCGGCGAGGTTACCGGCCATGATCCCCATCGACAGCACCCCCAGCGCCCAGGCCGTCCGCACTTTCGGCGTCATGCTGGCGACCAGCGTCATGGAGCCGGAGGAATAGCCGCCCAGCAGTCCCGCCAGCAGCCGGATCGCCACCAGTTGGTACACGTTCTGCGACAATCCGATCAGCGACATCGCCACCGCCATGCCCGCGCTCGCCCGGATCAGCATGAGCTTGCGGCCATAGGCGTCCGCAAGCCGGCCCCACAACGGCGCCGTCAGCGCCGCGGTCAGGAAGGTGGAGCCGTAGGCGATGCCCGACCACTCGGCGATCTCGGCATGGTCGGTGACGCCAAGCTGCTCGACATAGATCGGCAGGAAGGGCAGCAGCAGGGTCATGGCGACGATCGTGGTGAAGGACCCGAACGCGCAGACCCACAGGTTCCGCCGCCAATAGGGCGATCCGGCCTCGTCGCTCATGCCGCGACGGTCTCCTGGGTCGCCAAGGCAGGGATGACCTTGTCGCGGAACAGCGTCAGGCTTCGCGCCGCCTGCTCATACGGCATCGTCCCCAGGCGGAACTGGATGATGACGCCGCCGATGCCGGCCTTGGCCAGCGGGGCGAGTTTCTCGGCGACCGTGGCGGGCGAGCCGTGGACCAGCCCGTTCTCGATCGAGGCGTGCGGGGGCGGCGGCGCGTCGCGGGCCGGCATCGGCAGAATGGAGACCCCCTGCTCTTCGTAGATGCGCTGGCGCATGGCAACGCGGTGTTCGTGCATCTTGATGAAGGCCGGCACGGCGACGCGTTCCGCCTCGGCATCGGTGTCCGCGACGTAGACGTTGCGCCAGACCCAGCATTCGGCGGTACGGGCGGCAACGGTCGCCTCATCCAGGCCGAGGCCGCGCAGCGTCTGCTTGTAGAGCGCCATGCGCGCCAGCGTGGTGGCGTTGTTCTGGACGTTCATCATGAACGGCTTGCCGTGGCCGGCGATCTCCAGCATGCCGTGCTCGCTGGCGGCGGCGCGGATCACGTAAGGGTGGGGCTTGGTGTAGGTGCCCGGCCGCAGTTCAGGCAGGCGGACGCTGAAATGCGGGCCCTTGTGCTGCATGGGCCGGCCTTTCCAGGCCTCGAACATCACCGCCTCGGCTTCCTCGAAGATTTCCTGCGCCTTGGTGTGATCGATGCCATAGCCCTGGTAGTCGTAGATGTTATAGGCGGTGCCGCGGCCCAGCCCGACGATCAGCCGGCCCTTGGACAGATGGTCGATCAGCGCGATCTGCTCCGCGAACCGCACCGGATGGTGCAGCGCCATCTGCGCCACCGCGAAACCGATCTTCGCCTGCTTCGTCGCCACGGCCAGCGCCGCCGCGAAGGCAATCGGATCGACATAGGCGACGATGCCGTCGAAATGATGCTCCGCGAGCCAGATCGCGTCGTAGCCGAGTTCGTCGGTCAGCCTCGCTTCCTGCATCGTCTCGTCGATCACGCGGCCGTCGTCGGCGGCTGTCAGGCTGTCGGGGAACAGGAAGTTGGAGAATTTCATGCCGGTGTCTCTCGCGCTGGTATACCGCCAGCATCCGACGCCGCCGCTTTGCAGGCAACACCCGATCCGGTAGGAACAGGGTTGCCCGGGGGCAGCAGGAACACGCCGCAGGAACGGGCAGCAGGGCCAAGCAGCGGGGACAGGTGCCGACCATGAGCTTTGAACCCAAGCGGGACGATTTCTCGGTCCCCGTCCGGATCGACCTTTATTCCGACACCCACACCAGGCCATCGCGCGCGATGAAGGAAGCGATGCTGGCGGCCGATGTCGGTGACGAGCAGGGCGGGTCCGATCCGACGGTGTGGGCGCTGTGCGACCAGGTGGCGGCGCTGCTGGGGAAAGAGGCGGCGGTGTTCATGCCGTCGGGCACCATGTGCAACCAGGTGGCGCTGGCGACGCATTGCCGCCCCGGCGATGAGGTGCTGGCGCACGAGGACGCGCATATCCAGAACAGCGAGGCCGGCGGCCCCGGCGCCATCGCCGGGGTGATGATCAAGGGACTGCCGGGCGAGCGCGGGATCTTCTCGGCCGAGACGCTGGAGGCGGCCATCACTCCGGTATCGCGGTACGCGCCGCCGCAGACGCTGGTGGAAGTCGAGCAGACCGCCAACAAGGGCGGCGGCGCCTGCTGGACGATCGGGGGGCTGCGCGCCGTCGGCGAAACCGCCCACGCCCACGGGCTGAAGGTCCACATGGACGGCGCACGGGTGCTGAACGCGGCGGTGGCGCTGGGAGTGGCAGCACGCGACGTCACGGCGGATGTCGATACGGTGTGGCTGGACTTCACCAAAGGCCTGGGCGCGCCGCTCGGGGCGGTGCTGGCGGGACCGAAGGACTTCATCGGCCAGGCCTGGCGATGGAAGCAGCGCCTCGGCGGGTCGATGCGCCAAGGGGGCATGAACGCGGCGGCCTGCATCTACGCGCTTCAGCACAATATCGAGCGGCTGGCCGACGATCACGCCAACGCGGCGGCGCTGGCGCGGGGGATGGCACAGATTCCCGGGATCACCGTGGAGACGCCGGAAACCAATCTGGTGTTCTTCGATACCACCGGCACCGGCCTGACGGCGGCGGCGTTCGCGCAGCGATTGCGGCCGCACGGGGTGACGGTGTCGATCTCCGGTCCGTATCGCGGCCGAGCCTGCACGCATCTGGACGTTTCGGCTGCGATGATCGAGGAGGCGCTGGGGATCATGCGGCAGGTGGTGGCGGCGACGTAACGTTCCCTATCATGCACGGAAACGATTTCGATCTCGTGCGTGGGAACAGCCGGCCGCCCCCGCGTGGTGCGTGACGGTGCCGTCCATTGGCTGAGCAACGCTTCTCTCCGGGTCAGTTGATGACGCCGAGCGAAGCGCTCAGGTGCGTGGAAAGCCTGGGCGACTCTCAGGAGTTTGCCCTTGTCCAACAATCCGTCGGCGGCCGAATACCGGCCGGTCTGTTCCACCGTGCAACGGTCCCCGATCCGGAGTCGATGATACGGGGCATCGAGGCCGGCTTCGACGGCATGTTCAGGTCCGGGTTCTATCGCATCCTCCGGACCGAGGGCAGCACGACATATGTCGTCGAATGCCGCGTCTATGGTTTCCGCTTTCACGCGGACATCGCCGAGGCCCCCGACGGCCGCGGAGGATCGGACCGGCTGATCGACCGGCTTCAGGACCTGAAGACGCGCTTCCTTGGCTGGTTGCGGGACGATCGCGCTTTCTTCGTCTATCACAGCACGCTGCCGACCGACCATGAACCCGAGACGGCGTTCCGGCTGCTCTCCGCGATCCGCCGGCATGGCCGGGGGCGTCTGCTGTTTGTCTCGTCCCGATTGCCCCTCCTCAGCCGCGGTGTCGTCGTGGCGGCTGATGGGCTTTTCCTAGCCAGGCCCGCGAGTGAGGGGGCGGATCCGGCTGCCGCAGCGGCCAACTGGGGCACGCTGGTGCGGGCGGCGGTCGAGCTTTCGGCCTCGCCCGGCGTACTCCCCCTGCTCCTGAATCGGCAGCTTGTGGTCGAGCATGTGGTTCTCGACGCCTACGCTCCAATTCCCTTCCCTTTATCGACGAACCGGCCGGGCAGGGAAAACGTCTTCTCGGCGCGAACCTTCAAGGGGCCTTTCGTCAGAGTCGCAACGGCCGGCTGCGGGCCGGCGGACAAGGCGGTCATCGAAACGAAAGACCCGGGCCGGGCGGAAGGCGCGGTCACCCGTGCGGACCGTTTCGAGGAGGCACCTGCCGGTCCCGCGGTTCCTGCCGGACCTGAATTGGCTGCGCCCGCCGTCGCGACCCTGGCCCTGGGCCACGAAGCGCTGGGCTATCTCTACAACAACGGCGGCCTGAACAATCAAAAACTCACCTTGCTCGGTCTGTTCATGGCGGCCAAGGAGCAGGGAAGGCCCATCCGCCTGCCTGATCTCTTCCTGCACTCGCAGGAGACGTATAAAGCGGATGTCGCATCCCGGGCGCGGGGCATGACGCCACCACTCCGGGCGCACGTCGCCCTTGGTCAATTCTACGATCTGGGTGCCATGAGGGCTTTCGCGAAATCGGAAGGCATCGGCCTGGTCGACAGTCCGGCGGACGGGGAGGTGGGCGGGTGGACCTATTTCCACAAGGGTGCCGACGATCTCTACAAGATCGGACCGGCGGGCAGTCCTTTCACACGGGGATTCTTCAATGCCCTCAAGGCCCGTATCGCCCATTCCGATGCTCATCGGGCGATTGCCCGCGGCATGGCCCATCGCGGGATTTCCGTGGTGCTGCAATGCAGGGTCGAACAAGACTGGATGACGCATATCGGCAAAGCCCTTCCGACGTCGCCGCGAACCCCCGATCAAGTGCCCGGCCTGGTGGATATCCTCGGTAAGGTGCGCCGCACCCTGGCGGCTGAGACCCGGCCAGGGGTCTATCTCGTCAACGACGAAGCGGGCCTTCCCATTCCGAAGACCCAGCTTCGACAGGAGATCGCCTCCCGCTTCGGGTTCCAGGTCTATTGGAAGTCCGATTTCGTTCCGGACATCCTAACCCGGTACATCTCTCTGCAATTGTCGATGCTGGACTTTGAAATCGCCGTTGATGCCCCGATCTTTGTCGGCACGACGACGTCGACGTTTTCGAACATGGCGGCGTATGAGCGTTTCGCCCGCACTGGCCGACCGGCCCAACATCGTTACATTTATAACGGTACGGGCGAAAACCTTGAAATACGCATAGATAACGGGGTTTCATCAGGCCCCGTCGGAGCGACTCGGGGAAGCTGGGCATCGTGACGCGCGCCGGTCATCTCCGGCCCCCCTGACCATGCTCCCGATCCGCGGATCATCCGTATTGCCATCTTCCCCGCACACGGCAATCTTCCGCCAATGTACCAGGAGGAAGCCGCCGTGTCTCAATCCACCCCCACCGGCCCGCTCACCGGCGTTCGGGTCATCGACATCACGACGGTCGTCCTCGGCCCGTTCTGCACCCAGACCCTCGGCGACATGGGCGCCGACGTCATCAAGGTCGAAACGCTGCAGGGAGATTCCACCCGCGACATCGGCCCCGGCCGCACCCCGCGCATGGGTGCCTATTTCGCCAATCTCAACCGCAACAAACGCAGCCTCGTCCTCGACCTGAAGAAGCCTGCCGCCCATCAGGCCCTGCTGCGCCTTGTCGAGACCGCCGACGTCTTCGTCCACAACATGCGCCTCGGCGCCGCCGACCGGCTTGGCCTCGGTTACAAGACGCTCGCCGCCCGCAATCCGAAATTGATTTACGCCGCCGCCAGCGGTTTCCGCAAAGGCAGCTCGCTTCAGGAAGCGCCCGCCTATGACGACCTGATCCAGGGCGTCTCCGGCGTCGCGGCGCTGAACGCCGGCCCGGACGGGACACCCCGCTACTTCCCGTCCGTCCTGGTCGACAAGCTGACCGGCGCGCAACTCGCCTCCATGATCGGCATGGCGCTGTTCGCGCGCGAGCGCACCGGACAGGGCCAGGAAATCCATTTGCCGATGATGGAGACCATCCTCTCCTTCATGCTGGTCGAGCACCTCTGGGCAGGCACCCTCGGCGAACCGGAAAAGGGCCTGGGCTACCCCCGCATGCTGACCCCGAACCGCCGCCCCTATGCCACCAAGGACGGTTATATCAGCGTCATCGCCCATAGCGACCAGCAATGGCGCAAGCTGTTCGAGGCGATGGGCAAGCCCGACCTCATCGACGATCCCCGCTTCGCCACCCTCGCCGCCCGGTCGGTTCACATCGACGCCGTCTATGCCACGCTGACCGAGGGCATGACGCTTCGCACCACCGCCGAATGGCTGCCCATCCTGCGCGAAGCCGACATCCCGTGCGGCCGGGCGAACAGCCTGCAAGACCTGTTCGCCGACGATTACCTGAAGGAAACGAATTATTTCGAGCGGCACCGGCATCCCCAGGAAGGCGACGTCACCATCCCCGCCATCCCGGCCCGCTTCTCGCACACGCCGGCCAACATCCACCGCCCGTGGCCCACGCTCGGTCAGCACACGCGGGAAATCCTGGCCGAAGCCGGCTACGGCGATGCCGAGATCGACGCGATCACCATGTCATGATGACACCGGAACAGGCGTGCCCATGCGATGCACCGATGCCAGGCCTGGCTCCGCCATCGCCGCGATATGGTCGTGGTGGGTGAACAAAATCACCTGCGTCACCCGCGAAAAATCGCCCAAGACCCGCAACGCGGCCCGCGCTCTGTTATCGTCGAAATTGACCAGCAGGTCGTCGCCGATGAAAGGCAGCGGCTCCGTCGCCTGCGCTTCGGTCTCGATCGCCGCCAGGCGCAGCGCAAGGTAGAGCTGGTCCAGCGTACCCTCGCTCAACGCATGCGCCTGGCAACCGATCCCGTCCGGCCGGCGCGCGACGACGAAGGGCTTGCCGTCCTCGCCCTCGTCAACCTCCAGCCGATCGTACCGTCCCTCGGTCAGCCGCGCGAACATCTGACCGGCACGCGCCAGCAAAGGTCCCTGCTGCTCGCGGCGGAACCGTTCGATCCCGGCACGCAACAACACCTGCGCCATGCGCAGCCGGGGATAGCGGACCACCACGTCGTCGATATCCGCCAGCGCCGTTTCCATCGCCTGCGCCGAGGCAGCGGCATCATGCCCCTGCTCCATCGCCGCGATGTTGCCGCGGATGCGCAGCAACGCCTCCAGGTCCGCCTTGCCGGTCGCGTCCAAGGCCGCAATCTCGGTTTCGATACCGACGATACGAGCCTGGATGGAGTCGAAATCGACACCTTCGGCCTCGCCCGCCAGCTCGGCCAGCGTCTTGCCGTCGTCCTGCTTGCGCAGGTCCGCTTCGGCCTGCCGGATCGAATCGCGCACGGCCCGCAGCGCGCCGGCACGTTCGATCGCCGCGCACAGCCCGTCCTCATCGTCGACGCCGGCGCGCGCGCACAGCGCCGCCACGACGGCAGCGGCGGCGTCTTGTCCTTGCGCCAGCCGATCGGTCTCGGCCCGCGCCTTCCCGCTTTCCTGCACCAGCCGCGTCCGGGTGTCGTGGACGCGCCGAGCGGCGTCCAACCGGTCCGCCAATGCGCGGACGGCATCCAGCGGCGCTTCGCCTGCCAGGTCCCCGGCAACCCGCGCGATGACGGCCGCGGTGTCCGTGGCATAGCGGTCGATGGCGGCGGCGATCTGCGCAATCCGGTCACGCGCCGCCTGCCGGTCACGCGCCGCGTCGTCGATCCGCTGCCACAGCCGCAGCGCTACGCGCGCCATGGACGCCGGCGTGTCCGGCGGCAAGGCCAGCGCCGTCGCGCCCCAGTCCGCGCGGACGTCCGCCAGCTCCGCCTCCACCCTGGACGCCGTGGCCTGGGCCCTGCGGAGATCGGTTTCCGCACGCTCGACCTCGGCCCGCGCAGCCTCTCGCGCCGCAACCTCCGCCTCCAGCGCCTTGCACCGGGCATCAGCGGCCTTCAAGCGTGCGGCGACCGTGGGGGCATCGGACGCGGCCGCCAGGGCATCCAGGGCAAGGCCATGGCGAACCAGCAGGGCATCGTGGTCGCGTGCGGCAGCCAGGGCGGCATGGTGCAAAGTCAGCACCGCGTCACGACGGGTCAGCCACTCCTTCATGGCTGCCGGCTCCGCGGGCTCGACGGCTGTGTCCCGCCACAGCGCCAGCCAGGCCGCCTCGGCTTCCGCCAAACGGTCCGCGGCCTCCCCCCGCAGCTTCGCCTCGGCCACCCGCAGCGCCTGCAGTTCGGTTTGGCGACGTTGCCGCTGTTCCGCGGCGACCACCCGCTCCTGCTCCTGCGCGCGCCGGTCGGCCAGTGCGTCGGCGGCACGGACCAGCGCCTCGAACCCGGCGGCGCTGTCCGGTCCCAGGATCTCGCGTTCGCCGTCGGTGATCGGCGTCCCGCCCTCCAGATTCACGCGGCGGATCAGCGCCCAGGCTTGGTCGCGCCGCTGCCTGGCAGCCCGGATGGCGGCGACGGTCGGCAGCTCGCCGCTGGCCCGCGCCTCGGCCGCCAGTCGCACCAGTTCCTGGTCGAGCCGCCCCAGTTCCGCATCCCGGTCCCGCAGCGCCGCACGGCAGCGGTCCAGCGCCACCGCCATACGGTCGATCTCGGCGGCCAGCGGCACGCGCATCGCGGCCAGCGTGCCGGCGTCCCCGGTCCATAAGGGCAGGCCCGCCAGGACCCGGTCCCGATCCGCCCGCGCCGCCGCCAGTCGATGCTCCGCCTCGGCCAGCGCCGCGTCGAGGCGGCCTTCCTCCCGCACCCGCTCGATCGCGCCGCGCAGCGCGGTTGGGGCCGCAACGTCGGGCAGAGCCTCGAAGCGGGTCCGGGCGGCCCGGTGCTTGTCCTCGGTCTCCGCCACCCGGTCGGCGGTGGCTTGGCGGCGATCGAGCAGCTTGTCATGCGCGGCGACGGCCTGGACCACCTGTTCGCGCACCAGGGAGGAGGGGCGCATCGCCGCCAGGGCATCGGCATCGCGCGTGAGGCCGAGCTCCGCACCCTCCGCTTCCATCGTGGCGGCATGCTGCGCGGCGGCCAAGGCCAAGGCCTCGCGGTCGTTCATGGCCGCGGCGATCCGTTCCCAGCTCTTGGCCAGCGCATCGATCGCCTCGGCCGCGCCCAGCACCGGATCGGGTGGCGGCAGCGCCGCCAGCGCCTCGTCGCGTTCCGCCGCCTGTCGGCGGAGGCGCTCCAGGTCGCGGGTGGCCTCGTCGCGCGCGGCGATGGCGGCGGCAAAGCGCCGCGCCGCGTCTTCGGGCAAGTCAGGCGCGGGGCCCAGTGCCGCGCACCGAGCCGTCAGTTCGGCCAGGCGCAGGCGGAGGGGCGTGGTGCGGCGCGTCCGGTCCAGCCGGGTGCGTTCGGCATGCAGCGCCGCCAGCCGCACGGCGTTGTCGCGCTGCGCCTGTTCCAGCCGGTCGCGTTCGGCGGCGGCGGCCTTGAACGCCTCCGGGTCGACGCGGCGTTCGTTGGCCTCCTTCCGCGCCTCCTGGAAGTGGCCCAAGGCATCATGAAAGGCGCGGTTGCCCTTGCGGTCGCCGTAGAGGCGGCCCGCCTCGACGTCCAGGCGGTCGGCCAGGCGGCGGAAATCATGCATGCCGGTATAGGCGCCCATGATCGCCGACCCGGCATCGCCCTTCCCTTCCAGGATCGCCAAGCCGCCGGCGCGCAGGGCGGCGCCGTCCAGGCCGAAGACGCCGTCGAACCGTTCCCGGGTCGCGCCGCCCAGAAACGCCGCGATCGCGGCTTCCGCCACCGGGTTGTCGTCAGCGTCCGACAGGTCGTCCTTGCGCCCTTTGCGGCGGAAGAACGTGGCGCGGCGACCGTCGCGCGCCTGAAGCTCGACGCCGATCCGCAACTCGCGCGTCGCATGCAGGAAGTCATACGGCGTCCGGTGCGGGAAGCGGAACAGGGCGTCGCCGATGGCGGACAACGCCGTTGACTTCCCCGCCTCGTTCAAGCCGAGCACGATGTGCAGGCCCGGCGCGTCGGGGAAGGCGATCTCCTGGTCCGCCAGATGGCCGTATCGGGCCAGGACCAGACGGCGCAGCCTCATATCGCCCCCTTGGTCGCGTCCTCGGCCAGGCGCGTCTCGATGACGGCCCAGGCGTCCCCGGCCAGTGCGCGGAGTTGGTCCGCGTCGAGCGGCGGACGGGCGCGGTTGCGGTCGGCGGCGGGGACGAGGCCATCGAGGGCGGCGAACTCCGCGAGCAGCCTGCGGGCGATGTCGGGATCGTCCAGCGCGTCCAGGAAGGTACGGCGCAGCACGGCCAGATCGTCGTCCTGGTATGCGAGGCGTGGCGGCGGTGTGGTGCGCAGGCGCAGCTTCTCCACATGCAGCATGCCGGAGATCCCGGCCGCCGCCGCCCGGGTCTCCGCATCGATGGCGTGCGGATCGGCGGCGAGCGCGCCGTGGCAGGCGGTGGCGCCGGTCAGGGTCACGCGGACGATCAGCGGGCGGCCGTCGGCCTGGCGCGTCGCGGCCTCCAACTCGAAGCGGAGCTTCGCCGCGACCTCGGCCATCGTTTCGGTATCGGTCAAGTCGACGTCGACGGCGGCCCAGCGCAGCACGTCCAGGTCGCGATGCTCCACGCCGACGATCGCGCCGTCGCGGACCGTCACCAGCGTTGCACCCTTGCCGCCCGGTTCGTGGGCGTGGCGGCCCTGGAGGTTGCCGGGGAAGACGATCCACGGCTCGCCCGGATGCAATGTGGCACGCTGGTGGATGTGGCCCAGCGCCCAATAGTCGTAGCCTTTGGCGATCAGCCCCTCGATCCGGCAGGGCGCGTAGGTGTCGTGCTCGCCGGCGGGGTCCTCGGCCGAGGTGTGCAGCAGGCCGATGTTGAGACAGTCGGGGACGCGGTCGGGATAGGCGACGGACAGGTCCTCGGGCACCGTCCGGTCGGGGAAGGACCGGCCATGCAGGGCGACGCGGTGTTCCGGCAGGTGGATCGTCTGCGCGGCGCGGGAGGAAAATTCCCGCACGTTGTCCGGCAGCGTCAGGTTCCGCGTGATCAGCGACCTGGCGTCGTGGTTGCCGCGGATCAGGAAGCACGGACGGGCGAGGCGGTGCATCTCCCGGATGAAGAACAGGCCGGTGCTGTAGTCGCGCCAGTCACCGTCATACAGGTCGCCGGCGATGATGAGGAAGGCGACGTCCTCGGCGATCGCGAGGTCGATCAGGTTGCTGAACGCGCGGCGGGTGCAGTGGCGGGTGATGTCCCCCGGGATGCGGTCGTTGCTGGCCAGCCCTTTCAACGGGCTATCCAGGTGGATGTCGGCCGCGTGGAGGAATTTCATGGCGGAAGGTTAGCGTGGGAGCTGGAGTCTCGGCCAGCGTGGTCGTCGCTGGGCAGGGTCCCAGATTGAATTTGCGGCACGGGTAGTTTTGCGGCCATCTGCGTAAAGCTCGGCGTTGCCTGAAGCGGACATTCGTTCGTGGCTGTCTTAGACCGAGAGTAGCACGCCGGGTTGGAAGGGGGCTTGCCCGAAAGGCAGACTCAGCCATCGCCGGAACGAGTAAGGTGCGGCATCAGTCGCAGGTGGAATGAACCATGACCGAATTGCCATCCGCCATCAGCACGTTTCCTCGTGTGCGATTGGCGCACCTGCCAACGCCAATGGAGCCGATGCCACGGCTGGGAGAGATCCTGGGACTCAGGTCCCTTTGGGTAAAACGTGACGATTGCACAGGGTTGGGCGTCGGGGGCAACAAAGTCCGCAAGCTGGAGTTCGATCTGGCAGCCGCCTTGGCGGAAGACGCGGACTGCGTCGTGTGTGGCGGCGTCGTGCAATCGAATACGGCGCGCCAGGTTGCGGCAGCCTGCGCAAAGCTTGGCATCGAATGCCATCTCGGAATCATGCGCGGCCGCTTGGCGCGGACCGAACCCGGCTACGATGAAACGGGCAACCTGTTGCTGAACCGATTGTTCGGCGCGGTCATCCATGACATCCCGTGGGATGAGGATCGCAATCGGCGGCTGCGCGAGATCGCCGAAGCGTTGAAGGCGGCAGGCCGGCGGCCTTACCTCGTTCCGTACGGCGCTTCGGACGCGCGTGGCGCCATGGGCTACGTGGTCGCGGCGCAAGAGATAGTCCGCGATCTGCCCGATGTTGCGTGGATCGTCCACGCCAGCGGTAGCGCAGGCACACAGGCTGGACTGCTTGCGGGCTTGTTGGCCCTCAAGCATTCCGCCCGCGTTATCGGCGTCGATGTAGACGCACAGCCAGAGCGCGTCAGAGCCGATGTCTGCCGGACCGGTCGTGAGGTGGCAGCGCTGCTAGGGATCGAGCAGCGTTGGCACGACGAACATGTCGAAATCGCCGCGGGGTGGAGTGCGGGAGCCTATGGCGTCGCCGACACCACGACGGAGGAAGCAATCCGGGTCGCAGCACGCACCGAGGCGTTGGCGCTCGATCCCGTCTATGCGGGCAAGGGCATGGCCGGACTGATCGGGCTCGCACGCCGGCACCGCTTCGCCGCGCATGATGTCGTCGTCTGGATCCATACGGGCGGTTTGCCCGGCATGTTTGCCTATCCCGAGACGATGGCACGGTTGTCAACTCCGGGGCTGGACGAATCCGTTGGCCGGCCAAGCCTCTGACTAAACGCGCGCAAGATATTTGCTGCTGAGATTCTCAGCCCTGCGATGGCCGGCAGTCGTCAGCGTGGCTGCGGCGACCGGCCCGGGTCGGGAGCCGATATTCAACCCGAGACACCACCCGTCCCTGATGACGCTGACGTCCAGCCCCTCCAACGCCATGCTCTTGGATCGGCGCCACTGCGATGACCGAAGACCGTGAGCTTGGCGACGCCGACCCTGTCCCGAAGACAATCGTCGGTTTGCCCATGCAAAACGTCTAGACGAGCACACGGGGATCCATCCCGATCGCCTACAATACGAGGTCCTGCCAGTACCTCCCACGTACGGGCTGACGGTCGCGGCAGCAGGACGGCCTCTGATCTTGAAAGCAATGCTATCATTGCTTAATCTGCGATCGATATCGGCAATGGACGCTTTATGGCAAGCATTACGATCCGCAACCTGGACGAAGGGCTGAAACGCCGCCTGCGCGTGCGCGCCGCTGAACACGGCCGATCCATGGAAGAGGAGGTTCGGGACATCCTGCGCCAGGCGGTCGGTGTCACGGCGCCCAGGAATCTCGGCCAGACGATCCATGCCCGCTTCGCCACCGTTGGTGGTGTCGACTTGGAAGTTCCTACACGCGGACCGATGCGCGAACCTCCGTCCTTCTCGTGATCCTGATCGACACGAACGTGATTTCAGAACTGATGCGGCCGGAGCCTGCCCAGGCGGTCCTGGACTGGTTCGCGCGACACGAGCCGGCCGAGCTGTTCTTCAGTGCGATGGGCGAAGCCGAACTGCGAACGGGGGTGGCGATCCTTCCAGCCGGCAGGCGCCGCGACCGGTTGGCCGCAAGCATTGATTTCATGATCGACCAGGACTTCGATGGCCGCGTCCTGCCCTTCGACAGCGCCGCAGCCAAGGCCTATGCGGCGATCGCGGCAAGCCGGCGGGCCGCCGGCCGCCCAATCGCGGAAGTCGATTGCCAGATCGCGGCGATCGCTCGCGTCCGGGGTGCCGCCCTGGCGACCCGGAACGTCAGGGATTTCAACAACTGCGGCATCGAGATCGTCAACCCGTGGAAGGGCGCACGTCCGGCCCGCTGACAAACGGGCACCGATGCCGCATGGTCCGCCCCCCACCTGGTCAACCCCCATGCCGCCCACCACCCGTTTCGCCCCCAGCCCCACCGGCTATCTGCATCTCGGCCATGCCTTCTCCGCCTGGTGCGGCTGGCATCGCGCGCGCTGCGCGGGCGGACGGTTCCTGCTGCGGCTGGAAGACATCGACCCCGGCCGCTGCCACCCCGAATACGCTGCCGCCATCCTGGAGGACCTCGCCTGGCTTGGCCTCGATTGGGACGGCCCGGTCCGCATCCAGTCGCAGCACCTGCCGGACTACCGGGCCGCCCTCGACCGCCTGTCCGGCATGGGGCTGCTCTACCCCTGCTTCTGCACACGGGCCGATATCCAGCGGGAAGTCGCGGCCTCGGCCGCCGCACCGCATGGGCCGGACGGCGCGCCGCTGTATCCCGGCACCTGCCGCCGCCTGTCCGAAGCCGAACGGCAGGACCGCGTCGCGGCCGGAGAGCCGCATGCTCTGCGCCTGGACATGAACGCTGCCCTGAAGGCATCCCCACGATCGGAGCTGACTTACCAGGAGGAAGGCCAAGGCCGCCTGCCCTGCCATCCCGAACGGTTCGGCGACGTCGTGCTGGCACGGAAGGACGCGCCGGCCAGCTATCACCTCTGCGTCACCCATGACGATGCGCTGCAAGGCGTCACGCTGGTCACCCGGGGCGTCGACCTCCAGCCCGCCACGGACCTGCACCGGCTGTTGCAGACGCTGATGGACTGGCCGGAGCCGGCCTATGCGCATCATCACCTGCTGACCGACGACACCGGCCGCCGCCTCGCCAAGCGCGACCGAGCGGCGACGCTGCGCGCGATGCGGGATGCGGGCGCGGCGCCCCGGGACATCCTGGAGCGGTTCGCCGCGTGACTCCCCGCGTTGCCCCCGCGTTGATTCCCCCTTGGCCCCTTGCCATCCCTCGCCAGTGCGGCACTGTGGGGCGGCAATGCCTGACCGGAAGACCGCCATGACCGACTCACCCGTCCTGCTCTCCATCGACGCCCGCGGCGTCGCCACCGTCACGCTGAACCGACCTGACGTCGGGAATGCCTATAACGCCGCGCTGCTGGATGGGGTGATCGACGGCCTGACCCGCCTCGCCCCCGATCCCGCGATCCGCGCGCTGGTGATCCGCGGCGCGGGCAAGCATTTCCAGGCCGGCGCCGACATACGCTGGCTGAACGAGGTCGCGGCCTATCCGCCGGCCGAGAACTACGCTGCCTCGGTGGCCACCACGCGCGCGATGCAGTTGCTGAACGAGTTTCCGAAGCCGACCATCGCGATGGTGCATGGCGCCTGCTTCGGCGGCGGCGTCGGCATCGTTTGCTGCGTCGACGTCGCCTTCGCTACGCCGGACTCGCAGTTCGGCATCACCGAGATCCGCGTCGGCGTCGCGCCCACGCCGATCTCCACCCACATGGTCAATGCGATCGGCCTGCGCCACACCCGTCGCTACGCCCTGACCGGCGAACGCTTCGACGCCGCGGAAGCCCAACGCATCGGGCTGGTCCACGAAGTCGTCCTGGCCGAGGCGATGGAAGCGAAGCTGGAATCGGTCCTGGACGCGGTCTTCCTGGGCGGCCCCACGGCCATCGCGATGACCAAGCGCAGCTTCCTCGGCGCCAACGGGCTGCTGCTGGACGAGCGCCAGGTATCGATGCTGTCGCACGAGGGCTGGACCCAGCGGCACTCGCCCGAAGGACGGGAGGGCACCAGCGCATTCAAGGACAAACGCAAGCCGTCCTGGTACAAGCCGGCTTGAGACGCGTCACCGCATCGTGAAGCGTTGGTCCCGCGATGCTCGGGGTTAATGAGGAGAGCCGTTCACGCGTCGCGGGTTCGCTTTTGGGCGGGTTCGCTCTTGGGACGCACGTCGTTCGGGCGTGCGTCGTTCGGGCCTGCGTCGTTCGGGACAGGCCGGCGCCGAAGCATAGGAAGATCAGATGACAGACGCCCAACCGACCGGAGAAGTGCTGAGTGCCCCACCCCGCCGGTCGGCCAAGCCGCCCGGCCCTTGCGCCATGGTCATCTTCGGCGCCGGTGGCGACCTGACCAAGCGGCTGCTGGTCCCCGCGCTGTACAACCTGGCGAACACCGGCTTATTGCCTCAGGCATTCGCGCTGATCGGCGTGGACATCGCCGACCTCGACGCCGATCGCTGGCGCGACAGCCTGCATGAGATGTTGGAGAGCTTCGTCGGCAGGACCTCCAGCGAAAGCCGCATCGACCATGTCGATGAGGATACCTGGCGTCGGCTGACCGGGCAGATCGCGTATATCAAGGGCGACTTCGAAGACAAGGCGACGTTCCAGACGATCAAGTCGCAGATCGAGCAGGCGCACGGAACCGGCGGCAATTGCCTGTTCTATCTCGCGGTCGCCGACCGGTTCTTCGGCCCCATCGCCACCGCCCTGGGCGAGGCCGGGTTGATGGAGGAAAACTGGGACCCGGACGGCACCCGACCCGAACACTGGCGGCGGATCGTGATCGAAAAGCCGTTCGGCCACGACCAGGCATCGGCCCGAACGCTGAACGCGACGATCCTGCGTGCGGCGGAAGAGCACCAGATCTACCGCATCGATCATTTCCTTGGGAAGGAAACGGTACAGAACATCATGGCGCTGCGCTTCGCCAACGGAATGTTCGAGCCGATCTGGAACCGCGACCGGATAGACCATGTGCAGATCACCGTGGCGGAAACGGTCGGCGTGGAGACCAGGGGCCGGTTCTACGAAAAGACCGGCGCGCTGCGCGACATGGTGCCGAACCACGTCTTCCAGCTTCTGGCCATGGTGGCGATGGAGCCGCCGGGCGGGTTCGACGCCAAGGCCGTTCGCACCCGCAAGTCCGACGTGTTCGCCGCGCTGCGCACCGTTTCGCCCAAGGATGCGGTGCGTGGCCAATACGACAGCTATCGGCAGGAAAAGGACGTCGCGCCGGATTCCAACGTCGAGACCTATGTCGCGATGCGCCTGTCCATCGACAACTGGCGCTGGGCCGGCGTGCCGTTCTACCTGCGCACCGGCAAGCACATGTCGCGCCGGATCACGGAAATCGCCATCCGTTTCAAGCCCGCCCCCTATGCGCCTTTCGAGGATACCAATGTCGCCGCGCTGCCGCCCAACTGGCTGCTGCTGCAGATCCAGCCGGACGAAGGCATCGCCTTGCAGTTCGAGGTCAAGCGCCCCGGCCCCGTCGTCGACCTGGCCGCCGTTCAGATGGCCTTCAAATATGCCGACTGGTTCCCCAAGGAGCCGAACATTGGATACGAAACCTTGATCTACGATGTCATGATCGGCGACCAGACCCTGTTCAACAGGGCGGACATGGTCGAGGAGACATGGCGCGCCGTGGCCGAGGTGCTGGACGATTGGAGCAAGACGAAGCCGGCGTCGTTTCCGAACTATGCCTCCGGTTCGGACGGCCCCACGGACGCCGACGAGTTGCTGGCCCGCGACGGGCGAAGCTGGCGTCCGATCAAGGGATGATGCCCGAGGACCATGGCCCGTGCCTGCAGGCCATGGTCCCCTCGTCTTATTTCGTGCCGCCGCTGGCGGTGCCCTGCGTCTGCGTATGACGTGTGTTGCCGGCCGTGTTGGCTATCGTGCTGCCGCTGCCCGGCACGACGGTCCTGCCCGTCGCCCCCGGCACTGTCGGGTTCCGCGCGGCATGGCTGCTGCGCGCCGTCGTCGAGCCGGCATCACCGGTGTACATCCCCGATGCCGCCTTGCTGTCGGCCGTTCCCGGCGACGCGGTGGCCGACCGGTTGCTGCCGGCGTTGCCTGTCAGGTTCTGCCCCTGCGCGAACGCACCGGCGACAGGGGCCGCCAGGATCGTTGCTGCCAGGAAAAGAGTAGATGAAAACCGCATGGCTTGCTCGTTTCCTTTCATCAGATCCGAAAATTCGCGATCCGTGAAAGTCAAACGTGCAGTCTCCGCGCCGGGTTGTCGCGGCGAACTTATTGTGAAGGGCAACATGACATGGCAGGCTGGCTCGACCACACCCCCGGCGCGGTCGATACCCACCACGGCGAGAGGGCCGCTACAGGCGCGCGCGCGCGATCGCCTCATCGAAGGCGGACAAGACCTGCCGGTGGCTGGAATTGTCGTTCATGCTTTCGATATCGTTGAACCCGCGGCTCATCGCCACCGCCAACAGCATCGCGTTCGCACCCGTCTGAGGCCCCTGGAGGTTCATCAGCCGAGCGGCGCCGCGCAGAGCGCCGACGGCGCAGCGACGGCCATCGCGCGTTTCATAGCGCCGCTGCACCCAATCCTTCCGATCCTCGATCAGCGCTCGGCCGATCATCAGGACCTGCAGCGTCACGTTGTCGGCCTGACCCGGCGGCAGCGGCGTGAACGCGGTCGGCGGCAGCAATTTGCCGGGGTTCGGCTCACCCCACAGGAATCGGCCCAGCCGATCCCAAAGTGAAACCTTCGATTGCGGGGCAATGTATCCAAGTCCATCGAACGGCATGGGAGCCTCCTAAACTTCCTAGGATGCCGCTCATTTAACCACGATCTGAGGCGGTTGTTCAAACCGCACGATAAATTGCGTCCGCGATTTCCGCGGCTTCGGCATCGCGTACCGGTGACACCGTCGGAACGTTCCTACGGAACCGGCTGAAATCCCGATGATTTATGCCTTGCGCAGCCGCACGATGAATCGCGCGCCCAGCACCTTCCCTTTCGCGTCCCGCCGGTTCTCGGCCGAGATCTGACCCTGCAGCGCCTCCACGATCTGCCGGCTGATCGACAGACCCAGCCCCGAGTGGTGGCCGAAGCTCTCGTTTTTCGGCCGTTCGGAGTAGAACCGGTCGAAGATGTGTTCCAGCTTCGCATCGGGAATGCCGGGGCCTTCGTCCTCCACCGACAGCTCCGCCATCAGGCCCAGGTCGCGCACCCGCGCGACGATCCGGCCCCGCGGCGGGCTGAAGGATTGCGCATTGCCGATCAGATTGCGCAGCACCTGCACCAGCCGGTCCTCCACCGCCCAGACGGTCACCCCGCCGGGCGGTGCCACCACTTCCAGCCTGGGATCGTCATCGTCGCGGGTCGCCTCGTCCAACTCCTGCAGCGTCCGGAGGATCGGCACCACGTCGACCGGCCCGGCCGACACGCGCGACATCTCCGCGTCCAGCCGCGACGCGTCGGATACGTCGCTGATCAGCCGGTCCAGCCGCACGACGTCCTGCCCGATGATGGTCAGCAACTGACGCTGGCGGTCGATATCCTCGATCCGCAGCAGGGTTTCGATGGCGCTGCGGATCGACGACAGCGGGTTCTTGATCTCGTGCGCCACATCGGCGGCGAAGCGTTCCGTGGCGTCCATCCGCTCCCACAGCGCCGCCGCGCTATCGGACAGCGCCGAGGCAAGCGCCCCGATCTCATCCCGCCGCCGCAGCAGGAACGCGGGAACGCTGCCGGAGCGGCCATGGCCCTCCCGCATATCGGCCGCCGCTTCGGCCAGGCGCAGGATAGGACGGGCGATGGTCAGCGACAGGTACCATGACAACAGCACCGTCAGCGCCAGCGCCAGCCCGAACAGCGCCAGGATCGACATGCGGACGGTGTAAAGGCTTTGGTCGACCTCCCGCGCCTCTCGCGTCAGGGAGACGATGCCGACCGTGTGCTTGTCGCGCTCGACCGGAACGGCGACGGTGACCAGCAGGCGGTTGTCGCGGGTGCGACGAATATAGGGTGCGGTCTCGCGGCTGTTGCCGGCGCTGTTGAGGCGCAGCTCCTCCTTGACGTCCGGCTGCCAGTCCGCGCCGCCGGCGCCGGGCGTCAGGTCCACGAGCGTGTTCGAAGCCTGGTGCGGCAGCAGCGCGAGGACCCAGTCGTAGATGGACCCGACAGCGCGGAAGAACGGCCCATGATCGACCGGTGGCGGCAGCGGTTCGGTGGTGATGGTGCCGGACGGCCCCTCCCGCTGCCGGGAGTCCGCCAGGACCGTGCCGTCGGGGGCATACAGCTTGGCCTCGGCATCCGGCGTGGGTTCGGTCAGGCGCCGCAGCAGCGACGCGGCGACGGGCGCGATCAGCCGGGGCACGTCCGGATCGGTGGTGCGGACGGCGCTCTCGCCAAGCGCGCCGGCAAAGACGCGGGCCTGCTCGCGCAGCGCGGTGACCTGCGCTTCCAATAGCCCATTCTGGTACTGGTCCAGATACAGCAGCGCCACGACCAGCAGCGCCAGCGGCAGGGCATTCACCAGCAGGATGCGGCGCAGCAGGGGCGAGACCCAACGCTGGCGCAGATGCCTCAGGTCCCGCCGCGCGGTCAGCCCACTGAAGAAGAAGCCATCAGGCAATCACTGCTCCTTGTAGCGGTAACCGATACCATACAGCGTTTCGATATGGGTGAACTCTTCGTCGCCGGTACGGAATTTCTTGCGGATACGCTTGATGTGACTGTCGATCGTGCGGTCGTCGACATAGATGTTCTCGCCATAGGCGGCGTCGATGAGCTGGTCGCGGCTTTTCACGATTCCGGGACGCGTCGCCAGCGCCTTGACCAGCAGGAACTCGGTGACCGTCAACTGGATGTCGCGGCCGCGCCAGGTGCATTGGTGCTTGGTTTCATCCAGCACCAGATCGCCGCGCGTCAGGATGCCGCCGGGCGCCGCGCCCGACCCTTCCGCCTTCCCCGCCTCATTGCGCCGCAGCAGCGCCCGGATGCGCTCGATCAGCAGGCGCTGGCTGAAGGGCTTGCGGATATAATCGTCGGCGCCGAGGCGCAGGCCCATCAGCTCGTCGACCTCCTCGTCCTTCGACGTCAGGAAGATCACCGGCATCGAGTTGCGCTGGCGCAGCCGCTGCAGAAGCTCCATGCCATCCATGCGCGGCATCTTGATGTCCAGCACCGCCAGGTCGGCCGGACGGGCCGTCAGTCCTTGCAGGGCGCTTTCGCCGTCGGTGTAGGTGCGGACGGTGAAACCTTCCTGCTCCAACGTCATCGACACGCTGGTGAGGATGTTGCGGTCGTCGTCGACCAGGGCGATCGTCTGCTTCATGGCGAAAATCCTGTTCCCCTGTTGTGTCGTGCCGGTTGTCTCGTGCGGGCGGTTGCCGGATGAGTCATATAGGCGCGAATTGTGGCGCATTGCGGACGGGAAGTGAACGAATCATGGCGCGACCGGCTGACGATGATGGCTTCGATCCGGCCTGGAGCGCGCGCTGCCTGTTGCGCGCCGTCCGGGTCGGCACGCTGGCGACCAGCGCCGGCGGGCATCCCTTCGCCTCCCTGGTCACGCCGGCCTGCGCACCCGACCTGTCTGTCCTGATGCTGCTGTCGCGCCTGTCGCCGCATACGCGGCACCTGATGGCCGACGGGCGGTGCTCGATCCTGGTGACGGGCACGCCGGAGACCGAAAACCCGCAGACGGCGCCCAGGGTGACGCTGGTCGGTTCGGCCGCCCCTATCGCGGATGAGGCGCTTCTGCACCGTTACCTGGCGATCCACCCTTATGCGTCGCAGTACGCAGGCTTCGGCGACTTCGGCCTCTGGCGCCTCACGCCCGCCGAGGCCCAGGTCGTAGGCGGGTTCGCTCGGGCGCGACGGCTGGGCGCGAGCGACCTTGTGCCGGCAGCGGACGCCGTGGCGGCCATCGCGACGGCGGCCGAAGGGATCATGGCCCATTGCAACCAGGACCATCCCGACGCGCTGGCCGCCATCGCCGGCCCGCCGGGGAATTGGCGGATGGTCACGGTCGATACCGACGGCTTCGACCTGGCCCGAGCGGAAACGGTGCGCCGCTTCGCCTGGGCGGCCCCCGTCGGGACCGCGGCGGAGATCCGCGGCGAACTGGTGCGGATGACCCGCGCAGCCAGGGCCTGAGGGCGCATGCGGCACTCCATCTGGCGTTCCCTCCGGCGTTCCCTGGCGACTCGGGCCCGGCGGCTCTACCGTCTGTCGGCGCCGGCGTTCCTGGCGCCGCTGCTTCTGACCGCCTGTGTGGGACATATGATGCCTGACGCGCACGTGCCGCCTTTCGCCAAGAAACCCTATGAGGCGTTCAGCCGGGCGGCGGTGGTGGCGATCGCGCTGCGCGAATGGCGGCTGTTCGGCCAGCCGATGGACGACCCCGAGGGCGAGGCGGCGCGGGTGGTCAAGCCCGAACGGGAGGAAGGCCTGTGGCAGCGCATCGGCGAATACTGGTGGCTGGGCCTGAACGCCGGCTCCTACGAGAGCGCCTGGACAGGCAAGCATGACGGTCAGGGCCGCGTCTTCCCGCCGGACCAGGATGGCGAGTACGCGTGGTCGGCCGCGTTCGTGTCCTATGTCTTCCGCATCGCCGGCGCCGGTCCGCGCTTCCCGTATTCGGCCGATCACGCGGTCTATATCAACGCGGCGCGGGAAGTCTCGCTGGGACGCACGAACCGGTGGCTGCTGTCAGCCGAACGGGTGCAGGACTATGCGCCGCGGCCGGGCGACCTGGTGTGCTTCGGCCGCGCCTCGGCAAGGGGGCTGCGTTACCAGGACCTGCCGACGCCGGGCCTGTTCCCGTCCCATTGCGACATCGTCGTCGACACCGGCGAGCCGGGGTCGATCAAGGTCATCGGCGGGAACGTTCAAGACGCGGTGACGATGAACATCGTGCCCGTGACGCCGGACGGCCGCCTGGCGACCCCGGACGGTACGGTGCTGGACACGCGGTTTCCGTGGATGACGGTGCTGCGCGTGCTGGATGGGACGCCATGAGCGCGGCGCCCCCTTTGGCGCATCTCCTTCAGGGCAGCGCGTAGCCCTCCGCCGCCTCGATCTCCAGCGTCTTTTTCACCGCTGGCCGCTGCATCATCTGTTCGTAATGCCGCATCAGGTTCGGAAATCCCGCCGTGCCTTCCGCCAGGCCGCGGCCGAAGCGCCAGAACAGGCGGAACAGATGGATGTCGGCGATCGAATAGCGCCCCACCGCCCAGGTCTGATGACCCAGCCGGCGGTCGGCGATCCCATAGATCATGCGTGCATGGTCCTCCCCCTGGCGCCGCGCCGGATGGACCGTGGAGGCGACGAACGACATCCACGAAATCACCTGCGCGCTGGCCTCGACATCGCCGAAGGGGAACAGCTTCGCGTCCGGATAGGTATGCGCCAGGTAGTACAGGCAGGCCGCGACCTCGGTGATCGGGCGGCCGTCAACCACCAGTGTCGGCACCTTGCCCTCGGGATTGAGCGAGCGGAATTCGGGCGGGTCCTTGTCACGCTCCGCGAAGACGATCCGTTTCGTCTGGAACGGTGCGCCGACCTCGTGCAGCCCGATATGCACCGCCATCGAGCTCGATCCGGGGGATTGATAGAATGTGTACATGAACGCTCCCTTATCGTTGACGCCACGGCAGCCCGTCGGCTTTCCAGCCCGCCGCATGGCCGCGATGGCCTTCGGCATCGACCGGCCCTTCGAACCCGTCGGCGATGTTGTAGACATGCGCGAATCCGGCAGCCCGAGCGGCTTCGGCCGCGGCAAGGCTGCGCGCGCCGCTGCGGCAGAGGAAATAGATGTGATCCTCCGGCTTCAGCCCCGCCCGCCCCAGGTCCTCGACGAAGGACGCATTGCGCTGCATCGTCGGATAGACCTGCCAGGGGATCAGCACCGCCTGCTTGCCGGCCTCGCCCAAGTCGGGAATGCCGACGAAGTTCCATTCCGCGTCCGTCCGCACATCGACAAGCTGCGCCGACGGCTCCGTTTTCAGGGCTTCCCAGGTCTGGGTTGGCGGGACATTCTGAACCATGACAGCCGCTCCGATGCGGAATTGAGGGGACATCCTATGACAGCCGCCTATCACGGCAAGAGCTTCCAGACCGACCTTGCCGACGCGATCGGCCAGACCCCCCTGATCAAGCTGCGCCGGGCGTCCGAGGCGACGGGATGCACGATCCTGGGGAAGGCGGAGTTCATGAACCCCGGCGGGTCGGTGAAGGACCGGGCGGGCCTGGCGATCATCACCGATGCGGAACGGAAAGGCACGCTGCGCCCCGGCGGCACCGTCGTCGAAGGCACCGCCGGCAACACCGGCATCGGCCTGACCCTGGTCGGCAACGCCCGCGGCTATCGCAGCGTGATCGTGATGCCGGAGACCCAGTCGAAGGAGAAGATCGACTTCCTGCGCATGATCGGCGCCGACCTGCGCCTGGTGCCGGCCAAGCCCTATCGCGACCCCGGCAACTACGTCCATGTCTCACGCCGCCTGGCCGAGGACATGGCCAAGGAAACCGGCAATGCCATCTGGGCCAACCAGTTCGACAACCTCGCGAACCGCGAAGGCCACCGCGCCACGACGGGGCCGGAAATCTGGGACCAGACCGACGGCCGCGTCGACGCCTTCACCTGCGCCTGCGGCACCGGCGGCACGCTGGCCGGCGTGGCGCTGGCGCTGAAGGAGCGCAATCCCCAGGTCCGCATCGTCCTGGCCGACCCGCTGGGCAGCGCTCTGTATGGCTGGGTGAAATCCGGCGACATGACGGTGGAAGGATCCTCCATCACCGAGGGCATCGGCCAGTCGCGGGTCCCGGAGAACCTCGCCGGCGCGCCGATCGACGATGCGGAGCGCATCCCCGACGCCGAGGCGCTGGAACAGATCTACGACGTGCTGATCCACGAGGGCCTGTCGGTCGGGACTTCGGCCGGGATCAACATCGCCGCGGCGATCCGCGTGGCGAAGGCGCTGGGGCCAGGGCACACCGTCGTCACCATCCTGTGCGACGGCGGGTCCCGCTACCAGTCGAAGCTGTTCAATCCCGACTTCCTGCGCGGCAAGAACCTGCCGGTACCCGGCTGGCTGGCGTAAGGGACGCGCACCGCTCAGGCGGCCCGGCGCGTCCGCTCGCCATAGAGGGCCGCAGCCAGTTCATCGGGGTGGAACGGCTTGCCCAGGACCGGCCAGCCCGAGCGCGCGAGGCGCGCTTTCGCCGCCTCGAGGTTGCGCTCCCCGGCCATCAGCACGACGCGAAGCCCCGGACGCAGCGCCAGAGCGGCCTCGGCGAGATCGATCCCACCCTGGCCGGCTTCGTTCCCGCTTCCCAAGGCCAGATCGACGAGCAGGACGTCCACCCGGTCGCCGCGTCGCAATTTCATCAGCACCGTGTCGCTGTCCGCCGCCTCCCGCACACGGTAGCCCAGCGAGGCCACGTCCCGGATCGAGGCTCGACGGAATCCGTCATGGCCGTCGGCCACCAGCACCGTCTCCTCTTCCCCTGCCGTCTTGATCCTTGCCGCGGCAGGTCCCAGCGCGTCGTCGCGGGAATCTGCCACCCGGGGCAAGTACAAGCGGAAGGCAGAGCCGATGCCCGGCTCGCTGCGGACCGTCAGGTGGCCGCCCGATTGGTTGGCGAAACCAAACACCATGGACAGCCCCAGGCCGGTCCCTTCATCCGGTCCCTTGGTCGTAAAGAACGGCTCGAAGATGCGCGCCAGCACTTCGGGCGGCATGCCCGTTCCGGTGTCGCGGATCGTGATGACCACATAGATCCCGGACGCGAGGCCATCGAAAAACGGCCGGTCCGCCTCGTCGATCCGGATCGAGCGGGTGCTGATCTCCAACCGTCCGCTGGCCTCCATCGCGTCGCGGGCGTTGGCGCCGAGGTTGATCAGCGACGCCTGCAACTGGACCGGGTCCACGAGCGCCGATCCCACCCCCGAACCCAGGTCGATCGTCATCACGATCCCTTCCCCCAGCGCTCGGCGCAGCAGGCGGCCGACATCGCCGACCAGGGCGTTGATGTCGATCGTCTCCGGCCGCAGCGGTTGGCGGCGCGCGAAGGCCAGCAGGCGCTTGACCAGGTCGGCGCCCTGCGTCGCCCCATGCAGCGCCTCGTCGCACAACTCCGCCGCCTCGGTCCCGGCCACGAGCATCGGGCGCAGCAGGTCGAGGTTGCCCATGATGACGCCCAGCAGGTTGTTGAAGTCGTGGGCGATGCCGCCCGCAAGGTTGCCGATCGCTTCCATCTTCTGCGACTGCGCCAATTCCCGCTCCAGCAGACGCAATTGGGTGACGTCCCGGGTCGTGCCCGCCACGCGGCGGACGCCGCCATCCGCCTCGACGATCGCCCTGCCGTCGATCTGGAGCACCACCACCGTCCCATCCGGCCGGATGGCGTGCAAGTCGATCGGACCCGGCTGGCGCTGGGCCACCACCTCGGCGAGCCAAGCCCTGCGCGGCGCCAGGTCTTCGGTTTCCAGCACCGATCGCAATGTGTCTTCGGTGGGCTGGAAGGACGGATCGATGCCGCGGATGCGATAGAGGTTGCGCGACCAGAGGATGCGGCCCGTATCAAGCTCCAGTTCCCAGCTTCCGGTGCCGGCGATCTCCTGCGCGCGGTCCAGCCGCGCTTCGCTGGCCGCGAGGGCCGCGGCGTGCTCCGCCTGGTCCCGGACATGGCGGGCGATCGTCAGGAACAGGAGAAGGCTGGCTCCCGAGAGCGCGACGGTCGCAACGATGGCATCCAGCGACTGACGCCACCAGGCGTGGAGGGCGGAGGAGGTTTCAAGCGCAACATCGACCACCAGCCGGTAGCCGGCGACCAGATGGACCGCCATGAGCATGCGATGATCGATGAAGAAGCCCTGCGTCTTGACGGTGCCGCCGCCCCGCGCGACCAGTTCGAAGAAGGCGGAACCGGGACGAACCGAGAGCGGCTGGCCCCGTTCCGCAGCGTCTCCCTGGACGGGCATCGCCGGGTAGCGCACCATCAGGGTGCCATCGGTGCGGAGCAGGCTGATGGCGATGTGCCGCGGCTGGGCGACGGAGCGGTATTGATCGCTGAAATAGTCAGACGAGAAATCGGCAACCGCGCCGCCGAGGAATCGTCCATCCGGTCCTTCGATCCGCCGCGCCACGAAGAATGATTCGCGGCCCGTCGCTCGGCTGGTGTAGGGGCCGGCGATGATCAGGTCGCCGTCGCGACGATCCCGCAGCCGCTGGAAGTAGTCGCGGTCGGCGACGCTGAAGAGCGCGCCCGAGTGACCTCGGCCGATCGTCATGCCGTCGGCGCCGAACACGGCCAGGCCGTCGGTGGGCGGCAGTGTCGCGACAAGGTCCGTCAGCAATTGCCGGCCATTCGGGCTTGCGAAGACCGCACGGAGCGCCTCGGGCGTCGTGACGTTCATTTCCTGCGCACGGGCCAGCACGCTTCGCAGCAGGATGTCGGCGACCTGGATACGATGCGCCGCATGCTCCGCCAGCAGGACGCTCAAATCCGTCGCCGTCGCCCATGCCTCGGCCTGGGTGCGGCGATAGACGTCCCATACGGCGGTCGCGCCCAGGCTGATCGTCAAGAAGCAAACCGCGAAGCCGATCAGTCGGAGCCGGCCGACCAAATCAAGTCGAGTGGCCCATCGCCACATGCGATCGATGTCCGTGTCTTGCGGCCAGGCGCCCCGGTGCGAAGCAGGACGACCATCGGCCCGCCGCACAAGTAAGCTTGGCAACGATACCGTGAAGGCGCAGCCGGATCCCTGCCGGCCGCGCTACAGGGGCGTGCTCATGGAGTGGAAGGAAGACGACATCGGACCCGGCATCCCGCGGACCAAGGAGGTCCGTGCGAAACTGGGCACGCTCGCCCGCCCCCCGGTCAGCGCGGCGACGACGTCGGCACGTCGGAACGGCTTGGGGAGTTCGATGACAGGCAACCGCAACTCCAGCGCGACTATCGCCTTGGCGAGACGCAGGTACCCGGCGCCGAAGCCCGACATGGCGATGATCTTCATCTCGACCGAGGAATTCGACGCGGCGATATGGCGCAGGATGTCCACGCCATCGACATGCGGCATGACCATGTCGACGACCAGAACGTCGGGCTGAACACGGGATACAGCCTCCAGCGCCTGCAATGGGTCGTTTACGGCAACGACCTCGAATCCCAAGTCCTCTGCAATACGGCTGATGATCGTGGTGAAGCTTTTCTCATCATCGATAACCAGAAGTTTTTTCGACATACGTGCTCCACTGCCGTTTTGACAGCCAATCAAGGACCATTTTTGGCCGTGCCTTCCGGGTCCGGCCTGCAATCCACGCTATAGAATGATACGATTGGATACAACTAAAAATTTCACTGAAATGTGATTAGACGGATTCCCTCCCGGCAATTCCTGACGCCGTCGCAGATCGTTATGGTGAAGATACGAACTCTCCTTCGGCGCCTTGGCGGCGCCGGTCCCGTTCGGCGCTGATCCAGCCAATCAGATCGGCAGGCGAATGCGGGCGCGCAGGCCGCCCAGCGGACTGTCCTCCAGGAAAATCTCGCCGCCATGGGCGCGCACGATGTCGCGCGCGATCGTCAACCCCAGCCCGGTGCCGCCGACGGAGCCGGTCTCGAACGGACGGAACACGCTCTCCCGCCGGTCCGCGGGGATGCCGGGACCGTCGTCGTCCACCGTGACCTGGACCGACCGTCCTTGTGCCGAGGCCGCCAGCACCACCCTTTGCGCATGCCTGCGCGCGTTATCCACAAGGTTGGTGATCGCCCGGCGCACCGCGTCGGCGCGCAGCTTGATCGGCAGGCTGGTTTCCACCTCGACTTCCAGCCGCGTGCCGGACCGGCGCGCGCCGGCGGCGACGTCGTCGAGGATGGCTGTCAGGTCGACCTCCTCGGCCTGCTCGATCCCCTCGCCCCGGGCAAACGCCAGGTAGCCGCCGATCATGCGCTCCATTTCCTCAAGGTCGGCGGTCATCTCCGCGATGTCCTGACGCTGGTCCGGATGGGGCGGCAGCATCGCCAAGGCGAGACGCAGGCGCGTCAGCGGGGTGCGCAGGTCGTGCGACACGCCGGCCAGCATCTCGGTCCGCTGTGCCAGGAAACGCCGGATCCGTTCCTGCATCCGGTTGAAGGCGGTGGCCGCCTGCCGCACTTCCGACGCCCCTTCCGGCCGGATGGGCGGCACGTCGCGCCCCATGCCGAACGCCTCGGCCGATCGGGCCAGGCGGCGGATGGCGCGCACCTGGTTGCGCATGAAAACGGCGGCGATGATGAACAGCAGCAGCGCCGATCCGACCAGCCAGCCGACGAACAGGAAGATCGTGCCGGTCGACAGCCGCTTGCGCGGCGCCACCACCGACACCACGCCGTCGGGCATCTGCAGCTTGATCAGCACGGAACGCGGGTCAGAGGTCCAGTCCATCGTGAACGGGACATGGAACCGCTGCTCCAGCGCTTGGGCGAGGTCGTCGTCTGCCGGCCCCAGCACGTTCTCCCACTTGCGGTGGCGCAGCACCACGCCGGGCTCGATCTTGATCTCCAGCAGGAATTCCTCATACGCCAGCCGCAGGACGCGGGCCCGTTCCGCCGGGGTGTCCGCCTGCCGCGTCAGCGCCAGCGTGTAGGCGATTTCCCCCGCGATGGAGCCGGACAGGCGCCGCGACACCACGCTCAGGTGATTGCCGTAGAACATCTGCAGCGCGATCGCCTGCACCAGCACCAGCGGCATCAGCATGATCAAAAGCGTGCGGCCCAGCAGCGAGCGTGGGACGAACCGCTTCAACACATGCTGGTACGGCAGGGCAAGGCGCAGGCGCATGTCAGAACCCCGGCTTCAGCATATAGCCCCTGCCGCGCACCGTGTGGAGGAATCGCGGCTCCCGCGGATCGGCCTCGATCTTGCGGCGCAGGCGCACGACCTGGACGTCGATGGCGCGTTCGCCGGAATCGTCCATGCCCAGGGCCTCGGCGATGTCCTCACGCGTCAGCACCTCGTTGGGCCGGCGCGCCAGCGCCATCAGCAGCGCCGCTTCGCCGCCGGTCAGGCGGATCGGGCCGGAGGGGTCGCGAAGCTCCCCGCGATCGAGGTCGAAGAAGGCCTTGCCGATGCGGACCGGACCGGACCTTGCCTCGACCGCCGGCACGGGGACGCGGCGCAGCAGGGCACGGATGCGCAGCACCAGTTCCCGCGGCTCGAACGGCTTGGGCAGGTAGTCGTCCGCGCCGGCCTCGAACCCCGCGATCCGGTCTTCCGGCGCGCCGCGCGCGGTCAGCAGCAGGACCGGCAAGTCGGCGTGCTCGCCCCGGCGCAGGAACTGGATCAGGTCAAGCCCGGTCTCGCCCGGCATCATCACGTCCAGAAGCATCAGGTCATAGGACAGCGACCGCAGCTTGGCCCGAGCGTCGGCGGCGTCGTGGGACGCAGTGACGCGGAACCCCTCGGTCGCCAGGTAACGCGCCAGGCGCTCGCGCAGCCGGGCATCGTCTTCCACCACCAGGATATGGGTGTCGTCCGCCATCTCAGGCATCCTCGGCCGCCCCCGTGCCATCGATATAATCCCGCGCGCCCTTGTCCATGACGGCACGCATGACGGCGCGGAAGCCCTGGACGGCTTGTGGGCCGGCGGCCCGGTACGCCGCCGCAAGCTTGGCCTGCTGGCTGGCGAACAGCCGCCGTTCCAGCGCCTGCCCCTTCTCGGTCAGCGTCAGCAGGCGCTGCCGCCGGTCCTCGTAGCCGGGCGCCTGGGCGACGAAACCCTCATCGACCAGCGTGTTCAGCACGCGGGCAAGGGATTGTTTGGTGATGCGCAGGATCGCCAGCAGGCCGGAGACCGTGATCCCCGGATTCCTCCCGATGAAATGCAGCGCGCGATGATGTGCTCGGCCCAGGCCAAGGTCTTCCAGCACCTTGTCGGCGACGGTGGTAAAATCGCGATAGGCGAAGAACAGCAGATCCTGCGCCAGCCGCATTTCCCTGTCGCCGACGTCGACCTCTGGTGTCGGCGGCGCCAATTTCATCGGGGGGGCCGACCGGGATCGGGTTTTCAGCATGCCTGTCATTCGTTCGCCAGTTAGGTCAGTATTGTTGACATAAATCGGGGATTATTTTAGATCATCGATGCTGCACGCAACAAAATTACGAGGTAAGCGGCCATGACGCTCATTCCTTTCGACGACCGGGACGGCTGGATCTGGCTGGACGGCTCCTTGATCCCCTGGCGGGATGCGAAGCTGCATGTTTTATCGCACGGTTTGCACTATGCCAGTGCCGTGTTCGAAGGCGAACGTGCGTATGGCGGCAACATCTTCCGCCTGAGCGACCATTCCCGCCGCCTGGTCGAGTCCGGGCGCATCCTGCGCTTCGAGATTCCCTATTCGATCGAGGCGATCGACGAGGCCTGCCGGCAGGTGCTGGCGGCCAACGACCTGGCCGAGGGGTATGTCCGCCCGATCGCCTGGCGCGGGTCGGAACAGTTGGCGGTGTCCGCCACCGGCACCTCTGTGCACCTGGCGATCGCCGCGTGGCCCTGGCCCAGCTATTTCGGCGGCGCGCGGATGCAGGGCATCCGCGTGGCCCAGGCCGAATGGCGCCGGCCGCCGCCCGACTGCGCGCCGGTGAAGGCCAAAGCCGCGGGCCTGTACATGATCGGCTCGCTGGCCAAGGTGAAAGCCGAGGCCGAAGGCTACGCCGATGCGCTGATGCTGGACTGGCGCGGACTGGTGTCGGAAACGACCGGCGCCAATATCTTCCTGGTGATCGACGGCGAGTTGCACACGCCCGACCCCGACGCGTTCCTGGACGGCATCACAAGGCGCAGCGTCATCAGCCTGGCGAAGCGGAACCAGATGAAGGTGGTGGAGCGGCAGATCCAACCCTCCGACCTGGCCCGAGCGACCGAGGTGTTCCTGACCGGCACGGCGGCCGAGGTGACGGCGGTGCGTGAGATCGGCCCGCACACCTATACGCCGGGACGGATGACCGAGACGCTGATGCAGGCGTATGATGACCTGGTGCTGCAATCGCCGGAAACGGTTGCATCCATGATCGGGTAAGCCAGGGGCGAGGGATGTGCGGGCGGGAGGCGAGTTCGATGTTGCGTGCAGGCTGCCTGCCGTTCGTTCGGCACATCCCGTCGCCCACGCGCGTGGAGACCGGTGCGCCAGGCTGCCCGCCTGGCCGCAACCCCGCCGGGGGCCTTGCCTCATGACGGACACTGATTGCGTCATCGTCGGCGCCGGCGTCGCCGGCCTCGGCGCCGCCGCCGCGCTGCGGCAGGCGGGGCGGACCGCGGTGGTCGTGGAGGCGTCCCCTCGCGTCGGCGGGCGTGCCTGGACCGCGTATCCCGAGGCGTTGGGCCATGTCTGGTTCGACATGGGCGCCGTCTGGTTCCACGACGCCGAGAACAATCCGCTGACCGCGATCGCCCGCACGGCCGGGGACACGCTGCTGCGCTCGGACGAGATCCGAAAGGAGCGCACCTTCATCGGCAGCCGGCAGGCGACCGACGCCGAACTTCAGGACTACCAATCCGCCTGGTCGCGTTACGAGGCGGCGACCGACGCGCTTCTGGCGCGGCATGGCGACGTCCCCCTGGCCGAGATCGCCCGCGCCCTGCCCGGCGATCCCTGGTCCCGCACCATCGAAGCCTGGGAAGGCCCCGTCATCTGCGCCGTCGATGCCCAGGACTTCAGCGCCCGCGACTGGCGCAACAACGCCCTGAACGGCGTCAACCTCGTGCCGGAAGGCGGTATCGGCAGCTTCGTCCGCCGCCGCCTGACCCAGGGATTGGACATCAGGCTCGACATGCCGGTGCGCCGGGTCCGCTGGGGCGGCCCGAACGGGTCCGTGAGCATCGAGACCGACGCCGGCGCGCTGACAGCCGCCACCTGCATCATCACGGTCTCGACCGGCGTGCTGGGCAGCGGGGCGCTGCGGTTCGATCCCGCACTGCCGGCGCGCGTGACCGAGGCGATCGATGCGCTGCCGATGGGACTGGCCAACAAGATCGTCCTGCGCGCCACCGGGCCCGACCGCCTGGACCTGCCGCTTCATTGCTCCGTCGACGTGATGGTGAACGAGGCGCATCCGGTGTTGATGCCGTTCCAATGCTGGCCCTTCGGCCGCGACTACGTCCAGGCTTGGATCGGCGGATCGACCGCCTGGGACCTGGCGCGGGACGGAGACGCGGCATCGATCGACTACGCCCTGTCGTATCTGCGGAGCCTGTTCGGTGGCCGAGTGGATGGCCTGTTCCGGCACGGCCCGACCGTGCTGACGCATTGGCATGCCGATCCGTGGGTGAGAGGGGCCTATTGCTATGCCAGGCCCGGCGCGTCGGGCGCGCGCGAGGCATTGGGAGAGCCTGTGAGCGACGGCCACCTGATGTTTGCCGGGGAAGCGTGCAACACCCCCTATGCCGGCACCGTGGCCGGCGCATGGATCAGCGGCCAGAAGGCAGCGAAGACGGTGCTGGCGACGCTGGGGGGATAGCATCGGCCCGCCCCGTTGCCGCCACTCGGTTATGGCCCGGGTTGACCGGGCCGTCCCGTGCCTGAGCGAAAGAAGGTGGCCCGGTCGGGGCGGCGATCGCCATGACAGGGGCTTGCGACCAGGGGGCCCATGTCAGGCCCACGTCAACGCCCCAAGCGCTCACCCACCGGCTTCACCCGGCCTTCTCGTCGAACAGCGCCACCCCAAGCAACTGCGTGATCCCCCGCCCGTCTTCCGACAGCGGCAGCAGCAGGCGCTCGAATTGCGTCGGGGCGCCGTCGCCGAAATCGAAGCGCATGAACTGGTAGACCGGCTGGCGGTCCCGCGCGCAGCGGCGGTAGGCGGCTTCGAGCGAACCCAGCACCTCCTCGTCTTCCGGCGCATGGGAGACCGTTTCGCCCACCAGGTCTCGTCCCAACCGCGTGACGATCGCCTCGCCGGCGCGGACATAGCGCATCTCCACGCCGCCGCGGGTCGGGCGGATGGAGACGATGAAACTGTTTCGCTGCAGGTCGAACGCGTCGGGACGAATATCCGCCGGGCGCGGCAGCGCATCTCCGGCGCATGCCCCGGACCAGGCGAAATACAGCTCGCGCAGCGCCGACGTGCGCACGCGGTCCAGCAGCGGCTTGCCGGCGGTCGGCCGCAATTGCGTGACCAGGTTGTGCCGCCCCAGCCGTTCCAGGACGGCGCTCGCCAGGGTCACCTCGTCGAACGGCTTCACCAGGACCGTCCCCGGTTCGGGGTCCGCCTCCGGCGCGTGATCGGCGATGAACAGCACGGGCAGATTGGGCCGCTGCGCCCGAAGCTGAGCCACCAGGGCCGGTCCATCCACACCCTGCGAGCCTGTGCCGTCGGCACCCGGAAGGGCCGGCCCGCCCGTGCCCTGCAGGGCCACACCGGTGATCACCAGGTCGAGCCGGTCCAGCGTATCCATCAGCACCAGCGCGACCTCGGCGTTCCGAGCTTCGACGACCGTATAGCGCAGGTCGCGGAGCGTGCCGGCGATCATCTGGCGCACCGGGTCGTCGGCCTCGGCGACCAGCACCATCGCACCGCCATGCAGGGCCGGATCCAGTTCAGGCTCCAGTTCCTCGGGCGCGATGGCGGGTTCGTGATCCGGACGCGACAGCACGATCTCCACCGTCGTGCCGATGTCGGGCGTGCTGCGGATCAGCAAGGTGCCGCCGCTCTGTTCCGCGAACCCGTCCACCATGGCCAGGCCGAGGCCGGTACCTTTTCCGGCCTCCTTGGTGGTGAAGAACGGCTCCGTCGCGCGGGCCAGCACCGCCGGCGGCATGCCGCGCCCGGTATCGCGCACGCCGACCGCGACATACTGCCGGTTGGGCAGGTGCCCCGGCCGTTCCTCGGGCGAAAGATTGCGCGCGGTCAGCGTCAGCGTCCCACCGCTCGGCATCGCGTCGCGCGCGTTGACCACCAGGTTCAGCAACGCGATCTCGAGCTGTTGCGGATCCGCCCAGATCGGCCAGGTCTCGTCTGGTACGCTGATCACTCGCTTGATGGCGGGGCCGACGGTGGAGGCCGCCAGGCTGTCGACCGCGTCGAAGACCGAACGGACGTTCAGCGCCCCCGGCCGAAGCTCTTGCTTGCGGGTGAAGCTCAGAAGCTGGCGCACCAGGGAGCCCGCCCGTTCGGTGGCCAGTTCGCCGCGAGCGATCGCGTCCAGCAGCGCCTGCGAGTCAGCCCGGCGCCGGATCGCGCTGAAACTGCCCTTGATCACCGACAGGACGTTGTTGAAATCGTGCGCCACGCCGCCGGTCAGTTGCCCCAGCGCCTCCAGCTTGCGCGATTGCCGAAGCAGCGCCTGCATCTCCTCCCGCCGCCGGATCTCCGAGGCCAGTTCCTGCGCCGCGTCGCTCAGGGCGCGGGTGCGTTCCGCGACCAGGGCTTCCAGCTCCGCCTCGTAGCGGGCCGAGGCTTCGCGCGCCGCGACGATTTCCGAGATGTCGGTGGATGTCCCCAGCCACTGCGCCACCCCTCCGTCGCCCCGCCGCAACGGGACCGCGCGGGAGAGGAACCATTGGTGGCGGCCATCGGCGCCGCGCAGCCGGTGTTCCATGGCGAACGGCTCGCCGGTCTGAAGCGAATGGTTCCAGGCCGCGATGCTCGTGGGCGCATCGTCCTCGTGCAGGAAATCGAGCCAGCTTCCGCTGCCCGAGGCGCCCCGCGACGCACCCGAGTAATCCGACCAGCGGCGATTGTAGAACGCCACCCGGCCATCCGGTTCCGCCACGAACGCCATCTGCGGCATGGCCTCGACCAGGTTGCTGAACCGCGCGATGCTGTCCTGGAGCGCGGCTTCCATGGCTTTGCGGTTGGTGATGTCCTCGACGACGCTGATAAGCCGGTTGGGCTGCCCGCTTTCGTCCAGCAGCAGCGCAACGGTCAGGTTCGCCCAGACGATGTGCCCGTCACGGTGACGATAGCGTTTCTCCATCGAATAGGTTTTCAGCGTGCCCGCGAGCAGGGCCCGAAGCTGCGCCAGGTCCGATTCCAGGTCGTCGGGATAGGTCACGTCCTGGAATGTCAGCCGAAGCAGTTCCTCCTCGGGGTAGCCCAGGATCTCGCAGAGGCGCCGGTTGACCTGCAGCCAGCGCCCATCCAGCGCGACATGCGCCATGCCGACGGCGGCTTGCTCGAACGTGCCGCGAAACCGCGCTTCGCTTTCCGCCAACGCCGCTCGGGCCCGGTTTGAGTCGGTGATGTCGACGGCCACGGTGCCGTAGCCCTCATGCTTGCCGGCATCGTCGTGCAGCCCCAGGGTGATGCAATCGACATCGATCGGGGCGCCGTCGCGCTGGCCGGCAAGCTGCATGACGCCTTCCCATATCCCGGCGTCGCGCGCCGCGGGCAGCACCTCCTCCTGCAGCAGCGCCTGGGAGCCTGGCGCGACGGTGTCGGCGATCGTCAACGCGGCAAGGTCGGTCTCCGGCACGAAGCCCAGCAGCGCCCGGCCGGCCGGGTTCATGTAGCGCAGGTGCCCGTCGGCGTTGGCGACGTCCACCAGGTTCGGCGACGCATCGATGAGTTGGCGCAGCAGGCGGTTCTCGGTCCGGGTTTCCTGTGCCTCGGTGACGTCGATGGCGAAGCCGACCCATTCGATCAGCCGCCCCGACGTGTCGCGCACCGGCATGGTCCGGCGGCGCACCCATCGCCAGGCGCCGTCCGAGCGGAGAGCGCGGAACGTCATTTCGTGGGTGTCGTCCCCGCCAAGGGCGACATGGGTGTCGCGCAGGACGCGGTCGCGGTCGTCGGGATGGACAAGCGGCAGCCACTCCGCGGGCGGGCACCTCTCGCCGGACAGGCCGGTGAATGCATGCCATCGCCGGCTGGGATAGGTGATCGTGCCATCCAACTGCATGAACCAGGACATGGAGCGGGGATGCTCCGTCAGCGCGCGCAGCCTGGCCTCGGACCGTGCGAGGGCGGCCCGCGCCTCCACCAGTTCGGTCACGTTCCGGCAGACCAGCGAAAGCTGCGCACGGTCTCCGGGTTGCTTGGTCGCGGTGCAGTCCCACCAGGACGCGGGGGGTCCCTCGAAGCGGACCATGACCTTGCCGGATGCGTCCACCATGGCAGCCGCGAGGGCATGGCGCAGGCCGGTGCGGGCGCCTTCGGGCCACCGCTCCTCCAGCGGGCCGTCCGGCACCTGCTGCGCGTCCAATCCCAGCAATTGCCGGGCGAGCGGGTTCAGTCCATGGATCGTCCCGTCAATGTCCAAATCGATGATCGCGTCGCCGCCAGCGAACAGAATGGCGGAAGGCGCGCGGTCTTCCGGCCCCCCATTGCCCGATGCCTCCGGCGACACGGCGGATTCCAAGGGCATCACGATGGACCCGTCCCCGCCGGCCGAACCGTTGTCGATGGTCGATGCGGAGAGGTCGTGGAGACTCGAATTGTCTGGGGGTCAAGCATGAAAAGTAACAGCTGGGCTCGCCGCATCGAAGAAGGACGCGGGCATTCGCCGTTTACGCGAATAAATCGTTTCTGGCACACGTCACTGGGTGCCGCGACGACATCCCGATGCCAATCTCGTCATTGTGATTGCGATCCTCCAAAATTTCAATATTAGATACGATATTGGGACACAGATCGCACCTTACAATGTTTCGGCCGCGACGTAACCCCATATCGCGATCAGGTCTTCCCCAACGGGCGGCGATCCGTCACGATACTTGTATGACAGACCCGATCACCATCGCCGTCCTGCAGAACCGGCTGAACGCCATCGCCGAGGAGATGGGCGAGGCCATGCTGCGCACCGCCTATTCGCAGATCCTGAATTCCTCGCGGGATTTTTCCATCGCGCTGATCGATGCGCGGTGCCGCCTGGTCGCCCAGGCGGATCATATCCCCGTGCATGTCGGCGCGATGCCCTGGGCGGCGAAGGCCCTGGCGGAGCGGTTCCCCAATCCGGCGCCGAACGACGTCTATGTCCTGAACGACCCCTATCGCGGCGGGTCGCATCTGCCGGACCTCACGGTGTTCGTTCCCGTCTTCGCCGAGTCGCGGCTGATGTTCTGGTCCGTGGTCCGTGCGCATCATTCGGATGTGGGTGGTGCCACCCACGGGGCCTACAACCCCGCCGCGACGGAAATATGGCACGAGGGCCTGCGCCTGCCGCCCATGCGGCTGACCGAGAACGGCATCCTGCGCGAAGACATCCTGGAGATGCTCGCGTTGAACGTGCGCCACCCGCGCGATTTCCGTGGCGACCTTGCAGCGCAGATCGGTTCCGCGCGGTTGGGCGAGCAGCGGCTCAACGCCGTCATCGCCGAATTCGGCGCCGAGACCCTCTCTGAGTCCGTGGAAGCGATGCTGGACGCGGCGGAACGCTACGCGCGCGACATCGTCGCCGGCTGGGCGGACGGCGAATACCTGGGCGAGGCGGTGCTGGACGATGACGGCTTCGGCAAGACCGACATCGTCATCCGCGCGCGGGTGACCAAGAAGGGCAGCGACGTCACGATCGACCTGACGGAGTCCGATCCGCAGGTGACGGGGTTCATCAACTCCTCCCACGCCAACACCCAATCGGCCGTTTCGATGGCGTTCGCCTTCCTGCTCGATCCGGGCATCACCAAGAACGAGGGTGCGTTCCGTCCCCTGCACGTGAAGCTGAAAGAGGGCACGATCGTCTGGGCGCGCGAAGGGGCGCCGGTGACGATGTGCACCAGCCACTGCTCGAACGAAGTGATCGAGGCGATCATCGTCGCGCTGTCACAGGCCTGTCCCGACCGCGCGATGGGAGGTTGGGGGCGGCGGCTGCGGATCGCGCTGACCGGGCTCGATCCGCGCACGAAACGCCGCTTCATCTGGCACATGTTCCAGGCGCGACCGGGCGGCGGCGGGTCGGTGGCCGGCGACGGGTATTCGACGATCGGCGAATGGCACAGTGCCGGCGGCATCAAGTTCGGCAGCATCGAAGTGGCGGAGACCCGCTTCCCCCTGGTGTTCGAGACGCACGAGTACCGCCCCGGATCGGCCGGCGACGGTCAGTATCGCGGCGGCTACGGCGGCGACATGCGCATGCGGATCGAGGCCGAGGGCACCACCCTGGCCAATACCGCCGGCGAAGGCACGGTACACGGCGCGCGCGGCATGGTGGGCGGCGAGGACGGCGCACCGCACGACTACACGCTGCTGGCACCCGGCGCGGCGCCCCGGAAGCTGAAAAGCAAGGAGATCAACGTCCCGGTCTCTTCGGGCAGCGTCATCCACGTGCTGTCCGGCGGCGGCGGCGGCTGGGGCGACCCCGCCAAACGCGACCCGTCCGCGCGGGAGGCCGATGCGCGAGAGGGGCTGGCGTGATCGACCGACCCCTGCGCATCACGTCTCTTCCCTTCCCCAAGACCATCTGACAGGAACCGCATGACCTACGCGATCGGCATCGACGTCGGAGGCACCTTCACCGACATCGTCGTCTCCGCCGCCGGCGAAACGATCATCGCCAAGGCCTCCACCACCCCCGCAGACCAGTCGGACGGAGTCCTTGCCGGGATCGGATTGGCTGCGGAACGGCTTGGCTTGACCACCGCGGACCTGCTGCGCCAGACCGCTCGGATCGTTCACGGAACGACTGTCGCGACGAATGCGTTCCTTGAAGGCAAGACGGCGCGCGTCGGACTGCTGACCACCGCCGGCCACCGCGACGTGATCGAGATGCGGGAAGGCCTGAAGCCGGAACGTTTCAACCTGCGCATGACACCGCCCACGCCCCTGGTGCCCCGCCGCCTGCGCCTGCCGGTCACCGAGCGCATCCGCTACGACGGGTCGGTCGAAACGCCGCTGGACCGCGCCTCGCTGGAGGCCGCCATCGCGACGCTGAAGGCGGAAAACGTCGGCGCCGTCGCGATCTGCTTCCTGCACGCCTGGAAGAACCCGGCACACGAACACGCGGCGGCCGAGGCGGTGCGCGCCGCCCTGCCCGGCGTCTATGTCACCACCTCCTTCGACGTGCTGCCGCAGATCAAGGAGTTCGAACGGTTCTCGACCACCGTCGCCAACGCCGCGGTCGGTCCGGTGATCGAACGTTATCTCGGCCGCCTGCGCGGGCGGCTGGAGGAAGCCGGTTACGGCGGCGAATTGCTGGTCATCCTGTCGCATGGCGGCGTGGCCTCGGTGACCGAGGCGACACGGCTGGCGGCAGGGACGGCGCTGTCCGGACCGGCCGGCGGCGTCGCGGCCTGCGTGGCGCTCAGCCGGTCCGGGCTGGCCCAGGACATCATCGGCTTCGACATGGGCGGGACCTCGACCGACATCGCCGTGGTGCGCGGCGGCGTTCCCGGACTATCGGGCGACAAGTCCGTCGCCAACGCTCGGATCGCGCTCCCGAGCCTGGATATCGTGACGCTGGGGGCGGGAGGCGGGTCGATCGGGCACCTGGACCGGTCGGGCCTGCTGGCCGTGGGGCCGGAGAGCGCCGGCGCCGTCCCCGGTCCGGCCTGCTACGGCCAGGGCGGCACGGAGGCGACGGTGACGGACGCCAATCTGGTGCTGGGCTTCCTCGATCCGGCCAACTTCCTGGGCGGGCGGCGGACGCTGGATCGCGACGCCTCGGCCGCGGCGGTGGCGCGCGTCGGGGATGCCCTGGGCATCGGCGTCGAGGACGCGGCCGGCGGCATCCATCGGCTGGTGAACTCCCGCATGGCGGACGGCGTGCGCGTCGCGACGGTGCGGCGCGGGGTCGACCCTCGGGGCTACACGCTGCTCGCGTTCGGCGGCGCGGCGGGACTGCATATCACGGCGGTCGCTTCGGCCCTCGGCGTGGGACGGGTGGCGGTGCCGATCGCGGCCTCGGTGCTGTCGGCCTGGGGCATGCTGAACACCGACCTGCGCGTCGAACTCAGCCGCAGCGTCAGCCAGACGGGCGCGCTGGACACCAAGGCGCTGGGGGCCGCCTATGCCGAGATGGAGGAAGAGGGGCGCGCCCGCCTGTCCTGGTTCGGCGGCGAGGTCGCCACGGTCCGCTCCGCCGACATGCGCTATGGCGAGCAGGTGTTCGAGATTCCGGTCGGCCTGGACGGCGTCGACCTGTCCGACGCGGCGGCGATCGCCGAACGGTTCCACGCGGCGCATGAGGCGCTGTACACCTACGCGCTGCGCGATCAGGAGGTGGTGCTGGTCAATGCGCGCCTGTCGGTGATCGGACGGTTGCCGTCGGTCCCGCAGGCGGCCGCCGCGGACCGGCCCGATGCGCCGGCCAAGGGCACGCGGCGGGTTTGGCTGGGCGGATGGACGGAAATCCCGGTCTATGACTTCCTGGCCTTGGGCAACGGGCAGACGGTTGCCGGTCCGGCGTTGGTTGAATCTGATACGACGACCGTGCTGCTGCGTCCGGGGGATCGGGCGCGGTTCGATCGGGGTGGTTGGCTGGACGTGGCCGTCGGGTAGGACGCCGGCCACCAAGCAAGGATCAATACCGATCGGTATTACATGGTAACGAGCCTCCTTTCCGCCTGAAACCGCCTGCCTCGTGTAGCGGCCGATGACGGCCCTTGGTCTTCCCTGCGGGGACCCTTGGACGGGATCGCGACGCTTCCTCCGGCTTGGCCAGTCCCGCCATCCCGCTATACGCTCCCGCCCACAATCATGAAGGGGAGGGAAAAATGTCCGAAGAATCCTCAGGGCGCCCGTTCGCCGGCCGGACCGCGCTGATCACCGGCTCAGGCCAGAATATCGGAAGGGCGATCGCGCTTGCCTTCGCCCGCGGCGGCGCCAACGTCGTGATCAACGGCCATCGCAACAAGGAGGCGATCGACCGTGTGGCCGCGGAAGCCGAAGCCTTGGGGGTGCGTGCGCTGCCGATCCTGGCCGATGTTGCCGATCCGGGCGCCGTTCAAGCCATGGTGGATAAAGCGGCGGAGACGTTTGGTGGGGTCGACATCGCGGTCTCGAACGTATCGGTGCGCCTGCACACCAAGTTCCTCGACATATCCATTGAAGAATGGCAGCGCATCATCAACTCCAACCTCAGCGCCTCGTTCTACCTCGCGCGCGCGGTACTGCCGTTGATGCAAGCCAGGAACTGGGGCCGCATCATCCATATTTCCGGCAAGGACGGTTTCGCCGTCATCCCCAATCGGGCCCACAACGTCACGTGCAAAGCAGGCGTCTTCGCGTTGTCGAAGGCGATCGCCGTTGAATTCGGCCAATTCGGCATTACCGCAAATACCATCGCACCCGGCGTCATCGATACGACGCGGGACTGGACGCAATATCCGCACTTCGCCAACGGCTATGGCGAGCGGATCGAGGAAATCCCCGTGCGCCGCATCGGCCATGTCGACGACATCGCAGATGCCTGCGTCTATCTGGTCAACGCCGGGTTCGTCACGGGTCAGCTTCTGCACGTCAACGGCGGCGACGGACTGTTCTGAGGCACGGGCGGGCGTTCGACGTTCAAGGCCCGTCCCCTTGAGATTGACGCCGTCCGCCGTACCGCCTAAGTCTGCCGGAAATGGAGAATGCATCATGCAGGCGGATATCGCGCTGAAGGTGTTCTGGCAGCCTGGCTGAACAAGCTGCCTGAAACTCAAAGAGTTTCTCTCGGTCCGTGCGATCGAGTTCGATTCCATCAATATCCTGGCCGATCCCGACGGCGTCGCCGAACTGAAGCGCCTGGGGGCTCGTTCCATTCCGGTGCTGTCGCGCGGCGATGATTGGGTGTTCGCGCAGAACATCGGCCATGTCGTCAAGTTCCTGGGGCTGAACGAAGCCACCGGCCCCGTGCTGTCGCCGGAACAACTGGTGCGGCGCCTGTCGCTGTTCGTCGACACCGCCTCGAAGATCGTGCCGCAGATGCCCGACGCGCTGATGTCGAAAGAAGTGCCGAACCGGCCACGTACCTATCGCGTGCTGGGTCACCACATCTTCCGCATCCCCGAGGGCATGATGATGGTCGCCGGCGGCGCGACGCTGACCAACGACCTGCTGATGCCAGGCGTGCCGGAGGCAATGCAGACCAGCGCGGACCTTGGTGCCTATGGCCGGAAGGTGTTCGGCGACCTGGGCGAGTGGTGGGCGACGAAGGCCGATCGGACCGGCAAGCAGGTGGTGCAGACCTATTACGGCGCGCAGACGCTGCACGAGGTGCTGGAACGCACGACCTGGCACTGCGGCCAGCATGTGCGGCAGTGGTTCATGCTGCTGGGCATGGCGGAGATCGAGCCGGCGACCACGCTGGACGCCGGCGCGTTCAAGGACCTGCCGATGCCGTCGAGCGTGTGGGACGGTTAGGGGGGCCCCAGGCCCCGCCTAAACCCTCAGCGCCCCCGTATCGACCGGCAGCGTCCGGATCCGTTTTCCCGTCGCGGCGAAGATCGCGTTGCACAGCGCCGGGATCACCGGCGGCAGCGCCGGCTCGCCCAGGCCTGTCGGGGGATGGTCCGTGGTCAGGAAGTGGACCTCGACCGGCGGTACCTGGTCCATCCGCAACGGCCGTACCGCGTCGAAATTCGATTCCATCACCCGTCCGCCATCGATGGTGATCGCCTGGCCCAGGGCCGCGCCCAAGCCGTCCAGCGCCGCGCCCTGGACCTGGTTCACCGCGTTCAGCGGGTTGATGATCTGGCTGCCGACGTCGCCGACGGTCCAGACATGGTCCAGCTTGATGTCCCCCGCCGGCGACACCGTTGTCTGGACGACCTCGGCGAAGTAGCCCATGTGGCTGAAGTAGAAGGCCAGGCCCTTGCCGCTTCGTTGCGGCAGCGTATGGCGGTTGGACCAATCGGAGACCTGGGCGACCTTTTCCAGCACGGCCCGCATCCGGCCGGTGTCGAAGTCCGCGCGCGGGTCGGGTCGTCCGGGCGACGACCGGATGACCCGCGGCTCGCCCAGGATCGCCAGCCGGAACGCCAACGGATCTTGCCCCGCCTGCTCCGCCAGTTCGTCGACGAAGGACTGGAAGACGAAACCCAGCGCGTTCGATCGAGGCGCCCGCAGCGGCCCCGTGGGGGCCGCGAGGTCCATCATCGACATCCCATACGACAAGTTCGGCACCAGCGCGGCCGGAAACTCGTATTCGTTCAGCCCTGCCGAGTCCGCCAGCTTGCCGTCGCGGCTGAACGTCACGAAGTGGTCCGTCAGCGCGATCAGCTTGCCGCTTCCATCCAGTCCGCCCCGGAGGAAATGAAATCCTGCCGGCCGATAGAAATCGTGCCGCACGTCATCCTGCCGGCTCCACAGCAGCTTCACCGGCACGCCGCCGGCCTGCCGGCTGATCCAGGCGGCCTCGGCCATGAAATCGTTGCGCAAGCGACGACCGAAGCCGCCGCCGATGCGCAGCATGTTCACCGTCACGTTCGCCTGGCCGATCCCCAGCGCCTCGGCCACCAGTTTGCGGCCCGGCGCCGGATTCTGCGTCGGCGCCCACAGCGTGACCTTGCCGTCCTGCCAGTGCGCGGTGCAGTTCTGCGGTTCCAGCGGGATGTGCGACAGGAACGGATAGGCATAGTTCGCCTCGACGACATGCGCTGCCGTCTTCAGCGCGCCATCGGGATCGCCATCATGCCGCAACGATGTCCGAGGCGTCCGACCGGAAAGTTGTGCAGCCTCCTCGGCGAAACGCCGGCTGCTCTGGTGCACCGCCGCGCCTTGGTCCCATGTGATACGTAACTTTTGCCGAGCGGTGTTGGCCACCCACCAGTTCTTGGCGAGGATGGCGACGCCGTCGGCGACCCCTTGCGGGTCGCGGCCACCATTGCCGCGCACGATGAACGCGTCATGGATACCAGGCAGCGCCTTGATCGCATCGACATTGGCGCTGGCGATCTTGCCGCCGAATACGGGACACTTCTCGAACACCGCGATCAGCATGTCCGGCCGGACCATGTCGATTCCGAACAGTTTCTGTCCAGTGACGATCTTGGGGTTGTCGACGCCGTGGATCGGCCGGCCGATGATGCGGAAATCCTTGGGGTCCTTCAGCGTCACGCTGTCCGGCGACGGCACCGGCACCGCGGCAGCGGCCGAGGCCAGCGCGCCGTATCCGATGGACCGGCCCGATGGGTCGTGATGCACGACCCCGTCCTGCGTTCGCAGTTCGGTGACCGAAACGCCCCATTGCTCCGCCGCCGCCCGTACCAGCATCGCCCGGCCGACCGCCCCTGCTCGGCGCATCGGCATGTAGTTCATCGGCGTCGCCATGCTGCCGCCGGCGAATTGCGGACCGAAGACCTCGGGGTCCAGCGGCGCCTGCTCGATGCGCACATGCGGCCAGTCGATGTCGAGTTCCTCGGCGATCACCATCGGCAACATCGTCTTGATGCCCTGCCCCACCTCGGGATTTTTCGAACGGATGGTAACGAAGCCATCCGGTGAAACTTCGATGAACGCGGTCAATCGGTCCGCCTGCGCATCGGCCGCCCAGGCCGGCAGGGGCAACACCGCGCGCAGCAGCAGTCCGCCCCCGGCGGCGGCGCTGGCCTTGAGGAAGAACCGGCGCGAGGTCATGGCGTACCTCCCGCCGCGTGCTTGATCGCAGCGCGGATCCGCGTGTAGGTGGCGCAGCGGCAGATATTGCCGGTCATCGCGGAATCGATGTCGGCATCGGTCGGATGCGGCGTCTGCGCCAGCAGGGACGCCGCGGACATGATCTGTCCCGCCTGGCAGTAGCCGCATTGCGGCACGTCCAATTCCAGCCACGCGGCTTGCAGGCGCTTGCCGATCGGATCGGACGCCATGCCCTCGATCGTCGTGACCTTGCCGTCGCCGACGGCGCTGACCGGCGTCTGGCAGCCGCGCACGGCGGTACCGTCCAGGTGCACGGTGCACGCGCCGCACAGCCCTGCGCCGCAGCCGAACTTGGTCCCGGTCATGTCGAGTTCGTCGCGCAGCACCCAGAGAAGCGGCATATCGCCGTCGACATCGACGGTCCTGGGGACGCCATTCACGTGAATTGTGTAGGCCATGTCTCGATCCTCCGTCGCCGGAAAGCTACGCTCTCCGCTACGCCAGACAAGGTGCGCCCCTTTTTCAGATTGTAAGGCAGGCTATGCTGTCCCGGACGGCATGACGCCTGTCCACGCGATCACCTGGAACAGAAAGAAGACACGATGTCCGAGACAAGATTTCCCGTTCTGACACCGGAAGCGATGACCGAGGAGCAGCGGGCGGTGGCCGAGGCGATCCAGTCAGGCCCTCGCGGCGCCGGCCTGCGCGGCCCGTTCAACGCGCTGCTGCGCAGCCCGCAACTGTGCGACCTTGTGCAGCGGGTCGGCGCCTATGTGCGGTTCGGCAGTTCCATCCCCGCGCCGTTGAATGAGCTGGCGATCTGCATGGCCGGCCGCAAATGGGGCGCGCAGTATGAGTTCTATGCCCATCGCCGGCTGGGGATCGAGGCCGGCCTGAACCCGACGATCCTGGATTCAGTCGCGGTCGGGCGCCGTCCGGCGGACATGAGCGCGGACGAGACCCTGGTTTATGAATTCGTCACCGCGCTGCTGTCGACCGGCCATGTGCCCGACGAGAAATACACGCCCATGCTGGAGCGCTTCGGCGAACGGGGGGTCTGCGACCTGGTGGGCGCCGTCGGCTACTACAGCCTGGTCTCGATGGTGCTGAACGTGGCGCAGGTTCCGCTGCCCGAGGGCGAGACGCCGCCGCTGAAGCCGCTCTGACCGGCCCAAGCCGCCCCATGCCGTGGCCCGTCGCGGCCGCGGCATGGGGAAAGGTTCACATCAGGATTGGGCTTCGGGCGACAGCACGATGCAGTTGCCGTGCGTATGGGTGATCTTCTCGCAGGCCTGGACCGCCGTGTCGCGCGACATCCCGACCATGCGGGCACGCCACAGGGTGTTGCGGCCCTGGCGGACCGATGAGACATGCGGGTGCGCGACCGCCAGTTCCGCCCCGGCGTGAGACCGAGCGGTGACGAGCGCGGAGTGCGCGATGGCTTCGGAGTTGAAGGCACCGATCTGGATCGCCCACGGTCCGGAACTGGCGGCGCCACGCCGCAACGGCACGTCAGCCGCGTTGGCGGACGCGATCAGGCGGAAGCCGCCATGGGGTGGAGGCGGTGGCGGCGGCGGCGGCACCAGCAAGGCGAATTGCCTCGGGTTGGCCGACTCGCGACGGCGCGGATCGGGAAGCTGGGCGACCTCGACCGGCAACCTTTCAGGCATGCGACGCCCCCCGCGATCCTTCTTGGCCACCATGACGGGTCGGCCGTAACGCCGGCCCGGCGGGATGTTGACGGGTAACTGGTTGATCGCAAGCTGATCGGCCGCGGAACGGTTGTTCGGATAGATCCCCGCCAACTGGGGTCCGATCATCGCGACGTAATGGCGCGTTTCGTTCGGCAACGCCCGTTGATTGGACAGGTAGTCGTCCAACCGCGCCGGGCCGGCATTATAGGCGGCGAGGAAGCCGGGCGAGCCGTACAGGTCGTACATCTCCCGCATGTAAGCCACGCCGGCCATGATGTTGTCGTGCGGATCGAACGGATCGTCACCCAGATTGTACCGGTCCCGAAGCATGTCGTACGTCTCCGGCATGACCTGCATCAGCCCCATCGCGCCGGCGGAGGAGGTGATCAGCTGGCCGTCCTGGTATTCCTGGCCGCCGGACTCGACGCGCATCAGGGCGCGGATCCATTGCTCCGGAATGTCGTACTGTGCCGAAGCCTCTCGGATATACGGACCCCACGGATCCTCGGGCGGTCCGGGCGGCTGGTAGTCGCGGCGCGCATGGGCCACGTAACGTGCTGTTTCCTGTAACGAAGCCTGCTGGGTCGACGGCGCGCCGCAGGCTGCGAGACCCGCCAATAACGCCATGACACCGAACGCACGGACTCGTTGCCATCTGACGACAGCTTCGGTACAGCCTTTCCGTGCGGTCATTCGGTTACGTCTCCCACTAGAACCGGAGGCCAGACGGTCAAGCTGACCCAATGCATCAGGAACACATCACAAGCCCTTAAACGACATCCATCTTTCAGGCAAGTCATATCGGAATGGTTGCGGTGCCTGAATCGAATGGCTTGGACACGGCGGAACACGCCCCGTTTCAGCGCATGTCGGACGGCCTGCTTCGGTCACAAAATTTTTAGAAGATGATTTTCACACCCCCTCCGTCGGGGGCGGGGATGCTTCGCGCAGGGGGCCATATTCGTTGTGCCGGCCTGGTGAATGGAGTAAGCGAGGCCCCCCATGAGCACTGCCCTTCTTTCCGCGTCGCAGTCGAGCAATCTGGACCTGCACGGCCGGATGTCGCTGGGAATGCGCCATTCCTGGGCCGTCCTGGATCTCGTCAGCGGCTTCAAGCTGTGGCGCCTGGCCTTGACGCTGGGCTGGCTGGACATCCGCCTGCGCTATCGTGGGTCGATGCTGGGCCCGTTCTGGCTGACGATATCGACCGGCGTCATGGTCGGTTCGCTGGGCTTCCTCTACTCCGCGCTGTTCAAGATCGACGTTGCCGGATACCTGCCCTTCCTCGCCCTGTCGCAGGTGCTATGGGGCTATCTTGCCGCCATCGTTTCCGAGGCCTGCGCCGCCTTCACCGAATCCGAGGCGATCATCCGGTCGGTGCGCATGCCGTTCACGGTGTTCTCGATCCGCGTCCTCGTTCGCAACGTCATTGCGTTGGCGCACAATATCGCCGTCATCGTCGTCGTCTTCGCGGTATTCCGGATCGTGCCGGGATGGGAGGCATTCCTGGCCCTGCCCGGCATGCTCATCTGGGCCATCGATTCGATCGCGCTGACCCTGATATTCGGCGCCTTCTGCGCGCGGTTCCGCGACATCCAGCCGATCGTCAACAGCGTCATGCAGATCGCGTATTTCATGACCCCCGTGATGTGGAAGCCCGAGCAGCTCGGACCGGCGCGGGAACGTTTCCTGGCGCTCAACCCATTCTATGACCTGCTGGAGATCGTGCGCGGACCGATCCTGAATTCGCCGATTTCCCACGCAACCTGGGTGGGGGCCCTGGGCTCCAGCGCCCTGCTATGCCTGGTCTCCTGGGCTTTCTTCGTTCGCGCGCGCGGCCGCATCACGTTCTGGGTCTAAGGTATGGCAATCAAGGCACGGATCGACGTCGAGGACCTTTCGGTCTGGTTTCCGCTCTACCACGGAAGCTCGCGCAGCTTGAAGAAGATGGCGCTGGCCGCGGCGACGGGACGCCTCGGCCGCGAGCAGGGACAGCATGTGGTCGTCCGCGCGCTGCGCGATATCAACCTCACGCTCCAACCGGGCGATCGCCTTGGCCTGGTCGGATCGAACGGCGCCGGCAAGACGACCTTGCTGCGGGTCCTGGCCGGAATCTACGAGCCGGTGGCAGGCCATATCCGCGTGCAGGGCAGCCTGAGCTCGCTGCTGGACCCCAGCCTGGGCATGAACGTGGAGCTGACGGGGCGGGAAAACATCCTGCTGCGCGGTCTTTACGCCGGACTCTCCAAGCCGGAAATCGCCCGGCTGGAGGACGATGTCGCCAGCTTCGCGGAGTTGTCGGACTTCCTTGACCTGCCGGTGCGAATCTACTCCTCCGGCATGGTCGTCCGGCTTGGTTTCGCGATGGCAACGGCGATCAAGCCGCAGATCCTCCTGATGGACGAGTGGATCCTTGCCGGCGATGCGGCCTTCATGGAAAAGGCGCGCACCAGGCTGGAGACGATGGTCCGCAGCGCCGAGATCCTGGTGCTGTCGACGCATCAAACCGAGATTATCCGCGACTGGTGCACGCGGGTCCTGTGGCTCGATCAGGGCCACGTCCGCGCCGACGGGCCTCCGATCGATGTGCTGGAGCAGTATCTCGGCAAACCGGTCGCCCTTCCCGAACCTGCCCCTGCCCTGACCTGATACGAGAGCGCCAAGCGCCCTCAGTGCCCTTCCGCCGACGGCGCTTTCGGCGGCGCCACCTTGCGCAGGAACAGCGCCAGCGGCGCGGTCAGGATGAACGCCACCATGATCACGCGGAACGCATCGGCATACGCCATCGTCGAGGCTTCCCGGTAGGCGATCGCCCGCAACTGCTCGATCGCGGCCAGATGTCCCCCCGGCGCGGAGCCAAGCACCGTCGTGAGCCTTGCGCCGAGATTGGACAGCAGTTCGTTCATCGCCGGGTTCGCCGGCGTCAGGGTGGAAGCGATGTTCAGGAAATGCAGGTTCGTCTGGTCGTTCAACACCGCCCCGCAGACGGCGATCCCCACCGCGCCGCCCATGTTGCGCATCATGTTGAACAATCCGCTCGCGTATTTCAGCCGCGCCGGCGGCAGGCTGCCGAGGCCGAGCGTAACGCTGGGCGCAACCGCGAAGACCTGGGGGAAGCCGCGTAGTATTTGCGGCAGCAACAATTCGCCCCCGCCCCAATCGCTGGTGATGTAGGTGAACGCCCACATCGACAGGCCGAAGCTGGTCAGGCCGAACAGCATCAGCCAGCGCAGGTCCACCTTGCGCCCCAGGAACACGTAGACCGGCACGCCGACGATCGAGGCAATGCCGGTCGAGAACACCGCCAGCCCCGTCTGCCAGGCGGAATAGCCGCGCACATACCCCAGGAACAGCGGCGTCAAATAGATGGTCGCGAAAATGCCGATGCCGGTGACGAACGACATGATGCAGCCCAGCAGGAAGTTGCGGTTCGTCAGCGCTCTCAGATCGACCACCGGGTGGGCGTAGGTCAGGCTGCGGACGACGAACATGACCCCGGCGATCGATGCGACCACCGCGCAGTTTCGGATGGTACGATCGCTGAACCAGTTCCAGCGCGCGCCTTCCTCCAGCACGTACTCCAGCGACGACAGCGCCACCGACATCAGCACGATGCCGATATAGTCCGCGTCTTTCAAAAGCTTGAGGTCGGGCTGGTCGATATCGACCAGCAGCGCGACGCCGATCGCCACCAGGAAGCCGGGCACCAGGTTGATGTAGAACAGCCAGTGCCAGTCCAGCGTATCGGTGATCCATCCCCCGATCACCGGCCCAAGGCTGGGCGCGATGGATGCGATCGTGCCGACCACGGCGGCGGCATAGACGCGCCTCTGTCCCTCGAAATAATGAAAGGACGAGGTGAACACGGTCGGGATCATCGACGCGCCCAGCAGCCCCTGCAATGCTCGGAACAGGATCATGCTGTTGATGCTCCAGGCCACGCCGCACAGCATGCTGGACAGCGTGAACCCCAGCGCCGAGGCAGTGAACAGCCAGCGCGTGGAGAATACGCGCGTCAGCCAGCCGGACAGCGGAATCACGCAGATCTCGGCGATCAGATAGGCGGTCTGGACCCAGCTTATCTCATCCTGCGCCGCCGACAGGCCGCCGCCGATATCCGCGAGCGACGACGCGACGATCTGGATGTCCAACAGGGCGATGAACATGCCGACGCACATCACCGCGAACGGCACGATGCCGCGCAGGGCGGCGTTCATCGCCGCGTATCGACGCCGACGGTGGTGGACAGCCCGGCGCGCAGAAGACCCAGCGCCTGGCCGTCGCCATCCAGGATGATCCGCACCGGCACACGCTGCACGATCTTGGTGAAGTTGCCGGTCGCGTTCTGCGGCGGGATCACGCTGAACACCGCACCGGTGGCAGGCGAAAGGCTGCCGACATGCCCATGGAACGTACGGTCAGGCAGCACGTCGGCGACGATCGTCGCCTTGTCCCCCGGCCGCATCCGGCTGAGTTCGTCTTCCTTGAAATTGGCGTCGACCCACAGGCCCTGGGCCGGCACGACGGACAACAGGTTGGTGCCGGCGGCGACATAGCTGCCGACCTGCGCCGAACGGTTGCCGATGTAACCATCAACCGGGGCGGTGATCGTGGTGTAGCCAAGGTTCAGGCGTGCGGTGTTCACATCGGCCTCGGCGGCGGCGAGGTCGGCCTTCGCCACCGCGATCTGTGCGTCCAGCACGGTCAATTGCTGATGCGCCGCCTCGATCGCCGCCTGCCCGGCCACCACCGCGGCCCGAGCGGCCTTGTCCGCGGCAAGGGCCTTTTGGGCATCCTGGCGGGACCCGGCGGCGGTGGTCGCGAGCGCGCGATAGCGTTCCGCCTCCTCCCCCGCGAAGACCGCCTGCGCCAGCTTCGCCGCCAGGTCGGCCTGGGCCTGGGCGATGACGGATCGCTGCAGCGTCTGCCGCGCCTCCAGGTCCGTGATCGTGGCCTTGCGCGCCGACAGCACGGCCTGGGCGTGGCCCAGCGCGGCGATGTAGTCCGCCGGGTCCAGCCGTATCAGCGTCTGCCCCGCTTTCACGTACTGGTTGTCAGCGACCGGGATCGCCTGCACGAACCCGGCGACGTGCGGCGCGATCGGGGTGACGTTGCCGCCGACATAGGCGTCGTCGGTGCTCTCGAAGAAACGGCCGACCGTCCACCAATGGTAGCCGGCCACCCCGCCGCCGACCAGCACCGCCAGCCCCAGCCCGGCGAAGGCGGCGCGCTTCACGGACAGGCGCCGGCGAGTCGTCGCGGGCGGAACGGTGTCCCGCGCAAGGACCTGGTCGCTCATGTCCGGACCTCCGGTGCGGACTGCGCGGCCCGGCGCGCATGGCGGGCGCGGGTCGTGGCGTCAGCCGCCGGACCGGGTGCGCTGCGGAATGTCGTATGCGTCATCACCTTGCCGGAGTTGCGGTCGACCAGCACCGGATCGGCCACCGCCCCCGTCTCCGCCTCGACGACCACCACGCTTGGTCCTTCGGGGGCGAAGTGCTTGTTGCCCCAGGCCAGCATCGCCCACATCACCGGGCGGAAGTCGCGTCCGCGTTCCGTCAAGACGTATTCGTCGCGCGGCGGCCGTTCGGAGTAGCGGCGGCGCTCCAGAAGACCGCTTTCCACCAAGGCGTTCAGCCGGCGGGACAGCATGTTCGGCGCGATGCCAAGGCTTTTCTGGAACTGATCGAACTGCGTCAGGCCTTGAAAGGCGTCGCGCAGGATCAGGATGCTCCACCACTCGCCGACATGTTCCAGGCTGCGGGCGATGGGGCAGGACATGGAGGAGAAGCGGGTGCGCTGCATGGCGATCCGTCCATGGATTGCATGATGCAAGTCACTATAGGATAGTGAGTATCAATATGCAAGTGAGAGACGGGCCGCCCTCACGCCATGGTCCATGTCGCGCGGCAACCGGATCGGGCCCTCGGCGATGACGAACGGCCCCCTCGCCGGTCCGACCGGCCTGCTTCATCCGATGACGAGAACGGGTTCACACAGGACCGGGAAGTTCACCGAATTGGCGATGAAACAATACCGGTGCGCGTCATGGTGCAGCGCTGCCGCGCGCTCCAGGTCCGCCCCGGCCACGAAAGAGACGGACGGGCGCAGCACCGCGCGGACGAACCGGCCGGCGCCGGACGCATCTTCGGTCATCACCGCTTCCGCCTCGTCCCGATAGGTCAGCACGACGAGTTTCGCAGCGGCGCAGAGATGCAGGTACCAAAGCTTGTGGCAGGCGGAGAGCGATGCCAGCAAAAGCTCCTCGGGGTTCCAGCGGGCGGGATCGCCCCGGAAGGCAGGGTCCGAGGAGCCGGGGATGGCCGGCTTCCCGGCTGCCTCGATGACATGATCGCGCGCGTAACCGGCATAGGTCCGCGTGCCCTCCCCCCGATTGCCCGTCCAGGTGACGGCGAGGCGATAGACGTGCTCCTTCATGGGGCCTCCCAGCGGGTTCTCAGCATCCGGCGCATAAGTCGTTTGCGTCAGATGGTGATTATATCACGAACCCACCCCGCCCATCTGCGTTTCCGCCACGCCGAGCTTTTGGGCCGAGCCCATCTGCTCGGCCTATCGGAGACGGAGACTTTCGATGAAGAAGCTGATCCTTGCCGCCGTCGCGGTCCTGGCGCTGGGAGCCGGCGCGGCAAGCGCCCAGTCGTTCAGCCACAATGCACCGACGAACCAGCAGGACACGGGCGGCAACTGAGCGCGCGGTCCCGGGGGGTCATCGTGCCCCCTGCGAGCCTTTCCCGGCCATTCACGGCTCATTGCCGGCAAGCGTGTGGCGAGCCCTGACGTCGAGCACGGCGTCCCTGGGCTGTGGGCATTACCAATGGTATATATTTGTGTATATACGATCGTAATTCGAATGCAGCCGTCAGACCCGGCTATAGGTGCCGCGTTCGATCGCGATGAGGTCGGACCGGCTCAACCCCAAATCCCACAGGTCCCGGTCACTATAGGCAGCCAGGTATGCCAATTCCCGTGCCTGCTGGCGCCGTTCCACGAAGCGTGAGACGCACCGCGACAGAAACGTACTGAAGCCCTGGACCGGGGCCGCTTCGGCATGCGTGAGCGAATCCTGATAGACAGTTGTCATGACGGACTCTCCTTTTGCTGCAACGCAGCATAACGGCGCGCACCGCATATAGGTCAAGCATTCTGTCCTGATGGCATGTTGCATTGCAGCATAGCTGACCCTCGTGCAGCGCAGGTGACCGGTCGCGAGAGTCCGTTCCGCAGCGGAACGCCTGAACCCGCTGCCTGTCGTTACGCGCCAAATACTTGTTGGTATTGGTCCCGACTCGATAGTCCCGCCCCCGGTATCGCAGCCGCCGGGCGCGTTTGCGAAACCAAGGGCAGCCGATGCAGCATGGGGACAGGAGGAACGGACCCATGAGCTACCATCACATACTCGTCGAACAGGAAGACGGCGTCGGCATCGTGACCTTGAACCGGCCGGACGTCCTGAACGCCATGAACCGGCAATTGTCAAAGGAGCTCGGTGCGGCGGTCGCGGCGCTGGACGCGGACGACGGTATCGGCTGCATCGTCATCACGGGTGCGGGCGAAAAGGCCTTCTCGGCCGGCGGCGACATCCACGAACAGCGGGAGGACGACCGCCGCTATACGCCGGAACAACTGGACGCGATGTCCAACCCCCGGCGCAGCTACGAGATCGCCGCCACGCGCAAGCCGACGATCGGGATGATGAACGGCCTGGCCTATGGCGGCGCGGCGGTGCTGTCGTCGTCGCTGGACATGCGCGTGGGCTGCGAGGCGACGAAGTTCCGCTTCCTCGCCGCCGCCTATGGGCGGATCAACAGCACCTGGACGCTACCCAACCAGGTCGGCTGGCCGATCGCGAAGGAACTCCTGTTCACCGCCCGCGTGGTGGAGGCCGAGGAAGCCTTTCGCATCGGTCTGCTGAACCACCTGGTGCCGCGGGCGGAGCTGCGCGCGAAGACGATGTGGCTGGCGAAGATGATCGCCGGAAACCACCGCGGGTCTGTGGTCGGGGTGAAGTCGCTGCTGCTGCGACACCTGGGCGAGAACCTGGAGACCCAATGGGCGCAGGAGAAGGACTACACGACCCACGTCCTGCGCGGCGCGAAGGCGGAGGACGCGTTTCCGGAGTTCATCGCGCGGAAAGGACGGGGGTGAGGGCGAAAGCCCTCACGCCGTCGCCCGCACCAGCCGTCCCGGCCGAGCGCCGGTGTCTTCCCCCTTCTCGAAGATCGGCGTGCCCGACACGATCGTCGCCGTATAGCCGTCCACCCGCTGTACCAACCGCTTGCCGCCTGCCGGCAGGTCGTGGCACAGCTCAGGGTGATGCAGGCGCAGCGCGGCCGCGTCGACGACGTTGACGTCGGCCTTCTTGCCGACCTCCAGCCGGCCGCGGTCGTGGAAGCCGAAGAAGTCCGCGACCTCGCTGGTCAGGCGCTTGACCATGAACTCGAGCGGGAATTTCGGCCCGCGATGCCGGTCGCGCGCCCAGTGCGTCAGCATGTAGCTGGGCAGGCTGGAATCGCAGATCAGCCCGACATGCGCACCGCCGTCGCCCAGCCCCAGGATGGTGTCCTTGTCGGCGATCATGTCATGCACGACGCCGTGGTCGCCGTGGACATAGTTCGTCGTGGGATAGAACAGCATGCGGTCGCCGTTCTCGGCGGTCAGGTAGTCGTAGCAGTATTCGGCCGGCGTCAGGTTCGTTTGCGCGGCCAGGCCCTCGATGCTGCGGCTCTGGTCCGGCTCGTAATCCGGCGGATCGCCCAGGATGTAGATCCGCTCCCACCGGCTGGCGAGCGGACGCTGCAGCGGCGGCTGGATCGCCAGCAGCGCCTCGGACGGCTCTTCCGACAGGATCCGGGCGCGCACGGCAGGATCGCGCAGCCGCGCCAGCCGTTCCTCATGCGACAATTTCGACAGCGCCGCGAAGCTCGGCCGCGCGGCGAAGGGGTTCATCGACGTGGTCAGGCCGAGGATGATGCCGACGGGCCGGCCGGCGATCTGGGCGATGATGTTCGCCCCGCTCTTGCGCGCCGAACGCACGCCATCCATCAGCCGCACCCAGCGCTGCGGGTCATAGGAGCGGTCGGTCAGCAGGAACCAGATCGGCCGGCCGGTCGATTTCGACAGCGTCCGCATCCATTCGAATTCGCTGCTCTCGTCCTCGAAGTCCGACAGCATGCCGAAGGCGCCGCGGCCGGCGCGCCCCAGGGCGGAGCCGATGCCGAACAACTCCTGGTCCTCGGCGAAGCGGCCGGGGACAAGCTCGCCCTTGGTCGTCTTGTGCTGTTCGGTGCGGGAGGTGGTGAAGCCGAAGGCGCCGGCCTTCAGCGCTTCCTCGGTCAGGCGGGACATCGCCTCGATGTCCGTCGCCGTCGCGATCTCGCGGCGCACCGCGCGATCGCCCATCACGTAGACGCGCAGCGGATGGTGCGGCACCTGCGCGGCGACGTCGATCGTGCGGTCCATGCTGCCCAGCACGTTCAGGTAGTCGGGGAAGCTCTCCCAGTTCCACTCCAGGCCCTCGGCCAGCGCGATGCCGGGGATGTCCTCGACGCCTTCCATCAGGTCGATCAGGCAGTCATGGTCGGCCTTGCGCACGGGCGCGAAGCCGACGCCGCAATTGCCCATCAGGACGGTGGTGCTGCCGTGCCAGGACGACGGCGCCAGCACCGGGTCCCAGGTCGCCTGGCCATCGTAATGCGTGTGTATGTCCAGCCAGCCTGGCGTGACGATCTGTCCATGCGCGTCGATCTCGCGCTTGCCGGGGCCGGCCTTGCCGCCGACCTGGGCGATGCGGTCGCCGTCCAGCGCCACGTCACCGGTGTAACCTTTGGCCCCCGAACCATCGATGATCGTGCCGCCGCGTATGACGATGTCATGCATTCTGATCGATCCCCTGCCGTTCCGCGTCGCAGCATTGCCCGAGGCGGCGCCGCTGGCAACACGGTACGGACCATATGTTTCGACATAAGATCGTTTCAAAGCGCCGAACCGAACCCCGATCCTTCGCCCCGCCCCGTTCCACGAGCGATGGCAAACGCCGCCGGCTGATGTAAGATGGTCTCACATGAGTTGGACCGACCCTCGCGATACCGGCCCCGGCCGGCGCGGCTATCACCACGGCAACCTGCGCGAGGCGCTGGTGGACGCGGCGCTGGACTTGATCGCGCAGAAAGGTCCGGCCGGCTTCACGGTGGCGGAAGCCGCCCGCCTCGCCGGCGTCAGTCCCGCCGCGCCCTACCGGCATTTCCGCGACGCCGACGCGCTGATGGCCGAGGTCGCGGTGCGCGGCTTCCACCGCCTGGCCGAGACGCTGACCCGAGCGTGGAACGGCGGCCTGCCGAGGCCGGTGACGGCGTTCGAGGCGATGGGCCGCGCCTATCTGGGTTTCGCGCGGGCGGAGCCGGCCTATTACGCGGCGATGTTCGATTCACGCCTCGCCGCGGACCAGCATCCCGAACTGGCCGCCGCCAGCGACCGGGCATTCGCCGTACTGCGCGAGGCGGCGGAGATACTCGCCGGGACGTTTCCCCGCGACAAGCGGCCGCCGTCGCTGATGATCGCCCTTCACGTCTGGTCGCTCTCCCACGGCGTCGCCTCCCTCTTCGCGCGGCCGGACGCGTCCCGCCGCAAGCTGCCGATGTCGCCCGAGGAACTGCTGGAAGCGGGGGTCCTGCTTTACCTGCAAGGCCTGAGCGCGCCGGGCCCGATCGGCTGAGCGCGATCACAACGGATTAATTTTCGCCGGTACGCCGAGGGATTGCTTGACGGGCGACTGGCCGATAGCCAATGTAAATGTGTCTTACATTCACATGAGGCACTCGAATGGCGAGCGCTACGAACCAAGACGCATACGGAAACGCCGGATGGGGGTCGCGGAACGGCCCCTGGGGAGCGGGTCCAGGCTCCTGGCCATGGGGTCCGGGGGCCTGGGGTCCAGGCGGCAGCCCCAGGGGAGGACCGTCGAACGGCGGGCCACCTTATTGGGGCCCGCACGACTGGCGATGGCGGGCACCGTGGCTGAGCGGCCCGCTGGGGATTGCCGCGATGGTGCTGGGCTTCATTTTCTTCTGGCCGGTCGGGCTGGCCATTCTGTTCTTCATGTTGGGGACGGGTCGCATGGGATGCAAACGTTGGCGGCGTCAGGCCGGTTTTCAGGCCGCGGGCTGGACTCAGGGGCCCGGTTGGGGCGGTTGGAAAAGCTGGATGTGCGGTGAACCAGCGTCCCCGCCGTCCAGCGGCAATCGCGCCTTCGACGAATACCGGGCCGAAACGCTGCGCCGCCTGGAAGAGGAGCAGAAAGAGTTCGGTGCCTTCCTCGATCGCCTCCGCTTCGCCAGGGACAAATCCGAGTTCGACCAGTTCATGGCCGAACGCCGCGCGCACCCGACACCCCCGCCGGGCAGCGAGGGGGAACAGCCCGCGGCCTGATGGGTTCGGCCGCAGGGGGGGAACACCTCCCCTCTCGTGCCGCCGCGTGGATGGCCGGGCCTGTCCCGGCCGTCCGATTTTCTTGATCTTGGCGGGTTGAGGCCGTGGATGACCGGCGCAACGCCGGTCGGGACGTAGACGTCGTGACGTAGACAAGGCGCCCGGCGCGCACCGATCGCGCGCAGGCTGCCCGGTACGGCGCCCCCACCCGCCGACATTGGTACGGCAATTGCTGGGAGGCCGGCGAAAAAGGGAATCGCCGTCATGCCACCCCGCGCCGCCCGATGATCTCAGCGGACACCAGCAGGACCTTCGCGGCCGCCGGCCTCGACGCGTCGCCGGGGCCACGCCGTCCCGCCGCGGCCGGACGCTTTGCCTGGCTGTGGCTGCTGCTGCCGCTGGGGGTCCTTTACGCGCTGCTGGTCGCCGCGCCGCTGGGCATGCTGCTGCGGCTCAGCCTGACGGACGGTGCCGCCGCCTATGGCGCGGTGTTGAGCAGCCGGCTGCTC
>NZ_DASZTJ010000102.1:0-5925 GCF_035548235.1 Rhodopila sp.
CTGACGCCCTGGAGGAGAGAGATGGCCTGGTCAAGCCGGGCCATGACGAGAGGCGACGAAGCCGCAAGCCCCGTATCTCTACGCCGCGCCGAAACCGCCACCGCCTGGCGTCCGGATCACGAACGCATCTCCCGGCTCCAGTTCCGCCCGGTCCGTTCCGGTCAGCACCGTGCGTGAGCCGTCAGCACGTTCCACCCATTGCTCGCCCGGCGCGCCGTCCGCGCCGCCCTCCAGTCCGAACGGCGCGACGTTCCGGCGGGACGATACGATCACCGCCGTCATCGGTTCCAGGAACCGGATGCGGCGCATCGCCCCGTCCCCACCGATCCATTTACCCTTGCCGCCGGAGCCATGGCGGATACCGAACAGTTCCTGCCGGACAGGATAGCGCAACTCCAGCACCTCGGGGTCGGTCATACGGGTGTTGGTCATATGGGTCTGGATCGCCGACGTTCCGTCGAAGCCCGGACCGGCACCGGTGCCGCCGCAGATCGTCTCGTAGTATTGCCGCGTCGCATCGCCGAACAGGAAGTTGTTCATCGTCGCCTGCGAGCACGCGATCACCCCCAACGCGCCGAACAACGCATTGCAGGTGGCCTGCGAGACCTCGGTATTGCCGGCCACCACGGCCGCGCCGGGGTTCGGCGACAGGAACGTGCCGGGTGGAATGACCAGCGTCAGCGGCTTCAAGCAGCCATCGTTGAGCGGGATATCGCTCCCCACCAGACACCGGAACACATACAGCACTGCCGCTCGGGTCACCGCCGGCGGGGAGTTGAAATTCCCCTCGTGCTGCGGTCCGGTGCCGGTGAAGTCGACGATCGCGCTGCGGGTCGCCTTGTCGACATGCACCGACACCGCAAGGTCGCGACCATTGTCCATTTTGTAAAGAAACTTCCCGGACCCGATACGGTCGATGACGCGTCGGACCGATTCTTCGGCATTGTCCATGACGTGACGCATATACGCGGACGTCACCGGCCAGCCGAACTGGCCGACCACGCGCTGCAGTTCCTGCACGCCTTTCTCGTTGGCGGCCACCTGGGCCTTGATGTCGGCCACGTTCACGTCGGGACTGCGCGCCGGGTATTTCGCCGATGCCAGCAACGCGCGGAATTCGGCTTCTCGGAAATCCCCGCCATCGACCAGCAGGAAATCGTCGATGACGACGCCTTCCTCCTCCAGCGTATGCGACATCGGCGGCGTCGAACCCGGCGTGATCCCGCCGATGTCGGCGTGATGGCCGCGATTGCCCAGGAAGAACAGGATATCCCGACCGGCACTGTCGAACACCGGCGTGATGACGGTGACATCGGGCAAGTGCGTGCCGCCGTTGAACGGGTTGTTCAGCGCCACCACGTCGCCAGGCTTCAAGGTATTCCCCCGGCGCGCCAGCACGGTGCGCACCGACTCGCCCATGGCCCCCAGATGCACCGGCACATGCGGTGCGTTGGCGACGAGGTTGCCGTCGGCGTCGAAGATCGCACAGGAGAAGTCGAGGCGTTCCTTGATGTTCACGCTCATCGACGTGTTCTGCAGCACCGCGCCGGTCTGCTCCGCGACGTTCATGAACAGGTTGTTGAACAGCTCCAACAGCACCGGATCGGGTTTCTCGCTGCCGGCGGGGACACGGGACGGCAACGCCTCAACACGGCGCAGGATCATGTGGTCCAGCTTCGTCACCTCGGCCTGCCAGCCCGGCTCGACGATCGTGGTGGCGTTGGCCTCCTTGACCAGCGCCGGGCCTTTGATCGTGTCGCCAGCCAGCAGGGTGGTGCGGTCGAACACCGGCGCGGCATGTTCGGCGTCGCCGGAAAAGATCGTCACCGTGTCGATCGGCGCCGGGGCGCCGCCGGCGCGGGTGCCGAGCGTGGCTTCCTCGGCGGGGGCGCCGGGAAGGGTGGCTTCGGCGGCAACGGTTTCCACGACGACAGGACGTTCCGGCGTGGCGAAACCGAAGCGCGCGCGATGGGCCTTGGTGAACGCGTCGCGGATCGTGTCGATATCGGTCAGCGGAATGATCAGCGCGGCTTCGGTGCCGGCATAGCGTAGATGGACCGTACGGGCGACGGTCACCTGCGCCGGGTCGGCGCCCTGGGATTGCAGCGCTGCGGTAGCGCCCGCCGCCAGCGTGTCGGCGACGTCCCGCACCTGCGCCATGGTCTCGGCCGCCAGCGGGATTTCGACCGCCTGCTCGCGCATCGCGGTCTGGTCGGCCAGTCCCATGCCATAGGCCGACAGCACGCCGGCATAGGGATGGATGAACACCGTCTCCATGCCCAACTGGTCAGCCACCAGGCAGGCGTGCTGGCCACCCGCGCCGCCGAAGCATTGCAGGGCGAAGCGGGTGACGTCATGGCCTTTCTGTACGGACACCTGCTTGATCGCGTTCGCCATGTTGGCGACGGCGATTTGCAGGAAGCCCTCGGCCACCTGCCGCGGCGTACGGTCGCCGATCTGCTTGGCCAGTTCGGCGAACTTGACCTGCACGACCTCAGCGTCGAGCGGCTGATCGGCATGCGGGCCGAAGATCGGCGGGAAATGCTTGGGCTGGATTTTGCCGACACAGACATTGGCGTCGGTCACCGTCAGCGGCCCGCCGCGGCGGTAGCAAGCGGGCCCTGGATTGGCCCCGGCCGAGTCCGGCCCGACCCGCATCCGGGCACCGTCGTAATGCAGGATGGATCCGCCGCCCGCGGCAACGGTGTTGATCGCCATCATCGGGGCGCGCATGCGCACGCCGGCGACCGCGGTCTCGAACGCCCGCTCGAATTGGCCGGCGTAGAGCGCCACGTCGGTCGAGGTGCCGCCCATGTCGAAGCCGATGATCTGGTCGAAACCGGCCATCCCGGCGGTGCGGGCGGCGCCGACGATCCCGCCGGCAGGGCCGGACAGGATCGCGTCCTTGCCCTGGAAGTTCTCCGACAGCGTCAGGCCGCCGTTGGACTGCATGAAATAGACCGCGGTACCCGGCAATTCGCTGGTCACCTGGTTCACGTAGCGGCGCAGGATCGGGGAGAGATAGGCGTCCACCACCGTCGTATCGCCCCGAGGCACGAGCCGGAGCAGCGGACTGACGGCGTGGCTGGCGGAGACCTGGGTGAACCCGGCCTGCCGCGCGAGGTCGGCCAGACGCTTTTCGTGGTCGGGGTATTTCCAGGCGTGCATCAGCACGATGGCGCAGGCCTCGATGCCCTTGGCGCGCGCGGCCTCCAGCGTGGCCAAGGCAGCCTGTTCGTCCAAGGGTTCGATCTCGGTGCCGTCGACACCGACACGGCCGGCGACTTCCTCGACCTGCTCGTACAGCATCGATGGCAGCGCGATCGCCAGGTCGAACAACCGGGGGCGAGCCTGGTTGCCGATGCGCAGCGCGTCGCGGAAGCCCTTGTTGACCAGCAGCAGGGTGCGGTCGCCCTTGCGCTCCAGCAGCGCGTTGGTTGCGTCGGTGGTGCCCATCTTCACCGCGTCGATCAGGTTGGGCGGAACGGACTGGTCCCCAGGGATGTTCAGGATGGCACGGATGCCGGCTATGGCGGCGTCCTTGTAGCGTTCCGGATTCTCGGAGAGCAACTTGTGCGTGGTCAGCCGCCCGTCCGGGTCGCGCGCGACGATGTCGGTGAACGTGCCGCCGCGGTCGATCCAGAACTGCCACATGGGGTGAGAGGCTCCTGTCGGTTATTGCGGCGCGCATAGGGGCAGGATGGGGGGGCGGGCGCAAGGGGCTATGTGGCAGGAGAGAAGGCCCTGTCGCGAGGATCTCCCTTGAGCGTCGTTCGATGACGACTTAAGTGATGCGTGATGTTTGATGCAGCAACAGAAGGGTGTGATGCGGACGACATTATCAATCGACGATGACGTGCTGATCGCCGCGAAGGCCCTGGCACGGCAGCAAAACCGCTCCCTCGGTGAGGTCGTCTCCGCCCTTGCTCGGCGGTCCCTGGAGCGGCCGGCGCCGGAAGGGTCTCGCAACGGCATTCCCTTGCTGGCGCCGAGGACGGACAGCCCGCCGATCACGCTGGAACTGGTTAACGCTCTGCGTGACGAGGCGCCTTGACCTACCTGCTCGACGTCAATGTCCTGGTTGCGCTGATGGATCCCGGACATGTCGCGCATGACGACGCGCACCGATGGTTCGAGATCGAAGGGCATGCGGCATGGGCAACCTGTCCCATCACGGAAAACGGCGTCATCCGAATCGTCGGCACTCCCAAATATCCGAACTCGCCCGGGGTGCCGTCTGTGATCGCGGATATGGTCCGCTTGTTGCGGACACTGCCGGGGCATCGTTTCTGGCCCGACGATCTTAGCCTGGCGCATGCGCCTGATATCGACACTACGAAGATATTGATCCCGGGGCAGGTGACGGACACCTATCTGCTGGCGCTTGCCAAGGCGCATGGCGGCCAGTTGGCGACGTTCGATCGCAGATTGTCCGTCGCGGCGATAAGGGACGGAAAGGCAGCGCTTCACCTGATTCCAAGCGGCTGAGTCTCAACCCCAGCCTAATCACCCCGCCCCAACCGCCGCTCCATGCTCCGCCCATACGCCGACATCGCGAAACAGCAGACGAAGAAAATCATTGCCGAGAACACATACCCCTCGGTCGCAAATCCGAGCCACGCCGGGTCCTTCAGCGCCTGTTCCACGGACCCCAGCAGATCGAACAGGCCGATGATCGTCACCAGCGTCGTGTCCTTGAACAGGTCCACGACCGTATTGATGATCCCCGGCACGATAATCCGCATCGCCTGGGGCAACACGACGAAGGCCTGGGCCTGCCACCAGCTCAGCCCCAGTGAATAGGCGGCCTCTTCCTGGCTGGAGGAAACGCCTTGCAGGCCGCCGCGCACCACCTCGGCCATGTAGGCGGCATTGAACAGCACCAGTGCCGCCATGGCGCGCAGCAGACGGTCGACCGAGACCCCGTTCGGCAGGAACAGCGGCAGCACCACGGCCGACAGGAACAGCACCGTCAGCAGGGGCACGCCGCGCCAGATCTCGATATAGCCGATCGACAGCATCCGGACGCCGCGCAAGCGGGACCGGCGTCCGAACGCCAGGAGGATACCCAACGGCAGGGAGCCCGCGACCGTCACGAAGGTGATGATCACGTCCAACATCAACCCGCCCCACAGGGACGTATCGACATAGGCCAGGCCGAGCAGCCCGCCCGCCAGCAGTACCCAGCCAAGGGCGGGGACCGCCGTCAGCAGCAAAAGCATGAACAGCCAGCGCCGCCGCGTACCGTCACGCAGCACCGGGACGCAAAAACCCGCCACGAGCGCGAACGCCGCGTCGACCCGCCAATACAGGTCCGACGGGTAGTCGCCATAAAAGAAATGCGGCAGCCGCACGCGGATGAACGTCCAGCAGGCACCGTCGCCCCGGCATGCCGCCCGCGTCATTCCCGAGAACGTTGCGTGAGCCACCGCCCAGCGCACCAGCGGCGGCACGATCAGCCAGGCAAGCATCAGCACGGCGATCGTCAAAGCGGTGTTGAAGACGGAGCCGAACAGGTTGCGCCGCAGCCAGTCCACGGCAAGCAGCGGCGGAAGATACCGCGGCGCCCGGCCTCGCCGACCGATCGTCGTGCTGCTCATCGTTCCACCAGCGCGACGCGTCGGTTGTACCAGTTCATCAGCATCGAAACGATCAGGTTGATCGCGAGGAAAACCCCCATCAGCAGGGCCATCGACTCGATCTCGCGGTTGGACTGCATCATCGCGGTGCCGGCGAAGATCTGGTACAGTTCCGGATAGGCCACCGCGGCGCCGAGGGAGCTCGACTTGATGATGTTCAGGTATTGGCTCGTCAGCGGCGGCACCATTACCCGCAGCGCCTGCGGCAGGACGATCTTCGACAAGACTTGCCCCGGCCGTAATCCCAGGCTGAGCGCCGCTTCGCGCTGGCCCCTATGGACCGACA
>NZ_DASZTJ010000103.1:0-54113 GCF_035548235.1 Rhodopila sp.
GTCCCGCCCGAGGCAATCCGCATCAACGCCGAAGCTTTAGGTCGCGGCGCGGCGTTGCGTTTGCTACATTAGGACTCCGGGCGGCACGCACCGCCCGGTCTTGTCAACCCCGAAAGGCCAGCCATGAGTTCCGAGTCCGCCGGTGAGTTTCACCGCATCCGCCGTCTCCCGCCCTATGTCTTCGCCGAAGTCAACACGGCCAAGGCCAAGGCCCGGACCGCCGGTGAGGACATCATCGACCTTGGCATGGGCAACCCGGACAGCCCCACGCCGCCGCACATCGTGGCGAAGCTGGTGGAGACGGTGCAGGACCCGCGCAGCCATCGTTACTCGGTCAGCAAGGGCATACCTGGGCTGCGCCGGGCGCTGGCGACCTATTACCAGCGCCGTTTCGGCGTCGACCTGAACCCGGAGACCGAGGTCATCGCGACCCTTGGCTCCAAGGAAGGGCTGGCGAACCTCGCCTCCGCCATCACCAGCCCCGGCGACACCATCCTGGTGCCTAATCCGTCCTATCCGATCCACCAGTTCGGCTTCATCGTCGCCGGCGCCGCGGTGCGCTCGATTCCCGCCACGCCGGACGAGGACATGCTGCGCGCCCTCGATCGCGCCGTGCGGCATTCGGTGCCGAAGCCGACGGCGCTGATCGTCAACTTCCCCTCCAACCCGACCGCCTATCTGGCCGACCTCGATTTCTACCGGGAGATCGTGTCCTTCGCCCGCAAGCATGAGATCTGGGTGATGTCCGACCTCGCCTATGCCGAGATCTATTTCGGCGACAAGGTCCCGCCCTCCATCCTGCAGGTGCCGGGCGCGAAGGACATCGCGGTGGAGTTCACCAGCCTGTCCAAGACCTATTCCATGGCCGGGTGGCGCATGGGATTCGCGGCCGGCAACCCGCGGCTGATCAACGCGCTGACCCGGATGAAGTCGTATCTGGACTACGGCGCCTTCACGCCGATCCAGGTCGCCGCCGTCACCGCGCTGACCGGGCCGCAGGATTGCGTCGAGCAGATCCGCGGCGTGTACCGCGAGCGCCGCGACGTGCTGATCAAGGGTCTCGCCGCCGCCGGCTGGGACATGCCGAACCCCGAGGGGTCGATGTTCGCCTGGGCGCCGATCCCGTCGCGCTATGCATCGCTGGGCAGCGTCGAGTTCTCCAAGCTGCTGCTGCAGCGCGCCAAGGTGGCGGTGGCGCCGGGGCTGGGGTTCGGCGAACATGGCGAAGGCTATGTCCGCATCGGCCTGGTCGAGAACACCCACCGGCTGCGCCAGGCGATCCGCAACATCCGCGCGTTCCTGCATGCCGGGTCCAACGTCGCGGAACCGGCGCCGGCCGAGGCGGCCGCGCCCCCGGTCGCCGCTCAATGAGCCGTCCGCTTTCCGTCGCCTTGGCCGGTCTGGGGACCGTCGGCGGCGGCGTGCTCAAGCTTCTGCGCGATAACGCGGACAATGTCGCGGCGCGGGCCGGCCGTGCGATCGCGGTCACGGCGGTCTCGGCGCGGGACCGGTCACGGGACCGGGGCGTGCCGCTGTCGGGGCTGCGCTGGTACGACGATCCCGTGGCGCTGGCCGCCGATCCGGGCGTGGACGTGGTCGTCGAGCTCATCGGCGGCTCCGAGGGGCCGGCGCGGGCGCTGGCCGAGGCAACGATCCAGGCCGGCAAGCCGCTTGTCACCGCCAACAAGGCGCTGCTGGCGATCCACGGCGCCGACCTCGCACGCCAAGCCGAGAAGCGCGGCGTGACGCTGGCGTTCGAAGCCGCGGTGGCCGGCGGGATCCCGGTGATCAAGGCGCTGCGCGAGGGGCTGGCGGGCAACCGCATCACCGCCGTCGCCGGCATCCTGAACGGCACCTGCAACTATATCCTGACGCAGATGCGTGAGCGCGGCCGGGAGTTCGCCGAGGTCCTGGCCGATGCCCAGAAGCTGGGCTATGCCGAGGCCGATCCCAGCTTCGACATCGACGGCGTGGACGCGGCGCACAAGCTGGCGATCCTGGCGGCGCTGGCGTTCGGGCGGCCGGTGGCGTTCGACCACGTACATGTCGAAGGCATCCGCCGCGTCTCCGCCCTCGACATCGCCTTCGCGAACGAGCTCGGCTACCGGATCAAGCTGCTGGGCATCGCGCGGCAGACCGAGGCCGGGATCGACACCCGCGTGCATCCCTGCATGGTGCCGCAGAGCGCGCCGATCGCGACGGTGGACGGCGTGTTCAACGCCGTCGTGGCCGAGGGCGATTTCGTCGGCCGCGTGATGCTGACCGGCCGCGGCGCCGGCGCCGGCCCCACCGCTTCCGCCGTCGCCGCCGACCTGATCGACATCGCCCGGGACCGCCGCACGCCGGTCTGGGGAGCGGCAGGCGCGGCACTGTCGAGCGCGCCGTCGATGCCGATGGACCAGCATGTCGGGTGCTACTACCTGCGGCTGATGGTCGTGGACCGGCCGGGCGTGATCGCCGACGTGACCGCGATCCTGCGCGACATGGGGATATCGCTGGAATCGATGCTGCAACGGGGCCGCAGTCCCGGCGAGGCGGTGCCGGTCGTGCTGGTGACGCACGAAACGCAGGAAGGCGCGATGCGCCAGGCACTGGCGATGATCGGCAAGCTGCCGACGGTCATGGAAGAACCGACGCTGATCCGGATCGAAGTGAGCTGACAGCCGCAAGCACCGGCCGATATCCGGTTGCCGCCGGATATCGGCCGGGCGCCTGCCTGGCACAAAGCTCGACATGACCGACCAAGGCCGTTCGGCCGCCGCCTGTCCCCCGCCGGACAGGCTGTCAGGTTCCATATCTCCTTAGCCGCAAGTGGTCGTTCTTTCGGCGTTTTGTTACTAAAACAGATCGTTTGACTGGCGTCAATGCCGCTTTCCCGGGGTCGGGCAGGTTGCCGTGCGGTTAATCGGCTTAACGCCAATGAGTTGAAGTCGGGAGAGATCGCCCATGCAGATCAGCCGTGAAGGACTGCTCACGTCCTACCGCAAAATGCGGATCATCCGCGAATTCGAAGAGCGTGTGCACAAAGAATTCGCGACCGGCAAAATTCCGGGCTTCGTGCATCTTTATGCCGGCGAGGAAGCCTCGGCCGTCGGAATTTGCCAGCACCTCAACGGCACCGACTATATCGGCAGCACGCATCGCGGCCATGGCCACAGTATCGCCAAGGGTTGTGACGTCACCGGCATGATGCAGGAAATCTACGGCCGCGCCGGGGGCCTGTGCAAAGGCAAAGGCGGTTCCATGCATATCGCCGACATCGGCGTGGGCATGCTGGGGGCCAACGGGATCGTGGGCGGCGGACCGCCCTTGGCCTGCGGCGCCGCCCTGACCGCGAAGCTGGGCAAGACCGGCGGGGTCGCGGTGGCATTCTTCGGGGATGGCGCCTTCAACCAAGGCACCACGCTGGAGTCGATGAACTTCGCCTCCATCTACAAACTGCCGGTCTATTTCGTGCTGGAAGACAACGGCTATGCGGAATCGACTGCGAGTTCGTGGTCGATCGGCGGTCATAATCCGATGCGGCGTGCCGAAGGCTTCGGCATCCCGGGACAGCATGTCGACGGGCACGACTTCTTTGCCGTGTATCGTGCCGCCGGCGACGCCGTTGCCCGCATGCGCGCGGGCGACGGCCCGCAGTTCATCCACATCGAATTCACCCGTTACTACGGCCATTTCGAAGGTGATGCGATGACGTATCGGCCGCCGGGAGAAGTCGCCGAGGAACGCCAGTTCCTCGATCCGCTGAAGTTCTTCCGCGCGCGGGTCATCGGGGCCGGCCTGCTGGAGGACGGTTCGCTTGACGCGATCGACACGGAGGTCGGCGCCCTGATCGACAAGGCGGTTGCCACGGCAAAGACCGCCCCGTCGCCGGCCGCGGCCGACCTGCTGACCGACGTCTACAAGACCTATTGAGGGAACGCGATCCATGAGCAAGAAGTCATTCCGGCAGGCGCTCAATGAAGCAATGCGCCAGGAGATGGAGCGCGATCCTCTGGTGATCGCGCTGGGTGAGGATATTGCCGGCGGCATGGGCGCCAAAGGCGCGCAGGATGCATGGGGCGACGTGCTCGGCGCCAGCAAGGGGCTGATGCCCGAGTTCGGACGCGACCGCATCTTCGATACGCCGATCAGCGAAAGCGCCTTCGTCGGTGCGGCGGCAGGCGCGGCGCTGACCGGCATGCGCCCCATCGCCCAAGTCATGTTCGTCGATTTCTTCGGTGTGTGCGGCGATCAGATCATCAACCAGATGGCCAAGTTCCGCTACATGTTCGGCGGCAAGGCCACGACGCCGGTGGTGATCCGTACCCTGTTCGGCGCCGGCGTGCGCGCGGCCAGCCAGCACAGCCAATGCCTGTATCCGATCTTCACGCATGTGCCGGGATTGAAGGTCGCCATCCCATCGTCGCCCTATGAAGCGAAAGGACTGATGATCCAATCGATCCGTGACGACGACCCGGTGATCTTCTTCGAACACAAGGCGATGTACGACGACACCGAGGAAGTGCCCGACGAACCGTATGCGATCCCGTTCGGCAAGGCGAAGATCGTGCGCGAGGGAGACGATGCCACGATCGTCGCGATCGGACGCATGGTCCAGTTCGCCACGAAGGCCGCCGCAGCGCTGGACAAGGACGGAATCAGGTGCACCGTGATCGATCCGCGCACCACCTCGCCGTTGGATACCGATGCGATCCTGTCCAGCGTCCACAACACCGGCCGACTGGTGGTGGTCGATGAGGCCAGTCCGCGCTGTGGCATGGCGGCCGACATCGCCGCCCTGGTGGCGGAGAAGGCCTTTGCCTCGCTGCGGGCGCCGGTCCGGATGGTGACGCCGCCTCATACGCCGGTGCCGTTCGCGGCGGAGCTGGAGGATCTCTATGTTCCGGGGCCGGACCGGATCATCACGGCGGTTACCGAAGTGGTGAGATATCACTGATGCCGGGCCGGATCAGCGCGCTGACCATGCCGAAGCTTGGTCTGACGATGAAGGAAGGGTCGGTCGCCGTCTGGCATGTCGCGCCGGGCGGCGGGGTGGTTGAAGGCCAGCCGGTCGCCGATATCGAAACATCGAAGATCACCGCGAGCCATGACGCGCCCGTGTCGGGCACATTGCGGCGCCAAGTCGCCGCAGTCGGCGAGGTGCTGCCGGTGGGCGCGCTGATCGGCGTCGTTGCGGACGCGGATGTGCCTGACGCCGCCATCGATTCTTTCATCGCGGCATTTCAACCGGAGGAGCTGGTGTGATGGCTTTGCAGGCCGCATTCATTTTCCTGGCCGATGGCGCCGACGCCGCGAAGCATCATGCGGTCGTCGAAACGCCTCAGGTCACGCTGACGGTGGTTGGCGTCGCGAACTATGCCGCTGCCGAATCGGTCACCCGGGATCTGGTCGCACGCGGCATCGTGGCGATCGAGCTGTGCGGCGGGTTTGGTCACGCTGGCACGGCGCGCATCGCCGCGGCCGCAGGAGACAAAGCCGTGGTCGGCGCGGTGCGGTTCGATGGCCATCCCGGCCTCGGCGGCAAAAGCGGCGACGCCGTATTCACGGGTTAGGGGGCGCGTGTGATGACACCCGTGGGATTTCCCAAGGTCGAGACCTATGACTATGCGTTGTTCGGCCCGGTTGAAGTGCGGCCGCTGAGCAACATCCGCAAGATCATCGGCCGGCGGCTGCATGCGGCCTGGGCCAATGTGCCGCAGGTGACGCAATTCGACGAGGTGGACCTGACCGCGTTGGAAGCTTTGCGTGCGGAGCTGAAGCCCAAGGCAGAGGCGCAAGGGATCAAGCTGACCCTGCTTGCCTTCATCATGAAGGCCTGCGCGCAGACGCTTGCGCGCTTCCCGGAGTTCAACGCCTCCTTGGACGATTCAGGCGACAACCTGGTCCTGAAGAAATACTGCCATATCGGGTTTGCTGCCGACACCCCGATGGGTCTGCTGGCGCCGGTCGTGCGCGACGTGGACAAGAAGGGCCTGTTCGATATCGCACGCGCCATCGCCGAGCTGGCCGAGAAGGCGCGGTTGGGACGGCTGGCCTTTACCGACGCGGAGGGCGGTTGTTTCTCGGTCTCCAATCTGGGGCAGCTTGGCGGCACCGGTTTCACGCCGACGATCAATGCGCCCGAAGTGGCGGTGCTCGGCGTTGCGCGCGCCGCAGAAAAAGTCGTCGTCCAGGACGGGCAGTTCGTGGTTCGGCTGGTACTGCCGCTCGCGCTCGTCTACGATCATCGCGTGGTGGATGGTGCGCAAGGCGGCCGGTTCATGGCCATGCTGCGCGACCGGCTGCACAATCCGGAAAGCTTGCGCGCGTAGCCGCCGGCGCCTGCGCCAGGTCGGGGAAGCCGTCGGCCGCGACTGCCTCCGGCATCGATGCAGGCCGGTCGGCGGCAGGCCTTTCGCCGGCCCGTCCTTGATCTCCGTCATTGGCGTACGCTTGTTTGATCTGCAAAGCCGCGGGCCATGTTGAGCAAGATCGTCCCGACACGGTTCAACCCTGGCGCGGCCTGGGTGTTGCATATCATGCGCGGCCCCCGGCGACTGAGGACGCGGCACGGGCACGGACGTCGCCGCCGGACCGGGAGGACGACGCGGCATCTCGGACTGGCCTGTGCGATCGCCCTGCTGGCACTTGGCGGGTGTACCCAAGCCCCCGTCACCGAAGCAGGGCCGCCAGCCCAGCCGCCGGCCGCCGCCATATCCGCACAGGCCGCTGTTGCCGCCGAGGTCGCGCGGCTGCAGGCCGACCTGATGCGTGAGGTGCCGCAAGCGATTCCGCCCGATCCAGTGTCGGATCGCGTCTGGATCGCCCTGGCGAAGCAGCGCCTCGCCGCCTCCGCCGTCGTGATTGACCAGGCCCAGGTGATCGTGGTGGTCGATCGCAATCCCCGGGTCCAGCAACTCCGCATCATCGCGGCACAGCCCGCCGATGGCCCGTGGTCCGTGATCGGCGGCAGCAAGGTGTCGACCGGGCAGGCCGGGCGACGCGGTTACTTCATTACGCCGACAGGTGTGTTTCCCCACCTGACCGACATTCTGGATTACCGCGCACTGGGCACTTTCAATGAAAACCACATCCGCGGCCTTGGGCGGAAGGGGATGCGGGTGTGGGACTTCGGCTGGCAGACGGCGGAGAAAGGTTGGCAGCCCGACCACGAGACCGGCGAGATCCGGTTGCTGGTCCATGCGACCGATCCTGACTACCTGGAGCAGCGGCTGGGCCATCCGGCGTCGAAAGGCTGCATTCGCGTTCCGGCCAGCATGAACCGGTTCCTCGACTTTCATGGCATACTGGACGCCGACTACGAACGTGCGGCCGCACAGGACGCGCGTCTGGCAGAAATCCTCCTGCCGGACAGAAGGCCGACGGAACTGGCGGGCCGCCTGCTGGTGGTCGTGGATTCATCGCCGGATTCGGCCGAGGCATCGGTTCGGCTCGGGGGGCGCACAGCCGGACGTTGACGGATGGGCCGCAGCGAATCAGCCTGCCGCCGTGACGACGATCGACGGAATGTATCGGCAATGTCAACGACGCCCAGGGCGCCCGGGCTACTGCCACCGAGGCCTCCACCACCGACGTTTCGCCGGCTGTGCAATGGCCGTGAGGTGGTGTGGTGAAGGATGAAGCCGGCGAGGTCCCGCATGGGACGGCGCACGCGATGGGCCAGGCCTCGGCGCTGCCCGACGGGCTGTCCACGGCCGAGGCGGCGCAACGTCTGGCAACCGTCGGCCCCAATGCCGTCGCCGAAGAGCACCGGCACCCGTTGGTGGAACTCGGCCGGCATTTCTGGGCGCCCGTTCCCTGGATGCTAGAAGCCACCGTCGTCCTGCAGCTTGCGGTGGGCGAGCGGCTGGAAGCGGCAATGATCATCGTGTTGCTGCTGATGAATGTCGGCCTGAGCCTGTTCCAGGAATCGCGCGCAAGCACCACGCTGGCATTGCTGAAGCAGCGGCTGGCGCCCCAGGTGCGGGTGCGACGCGACGGAGCCTGGATCACCCGCCCCGCCGCCGACCTTGTGCCCGGCGATATCGTGCAGTTGTCGTTGGGGGGCATCGTCCCCGCCGACCTGCGGCTGCATAGCGGGTCGCTGCTGCTGGACCAGTCGATGCTGACGGGTGAATCGATCCCGGTCGAGCTGGGTCCGGAACAGGCTGCCTATGCCGGCGCGCTGGTGCGCCGGGGCGAAGCGGTCGGCGAGGTCACGGCCACCGGCCGCCGCACCTATTTCGGCCGCACCGCGGAGCTGGTCGGCATCGCGCATGTGGAAAGCAGCGAGCAGAAGGCCGTGATGGCGGTGGTGCGGGCGCTGACGGTGGTGAACTTCGCCATCGTGGTCGGCATCGTCGCCTATGCCCACGTGATCGGCCTGACCATGCCGCAGATCGCGCCGCTGGTGCTGACCGCCATGCTGTCGGCGGTGCCGGTGGCCCTGCCCGCCACCTTCACCCTGGCCGCGGCGCTGGGAGCAAAGACGCTCGCCCAGCGCGGGGTGCTGCTGACGCGGCTGACCGCGCTGCAGGAGGCGGCGATGATCGACGTGCTGTGCGTCGACAAGACCGGCACGCTGACGCGCAATGAGCTGGTCATCACCACCATTCACCCGGTCGATGACCGTTACGACGGTGACGCGGTCCTTGCCTATGCCGCGGCCGCCAGCTCCCTGGAAGGACAGGATCCGATCGACACGGTGATCCGTTCGCAGGCGATGGAGCGCCGGGGGGAAGCCGGTCCGGCATTGGCGGTCACGCAGTTCACGCCGTTCGATCCGGTGACGAAAATGGCCGAGGCGGCAGTCATCGACGAGAGCGGGCGGCAGCTCCGCGTCATCAAGGGATCGCCCGCCGCGGTCTGTGCGGCGGCGCCGATGACGCCGGCGGCGACCGCCGCGCTCGCCAGCTCCACCGCCGCGGGTCATCGCACGCTGGTGATCGCGGCAGGGCCGCCGGACGCCGTGACCGTCATCGGCCTGATCGCGTTCGGCGATCCGCCACGGGCCGACTCGGCCGGCTTGCTGGCGGACCTCCATACCCTCGGCGTCGCCACGATCATGGTGACGGGAGACACGGCGGAGACCGCCGCCACCGTTGCCGGCGCGATCGGACTGAACGGGCCGGTCTGTCCACCCGGCGGCATCCCCGACAGCGTGGAACCGGACCGTTTCGCCGTCTACGCGGGCGTGTTCCCCGAGGATAAGTTCCGCTTGGTGAAAGCCCTGCAGCGCAGCGGTCACGCGGTCGGCATGTGCGGTGACGGCGCCAATGACGCACCGGCGTTGCGGCAGGCGCAGATGGGCATCGCCGTGTCCACCGCGACCGATGTCGCGAAGGCCGCTGCGGGCATCGTGCTGACCGAACCGGGGCTGGCAGGCATTGTCACCGCCATCAAGGAAGGTCGCGCCGCATTCCAGCGCGTGCTGACCTACACGTTGAGCATCCTGATCAACAAATGCGCCACCCTGATCGTGATGGGGATCGGGCTGGTGATGACCCACCATGCGGTGCTGACGCCGCTGTTGCAGGCGTTGATGATGCTGGCTGCGGATTTCGTGACGATGTCGCGGGCGGCGGACCGCGCGCGGCCGACCGCGTATCCTAACACGTGGCGGGTGCGCAACATGGTCGTGGCGGCGATCCCGCTGGGCCTGTTCAAACTGAGCTACTATGTCCTGCTTCTGGCCGGCGGATGGTATCTCCTGCACCTCGGGGCGAGGGACATGCGCACGCTGACCTTCCTGATGCTCGCGCTGGCGGGCCAGGCCAGCATCTATGTGCTGCGGGAGCGGCGGCATTTCTGGACGTCGTGGCCGGCCGCCGTGATGCTTGCGGCCACCAGCCTGGACCTGCTTATCGTCACCGGACTGGCGGCTGGCGGCATATTGATGTCCCGTCTGCCGGGCGTGGCGATCGGCGCCGTGTGGCTGGCGACCTTGTGCTTCATGGTGGGGTTCGACCAGATCAAGATGTCAGTCCTGAACTGGATCCGGATCGATTGACGGCGCTATCCGTCGCGTGGCACGCTCGGTAGTGACAGAGGGTCGCGGCAGGTCAGGGCTTCTGGGACGCCAACCGGATCATCCTGCCATCCACCGCGAAAGCACCATAGCCGTGGTGATGGATGGTCTTCGGATTGGCCTGCGCCGGATCCCGCCAGGCCTTGACCACTTCGAGCACGAACAGGTCGTACCGGTTCACCAGCGTCGTATCGACGACCTTGCATTCAAGGTTGGCGAAACACTCCGCCACCAACGGGGCCGACACATGAGCCGCCGGCATCGCGGTCAGCCGAAATGTCTTGAACTTGTCCGTATCGCGCCCTGAGCAATTGCCGATCTTTACCACCTTGGCGGCAAGCCTGGAGGCAGGCACGGCGATCACGCATTCCCCCGTCGCACGCAAGGCCGCAAAACTGTAGTTGGCATCACTGACGACGCAGGCGACCAGCGGCGGGGTGAACTCCATCATCATGTGCCAGGACATGGTCATGACGTTGGCCCGCCCATGGTGCGCGGTCGTCACCAGCACGACCGGCCCCGGTTCCAGCACCTGGTAGACGTTCGGCAGCGGCAGGTCTTCCATCACGCGTCTCCGGCGCCTCCGACGAGGCCTGACACGACTGTCACCACGGCTGCGGTGACAGTGGACGGGGTCACCCGATCCATCGCACGACAGGCGCATTGCGGGGCACGGGCGGCGGAACCGCTCGCGGATGGCCGACGATTATCGGCGCGACCGGCATCCAGGCATCGGGCAGGTCCAGCAGGCGCTTGCCCTCCGGCGTGTTGAGGAAACCTTGCGTCAACCCGATCCAGCAGGACCCAAGTCCCGCCGCGCAGGCCGCGAGCATCAGATTCTCCGCGGCCAGCGTGCAGTCTTCGACGCCCCACGGAAGCTCGCTGCGTGCCGAGATCAGGATCAGCACCGGTGCATGATAGAACAGATGAAACCGTGGGTCGCTGAGATGAGCACGGAACTGCTCGGCATGCGGATTGCCCATCATTGTCGCGAGCACATGGGCCTTTGCCTCATTGGAGAGGCGATCCAGGGCATGCTGGTCGCGCACCACCGTGAAGCCCCAGGGCTGCTGGTTGACCGCGCTGGGCGCATGGACCGCAGCGTCGATCAGGCGCTTGATGGTGGCTTCATCGACCTGTTCCGCGGTGTATTCGCGCACGGCACGCCGCGCGGCGATCGCTTCGTTGATGTCCATGGCGCGGATTCCTTGAATAGGGTGATCCCGTGCAGCGCTATAGGGTCTGCCGCCGTACCACGCGTTGACCAGGGTCAATCCGGCAGCGATGCAGGGCGGTCCTCGGCGGGTGCGCAGCCGTACGACGTCGTTTGATTTAGATCAGGGCGTCCCGCGACTGCCGGACGGACTATGCGCCAGCATCGAAGCGTGGGCCTGATGATCGCCGACCCAACTTCCCAACCACCCGAACTCACCACGGCCGAGATCCCCCTGCCCCCCACGGCGGAGAATCTTCCGGCGGTGGTCCCGCCACCGCGCAAGCCCTCCACATCGCGGAACTTGCGGCGCGTGCTTTCGCTTTTGGTTCTCCTGGCCCTTGCCGGAGCTGCCGGCTACTGGCACTGGCTCCGGTCGCAGCCCTCGTTGCCCCCTGGTTTCGCCACCGGGAACGGCCGGCTGGAAGCCGATGAAGTCGATATCGATACGAAGTTCGCCGGCCGTATCCTGAAGCTGAACGTCGATGAGGGCGACCTGGTGAAGGCCGGCCAGGTGGTTGCCGTGATGGACACGCGCGATCTCGAGGCACAGCTTAAGCAATCCCAGCAACTCGTGGCACAAGCCCAGCATACGCTGGAGCAAGCGGAGGCAAGCAAGGTCTCGCAGCAGGCCGTGGTGAAACTTGCCCAGCAGGAGCTGGCGCGCACCACGGACCTGGTTCCCAGGGGTTTCGCCACGGTCGAGTTGCGCGACCAGCAGACGCAGCAGCTCAACAGCGCGATCGCCACGCTCAACGCGGATGAGGCCGCCATCGCGGCGGCACAGCATGCGCTCGGGGCGGCGACGCACCAGGTCGAGTACTATGCCGTACAGATTGCCGACAACCAGCTCTTTGCCCCGAAAGACGGACCGATCGAGTACCGCGTCGCCAATGTCGGCGAGGTCCTGGCGGCAGGCGGCAAAGTGTTCACGATGCTCGACGCCTCCTATGTCTACATGGACATCTATCTGCCGACCGAGCAAGCCGGCCGGGTCAGGATCGGGTCGGAAGCTCGCATCGTGCTCGACGCCTATCCCGGTCACGTCATCCCGGCACGGGTCGTATTCGTTGCGAGCCAGGCACAGTTCACCCCCAAGACCGTGGAGACCAAGGAGGAACGGGACAAGCTGATGTTCCGGATCCGGATCAGGATCGACCCGGAAAGGCTGGAGGGCCGCGAGGCGATGATGCGGACCGGGCTGCCCGGGGTTGGCTACGTGCGTACCGAACCGTCCGCGGTTTGGCCGCAAAGCCTGGCGCCCAGCCCGCCGCCGCCGGCCCAATGAGCAGCGCGGCCGATACCATCGCGTCACTCGATCACGTCACCCTGCGTCATGGCCGTATCAAGGCTTTGGACGATGTCGTGCTCGCGCTGCCGCGTGGTCGGCTCGTCGGGTTGATCGGGCCGGACGGCGTCGGCAAATCCTCGTTGCTCGACCTGGTCGCCGGCGCGCGGGAAATCCAGTCCGGCCAGGTCCTGGCCCTCGGCGGCGACATGGCCGATGCCGCGCATCGTCGCTCGGTCTGCCGGCGCATTGCCTATATGCCGCAGGGGCTCGGCAAGAACCTCTATCCCGACCTCAGCATTCGCGAGAACATCGAATATTTCGCCCGCCTGTTCGGGCAGTCCCGTGCCGAACGCAACGACCGCATTGCGGACCTGCTCGCCAGCACGGGCCTGGCGCCCTTCGCCGACCGGCCGGCCAAGCAACTCTCCGGAGGCATGAAGCAGAAGCTCGGCCTCTGCTGCGCGCTGATCCATGACCCGGACCTGTTGATCTTCGACGAGCCGACGACCGGCGTGGACCCGCTCTCGCGCCGGCAATTCTGGGAGTTGGTCAAGCGGATCCGCGCCCGCAGTCCCAGCCTCTCCGTCCTGGTTGCCACCGCGTACATGGAGGAGGCAGAAGGCTTCGACTGGCTGGTGGCGATGAACGCCGGCCGGGTCGTGGCAAGCGAAACCCCGGCCGCGCTCAAGCAGAAGACCGCGGCGCGCACGGTCGAGGAGGCGTTCATCGCCCTGCTGCCGGAGGCCGAACGGCGCGGCCATACCGTACCGATCGCCCCGCCGCGCCGCATCGGAGCCGCCGAGACGGTCATCAGCGCGCACGACCTGACCTGCCGCTTCGGCAATTTCACCGCGGTCGATCACGTCAGCTTCGACATCGAACGCGGCGAGATATTCGGCTTCCTCGGTTCGAACGGCTGCGGCAAGACGACCACGATGAAGATGTTGACCGGCCTTTTGCCGGCGACCGAGGGCCAGGCGCTGTTGTTCGGCAAGCCCGTCGATGCCGAAGACCTCTCCGCACGTCGACGCGTCGGCTACATGTCGCAATCCTTCTCTCTCTATACCGAGCTGACGGTCCGCCAGAATCTCGACTTGCACGCACATTTGTTCCATCTGACATCACAGGAGGCACGGGCCCGGATCGCGGAATTGATCGAACGCTTCGGCCTTGCTCCGCATGTGGACCAGCGTCCCGAAGGCCTGCCGCTCGGCATCCGCCAGCGCCTGTCGCTGGCCGTCGCCATTGTGCATCGGCCGGAGATGCTGATCCTCGACGAGCCGACCTCCGGCGTGGACCCGCTGGCGCGCGACCGGTTCTGGGAACTGCTGATCGACCTGTCGCGCAAGGACGGTGTGACGATCTTCGTATCGACGCACTTCATGAACGAAGCCGAACGCTGCGACCGTATCGCGCTGATGGATTCGGGCCATGTCCTGGCCGCCGATACGCCTGAGCGGCAAATTGCGGAACGCGGTGCGGCCACGCTCGAAGACGCGTTCATCGCCTATCTGGAAGCGGCCGCCGGCATGCGCAGCGCGGCTGCGCCCGTCGTTGCGCGTGCGGTCGAACCGGCGCGCACAGCCCCTCGGCAACCGCCCGGCGTCGATGCCTGGTTCAGCCCGCGGCGCTTGCTCGCCTGCACCATCCGCGAAACGCTGGAACTGGTGCGGGACCGCATCCGGCTCGCTTTCGCCGTGTTCGGCACGACGTTTCTGATGGTCGTTTTCGGCTTCGGCATCTCGACCGATGTCAATTCCCTGACCTTCGCCGTGCTCGACCACGACCATACCCACGAGAGTCGTGCCTATCTCGAGGAAGTACGCGGTTCGACCTATTTCATCGAGAAACCGCCGCTTGTCGATTATGCCGACCTCAACAACCGGCTGGCCGACGGCAGCATCGACTGCGCGATCGAGATTCCGCCCGGGTTCGGCCGCGACATCGCCCGTGGCCGACCCACTTCGGTCGGTGCCTGGGTCGACGGTGCGCGACCGTTCATCGCCCAGACCATCCGCGGCTATCTGCAGGCGATGAACCAGCTCTACCTGTCCGATCCGGCGGTGGCCGCCACCGGGGCGCAGTCTCGGCCTGCCGCCGATGTCGCGATAAGGTTCAGATATAATCAGAACTTCGAAAGCATCTACGCCATGGTACCTGGGGTCCTGGCCATGATGCTGGCGCTGTTCCCGGCGATCCTGATGGCGTTGGCGGTGGTGCGAGAAAAGGAACTCGGCTCGATCGTCAACCTTTACGTGACGCCGGTAAGCCGCCTGGAATTCCTGCTGGGAAAGCAGCTTCCCTATATCGGCCTGGCGATGGTCAATTTCACATTGATGTTCCTGATGGCGCTGTTCGTTTTCCAGGTTCCGCTGCACGGCAGCTTCCTGGCGCTGGTCGTGGGAACAGTGATGTACGTGGCCGCAACGACGGCGTATGGAATGTTGGTCTCCGCCTTTGCCAGCACGCAGATCGCGGCCTTGTTCGGTACCGCGATCCTGACGGTCCTGCCGGCGACGATGTTCGCCGGGATGACGGTTCCGGTCTCCTCGCTGACCGGCACCGCGCAGGTCATGGGCCGCCTGTTCCCGATGACCTACTTCTTGCCCATCAGCGTCGGAACGTTCACCAAAGGCCTCGGTTTCGCCGACCTGACGGGCCGGCTCGCCGGTCTCTCCCTGTTCTTTCCCATTCTGCTGACACTGAGCCTGATCCTACTCCCGAAGCAGGAGCGGTAGCGGGAGATGTTGCGGAGCCTCGCCAACATCTTCTGGCTCGGCACCAAAGAGTTGCGCAGCTTCCTGCACGATTACGTCCTGCTGGGCTTGGTCGTCTACAGTTTCTCCATGGCGATCACCGCGCAGTCGCAGAGCAGCTCGCAGGAACTGCACAATGCGTCGATCGCCATCGTGGATGAGGACCATTCGGAACTGTCGCGCCGGATCGCGCATGCCTTCCTGCCGCCTTATTTTCAGCCACCTCAATACATCACCGAGCGTGACATAGAGCCGCTGATGAATGCCGGGCGCTATACGTTCGTGCTGGATATTCCGCCGCATTTCACACGCAGCGTGCTGGCGGGGCGCGAGCCGCAACTACAGCTCGACGTCGATGCCACGGCGATGGTTCACGCCGGGCTCGGGTCCAGCTACGCGGAGACAATCATTACGACGGAGATTGATAATTTCCTTTCCCGCTCGGAAGGCACTCCACCGGACCCGGTCACCATCAATGTGCGCCTCGCCTTCAATCCGAATGCTGATACGCCCTGGTTCAGCAGTGTCATGGGCATCATCAGCAGCATCACCATGCTGGCCATCGTCCTGGCCGGCGCCGCCGTGGTGCGCGAACGCGAGCACGGCACGATGGACCATCTGATGGTCATGCCTCTGACACCGTTCGAGATCGCGATGTCGAAGATCTGGGCCAACGGCTTGGTGATCCTGACGGCGGCTGCGCTGTCGCTCTATTTCGTTGTGCGGGGTTTCCTGCATATCCCCATCGCCGGCTCCATCCCATTGTTCCTGGCCGGTGTCGCCATTTACCTGTTCTTTGCGACATCGATCGGAATTTTCCTCGGCACGATCGCACGCTCGATGCCGCAGCTTGGTCTTCTGTTCCTGTTGGTCTATCTGCCGATCAACACCCTGTCCGGCGGCTACACGCCGCTCGAGAGCATGCCGCCCTGGCTTGCGAAGGCGATGCAGATCTCTCCCACCGTGCACTTCGTCTCCTTCGCCCAGGCGATTCTCTATCGCGGCGCCGGGTTTTCCGTCGTGTGGCCGCAATTTGCGGTCGTGGCGTTGAGCGGGGGCTTGTTCCTGGCGCTGTCGCTATGGCGCTTCCGCTCCGTCACGGCGGCCTCCAGTTAGAGCATCCGTGCCGAGGAGCCTGCCAATCGGCAGGGCGAAGCAGGAAGCAGCGTCGAAGCCTGGAGAAGTCCCTGATCCGCCCTGGCAGCTTGAGCCACATCAATGCACGTTCCGGCAGCCCTGCTCAAATGCCTTTGCCCAAAGCAACTTTCATGAAGAGAGAAGGAGGTAAGCATGGCGAATGAACCGGTTGAGGTAAAGAAAGCCCCCTCGACGCCGGCGACCCCGGATGCCTGGCGGGCGCTGCGCAGTGAGATGGAGCGGCTTTTCGATCGCTTCGCGGGGGGCTTTGGCGCGCCTTCGTTCGGCCGCGTGTTCGAGATGTTTCCTTCGTTCGCGACTGCGACATCGTTGCCGGTGCCGGCCGTCGACATCACGGAGGACGACGCAGCCTATAAGATCACCGCCGAATTGCCTGGCCTGACCGAGAAGGACGTCGAAGTTTCGTTGAGTGACGACGGTCTGACCATCAAGGGCGAGAAGAGCGCCGAAAGCGAGAAGAAGGAGAAGAACTGCTACCTGTCCGAACGCAGCTATGGCGCGTTCGAACGCTCCTTCACTCTCCCATCGGGCGTGCAAGCCGACAAGATCGCCGCCAGCGTCACCAACGGCGTGCTGACGGTAACAATCCCCAAAGGGGCCGCAGCGACGAAAAAGACCATCGAGGTGAAGGCCGCGGCCTAGCGCCTCCGGTCGCCGCCGCGCGTCCTGTCATTTCCATCGATGGCACGGCGCCGCGGCGGCGACAGGGTCCGCGCCCCGGATCGTCGAATTGAGGCAAGGAGGACGACGACATCCTCCGGCATCGCCTTGTGCCTGTCGCCAAAGTCCGGTGTTCTGACGGCGGCCGCTTCCAGGTCGCCGCTCGGCTTGTTCATCACCCGTGTCGCCAAGGCCTCGCCAACACCATGGGCGCTTTCCCCGACACCCCCCTCGCATTGATGGACGTGGCCGTTCGTCCATTGCATGAACTGCTCTCGGCCCTGCGCTCGAGCGAAACGGGATTGAATGCGGCGGATGCCGCCTCGATCCTGCGGACAGTGGGACCGAATCGGATCGCATCGACGCGGCGGAAGACGCTGCTGGCCGATTTGGTCATCCGGCTGGGCAATCCGCTCGTGCTGATCCTGCTGTTCGCAGCGTCGGTTTCGGGGTTCACGGGAGACGTGCCAAGCTTCGCCATCATCAGTACCATCGTGCTGATGTCGGTGGTGCTGGACGTCACGCAGGAGCGTCACGCCCAGAACGCCGCCGAGAAGCTGCGTGCCGAACTCTCACTGTCCGCGAAGGTGCTGCGCGACGGGAAGGCCATCGATGTCCCGAGCACCGAGATCGTGCCAGGCGACGTCGTTCTGCTCGCGGTCGGCGATCTCGTGCCGGCGGATGCACGGCTTATCGAGTCCCGTGACCTGTACGTGGACGAAGCGCTCCTCACCGGAGAACCCTATCCGGCGGAGAAGGACGCGGTGCCGCCGGTCGCGGGTTCGGCGCAGGTCACGTCGCTGCCCGGCAACATGGTGTTCATGGGCAGTTCGGTCGTCAGCGGCACGGCCAAGGCACTGATCGTCGCGACCGGACGCAAGGCGCAGCTTGGCTCGATCGCCACAGTCCTGCAGCGGCCGGAGCCGCCCACGGCCTTCGCGATCGGCATCAAGAATTTCGGCCTGATGATCGTGCGGATCACGGTGCTGCTCGTCCTATTCGTCGTTCTCATCAACCTGCTGTTCCATCGCCCCCTGCTGGAATCCTTTCTGTTCGCACTCGCCCTTGCCGTCGGCCTGACCCCGGAACTGCTGCCGATGGTTGTCTCCATCACGCTTGCGCAAGGTTCGCTGCGCATGGCGCGCAAGGCGGTCATCGTCAAGCGGCAGTCAGCGATCGACGACCTGGGCAGCATGGACGTGCTGTGCAGCGACAAGACGGGCACCTTGACGGAGGCACGCATCAGACTCGTCAGCGCCGTGGATCTGAACGGCGGCGCCAGCAGCACCGTGACGCCGATGGCACAGCTCAATGCCGCCTTCGAGACGGGACTCAAAAGCCCGTTGGACGAGGCGATACTTGCGGCAGGCAGCATCGATCGTACCGCTTGGCGAAAGATCGACGAAGTTCCCTTCGATTTTCAGCGGCGCCGGGTGTCGGTCCTGGTCGAGGGGGAGCATCGGCGGCGGCTGATCGTGAAAGGCGCGCCCGAGGACGTGCTGCAACACTCCGCCTATTACGAACAAGACGGCGCGGCGCCATTGCCGCTCGACGCCGCGGCGCGGCAGAGAGCGAAGTCGACGTTCACCGCGCTCGGGACGGAGGGATTTCGCGTGCTCGGCGTTGCATGGCGCGACGTCGAAGCCGACCGTGAGCATGCCGGTATCACCGACGAGACCACGCTGACCTTCTCCGGCTTCCTGGCCTTCCTTGATCCGCCGAAGCCGGATGCCCGGCAAGCGCTGGCCGCCCTGGCGACGCTCGGCGTCACGATGAAGGTCATCACAGGCGACAATGAACAGGTCACCCGCCATGTCTGCGCTGAACTTGGCGTGGACGTACAGGGTACGCTGACTGGCTCGCAGATCGACGAACTCACCGAGGAAGCGCTGATCGCGAGGGTCGAGGACACCACGCTTTTCTGCCGCGTCACGCCGTCGCAGAAATCCCGCATCATCACCACTCTGCGGCGCATGGGTCACGTGGTCGGCTATATCGGCGACGGCATCAATGACGCGCCACCGCTGCATGCCGCGGATGTCGGCTTCTCGGTCGACACCGCGGCGGACATCGCCAAGGAAGCGGCGGCCATCATCCTGCTGCGCAAGGACCTTGCCGTGCTGGCCGAAGGCGTGCGGGAGGGACGCCGGACATTCGCCAACATCCTCAAATACATGATGATGGGGACGAGTTCCAACTTCGGCAACATGTTCTCCATGGCAGGCGCCGTGCTGTTCCTGCCCTTCCTGCCCATGCTGCCGGCCCAGATCCTGCTCAACAACCTGCTGTACGATCTGTCGGAGACCGCTATCCCGCTGGACAGGGTAGCCGAACGCAGCATCGCGCGACCGCGGCGCTGGGACCTCGGCACCCTGCGCCGGTTCATGCTGGTGTTCGGCCTGATCAGCTCGATCTTCGATTTCCTGACCTTCGTTCTGCTGCTGTCGGTGTTCAACGCCGACGAGGCGCTGTTCCACACCGGCTGGTTTGTGGAGTCGCTGTCCACACAGGTCCTGGTCATCTTCATCATACGCACAGCGCGGCCGTGGCGGGACCGTCCGCATCCGGCACTGGTGGCCAGCACGGTCTCGGCCTTCGCGCTGGCCGTCCTGTTGCCTTTTCTGCCGCCGGCGCACTGGCTTGGTTTCGTTCCGCTCCCACCTGCCCTGCTCGCCGCACTGGCAGTGCTCACGGCCACGTACCTATTTGTGGTGCACGAGGTCAGGCGCTGGTTCTTTTCGCGCCACGGGTTGGATTAACCTGGCGAGCCCCGCAGTCCGGCGAATCCGTTGATGCACGTCAATGCGCGCGGCGCCCATCCGTAGGATACTATTTCGTTGCATCCGCCACTGTCAGGAGGGCGTCAGTGATCTGCCGGACGGTCTTTGTCCTGTCGCTCGCGTTCGCGCCAATCCCCGCGCTCGCACAGATGATAGAGGGTGACGCGCAACGGGGCCGTGCACTCGCCGTCCAGGATTGCTCCTCCTGCCATGCTATCGAGGCGCATCCATCGCCCGGCGAAGCTGAGGCATTGAGCTTCCGAGCGATCGCCGCCATGCCGTCGACGACGCCGGCGGCGATCGCTGCATTCCTTTCGACGCCGCATCCCAACATGCCGAATTATAAACTTTCGCGCGACGAGATACGCGATGTAAGCGCCTATATCATGACGCTTCGCCAACGGTGAAGACGCCCGGATAGCCGGACTGCGCCTGGCGGCCGGGTCGTGCTGGCCGGCCCGCCCATTTCCCACGCCTCCGACTTCCCCTAACGTGACCCCGGCATAACAGGAGGGACGCCGGATGATCGTCGAGATGCGCACCTACACGCTGCGGCCGGGCACGCTGGCCGAGGTCGAGAAGCGCTTCGGAGAGGCCCTGCACATCCGCGAAAAGCACAGCAAGCTGGCCGCGTTCTGGCACACCGAGGTCGGTCCGCTGAACCAGATCATCCATGTCTGGGAATACGAGGACTTCAAGCACAGGGCAGAAGCTCGGGCAGCGTCGCAGAAGGAGGAAGGGTGGCCGCCGCCGATCCGTGAATTCGTGACGGCCCAGCAGAGCGAGGTTTTCCACCCCGCCCCGTTCTCCCCCAAGCTCACGCCGCGCCAGGTCGGGCCCCTGTTCGAAATCCGCCAATACACGCTGGCGGCTGGCCAGATCCCCGGCCTGATCGAACGCTGGTCGGAAAAGATCGAGGGCCGGACGAAATTCTCACCCCTGGTCGGCGGCTGGTATTCGGAATTCGGTGCGCTGAACAAATGGGTCCATATCTGGGCCTACAAGGATGCGAACGAACGCTTCAGCGTGCGCGCCGCCGCCGCGGCGACCGGCAACTGGCCGGCCCGCAACCCGCCGGGCGTGGTGGTCAAGCAGGAGAATGCGTTCGTGATGCCGTCGGCGTTCTCGCCGATCCGCTGATTTGGATCGCGTCAGGCCAGCAGTCCCAGGAAGGCTTGCAGCGCCGGAATGACCGCTTCCGGCGCGTCTTCCTGGATGTAGTGACCGGCGTCGGGCACGTGCACGATGGTGCCTCTCGGCCAGATGCCGCTGAAATCGGCGACGGCCAGTGCGGCGGGGATGGCGCGGTCCAGCATCCCCTCGACCAGTAGCGCCGGCTTGTCGCGCAGCGCGGCCGCGCCGTGCGTGCCCTCCCGGACGAAGTCGCGGATGCGGCCGGTCGTGACGTCCAGGGGAAACTCGATCGCGCCCTTGCAGTCGGCCGGTGTCGGGAACGCCGCGGCATAAGCGCGGATCATGGTGGGGGTCACCCTGTCCAGCCGCTCCAGCCCCACGATCTGCATGACCGAGAGGATGGTCGACCCCAGATGCGACAGCACCGCCTCGGTGCGGCCGGTGTGCAGGCCTTCGCGGATCCAGCGGAACCACGGGGTCTCGATCGGGCTGGGCAGGTCGCGGCGGCCGGCAGCGCCATAGCCGAACACCGTGTTCATTGCGACGACGCTATGGATGCGGTCGGGGTGCCGCACCGCGTAGCCGATGCCGATCGGGCCGCCCCAGTCCTGCATCACCAGGGTGATGTCATCCAGGTCCAAGGCTTCGATCAGCGCCGCCAGGTTCTCGACATGGGTGCGGAGGGTATAGACGCGGTCCGGCGGCGTCTCGCTTTTGCCGAAGCCCATGTGGTCGGGCACGATGACGCGGTGCGTCGCGGACACGTGGGGCACGAAGCGGCGCCAGATATAGCCCCAGGTCGGCTCGCCATGCAGCATGACGACCGGGCGGCCCGCGCCCTCATCGATGTAATGCTGGCGGAAACCGGCCGCGTCGCAGAAGTGTGGCGCGTACGGCCAGGTGCCGTCGAAGGTCTCGTCTGCCGGTATCATGCCGGTTTCCTCCCGTTGTGACACCAGAACATCACAACGGGCGGGCCGGTTCTATGGGCGGTGCGTTAAACCTGCCGTTATCACCGCCAAACGATCGCCCAGGCCCCGCGGATGCCGCAGCCTCGGCCAGCGGGCGAAGTCACGCCGCGCCAGCACCGCCGGCAGCGCCGCCGCCGCGGCAGGCCTGGGAAGCGGCGTCGCAGCCCGCAGCAGCGCCGTCCCCTCCCGTACCGCATGCGCCAGGACCGCGCGGGCGGCGACCGAGGACGGGTCGTGCACGAACGCCTCGGGCGACAGGCCGTGCTGCGCCAGCAGGTCCTGCGGCAGCAGGCAGCGGCCCTGCGACGCCAGCGCACCGGTCGCGCGCAGCAGCGCCGCCACCCCGTACGCCGCGCCATACCCCCGCAGCGCCTCCACCCTGCCGGCCCCCACCGCTCGGCCGGCCGCCACCGCGAGGCCGCCGGCGCCGGCCAGCAGCCAGTTTCGCCAATCGTCGAGCATCGTGAACTCGCCGTAAGCCTCCTGGTCGCGCGCATCGATCAGCGGCAGAAGGTCTTCGGCGGTCAGGTGGCCCGCTTCGATGGCCTCGGACAGCGGGGTGGCGACTTCGTGACGCTTGCGTTCGCCTTCGACGACCTCCCGCCACCATTGCAGGCGGATCAGCGCCAGCGGCGGTTCGCTGGCTACGCTGCGCGCACGGGCCAGTTCGTTGTTGAAGGCGTAGAGGGTCAGCAGCGCGTCGCGCCGGTCGGGGGGGGCGAGCAGGACCGTCAGGAACCGGTCGGGGTCGTGCTTGCGGACCAGGTCGGCCAAGGCTTGGTTCATGCCAGGCAGTACAGGGGTTTCGCCCCTCGCGGCAAGTCCCGGCCATGTCGCCGCACGGTGGGCCGCACGGTGGGCCGCACGGTGGGTTGACGCCTTTTTCGGCTGGCCATAGCTAACGACGTGTTCCCGGCGGCGTTCTTGCTGCCATGCCGGACTCGCACCCCCCGGCCGAACTGATCAAGGAGGATGACATGGCCTTTGAACTGCCGAAGCTGCCGTACTCGACATCCGCGCTCGCGGCGAAAAAAATGTGCCAGGAAACGTTGGAGCTGCACCACGGCAAGCACCATCAGGCATACGTCACGGCGCTGAACGGCTTCGTCGAGAAAGACCCGGCGCTGCAGGGCAAATCCCTGGACGACATCGTGAAGTCGACCGCCTCGGCCGGTGGGCCGGTGTTCAACAATGCCGGGCAGCACTGGAACCACATCATCTTCTGGCAGTGCATGAGCCCGAACGGCGGCAAGATCCCGGGCAAGCTGGAAGCCAAGATCGCCGGCGACTTCGGCAGCGTCCAGAAGTTCAAGGACGAGTTCAAGGCGGCGGGCGTCAGCCAGTTCGGCAGCGGCTGGGCCTGGCTGGTGCTGGGCACCGACGGCAAGCTGAAGGTGACGAAGACGCCGAACGGCTCCAACCCGCTGGCGACCGGCGAGGGCAAGGTCCTGCTGGGCGTCGATGTGTGGGAGCACAGCTACTACCTCGACTTCCGCAATGTCCGTCCGGACTACCTGCAGAACTGGATCGACAACCTGGCGAACTACGAATACGCCGAGGCGCAGCTTTAAGCGCGCGGCGCCCGATCCTGGGTCAAATGTCACGGCGTCTGACGCCGGGTTAGGCGTGATGGCCGGCCTTGTGCCGGCCATCCACGTCTTTCGAGGCGATGCAGGCGCGGGAAGCCGCACATGCCAGACCTGAACGACCTGCGCGCCCAGCGCGCCAACCTGGAACAGACCATCGAAGCCCGGCAGCGCCAGCTTGGTCCCGACCATCCCGACCTCGCGAACGACCTGCGCGACCTCGGCCGCCTGTCGCACGAACTGGGCGATTTCATCGACGCCCAGTCGCAGTTGCGGCGCGCGCTGGCGATCCACACGGAGGCGCTGGGTGCCGAACACCCCGAGGCCGCGACGGACATCAACCATATCGGCCTGATCCTGCACGATATCGGCGACCTGGACGGCGCCTGCGCGGCGTTCGAACGGGCGCTGGCGATCGACGAGCGCGCCTTGGGCCGCGAGCACCCCAGCGTCGGGCGGGACGCCAACAACCTGGCCGGGGTGCTGAAGGACATGGGCGACGGGTTCTCGGCCCGGGAAGCGCTGGACTGGGCGCTGTCGATCTACATGACGGCATACGGGCCGGACCATCCGACGACGCGGAGCGTGGCGCGAAACCGAGCGGGGCTGGGGTGACGCAGCCACAACCCGGCGTTACACGGGCCGGCATCACACGGGTCGGCATCACACGGATCAGCATTACGTGGGACAGGCTTCCGGTAACGGCCGGACTCCTGTAAACGCCCCGCCAACCCAACGTCCGGAGCCCCCATGACCGCCCCGTTCCCCGCCACGTCCCTGGCGCCGGAGGTCACCGAACCGATCATCCTCGCCCTGCCGAAAGGTCGCATCCTCTCCGAATGCGGCGCCTTGCTCGCCCGCGCCGGCATCGTCCCCGCGCCCGACTATGCCGACGAAGACTCCCGACGCCTGCGCTTCCCCACCGACGACCCGACGCTGGACGTCGTCCGCGTCCGTCCCTTCGACGTCGCCACCTTCGTCGCCTTCGGCGCCGCGCAGATCGGCATCTGCGGCGCCGACGTGCTGATGGAGTTCGACTACCCCGAGGTCTACGCGCCCCTCGACCTCGGCATCGGCAAATGCCGCGTCTCGGTCGCCGAACCGCGGGAAACGGCGGGCAGCGACGATCCCAGCCGCTGGAGCCAGGTGCGCGTCGCTTCCAAATACCCCAACATCACCCGCCGCCATTATGCCAGCCGCGGCATCCACGCCGAGGTCGTGCACCTCAACGGCGCCATGGAGCTTGCCCCCGGCCTCGGCCTGTGCCGGATGATCGTCGACCTGGTGCAGACCGGCTCGACGCTGAAAGCCAACGGGCTGGTCGAGACGGAGGTCATCGCCCCCGTCACCAGTCGGCTGATCGTCAACCGCACCGCGCTCAAGACCCAGCCCGAAGTCATCGGCGCCTGGATCGCCCGGTTCCGCGCCGCCATGGCCTGACAGCCGCACCGCCTTGATTGATCGCCCCTCCCGTAATAGGCGAAGCCTGTCTTATCGGAGGAGAGCGTGATGAAGATGAAAGCCGCCGTGCTGCGCGTTCAGGGCAAGCCACGTCCCTACGCGGTCAGCCTGCCGCTGGAGATCGAGACCGTGGATCTCGATCCGCCCGGCCCCGGCGAAGTGCTCTACAAGATCATCGGCGCCGGCCTCTGTCATTCCGACCTGTCGACCATCGAGAACCTGCGTCCGCGCAAGCTGCCAACCATTCCCGGCCATGAGGCTGCCGGCATCGTCGAGGAGGTCGGGCCCGGCGTCACCAGCCTGAAGCCGGGCGACCACGTCGTCAGCATGTTCGTCACGTCCTGCAGCGACTGCCGCTACTGCAACGGCGGGCGGCCGAACCTGTGCCAGAGCGCCAACGCCTCCCGCAACAACGGCACCCTGCTCTCCGGCGCGCGGCGGCTGTCGCTGAACGGCGAGCCGATCAACCATTACTCCGGCCTGTCGGTGTTCGCGCAATACGCCGTCGTGGCGCAGAACGCGCTGATCAAGATCCCCGACGACGTGCCGCTGGAGGACGCGACGATCTTCGGCTGCGCCGTCGTCACCGGCGTCGGCGCGGTGCTGAACACCGCCCAAGTGCCCCCTGGCGGCCAGATGGCGGTCGTCGGCCTGGGTGGCGTCGGGATGAACGCCCTGATGGGCGGCGTCGTGGCGGGGGCGGAACGGATCGTCGCCGTCGATCTCAACGCCGACAAGCTGAAGCTCGCCCGCGAACTGGGCGCGACCGACACGTTTTTGGCCGGCAACGCCGATGCGGTCGAGGAGATCCGCAACGCCACCGATGGCGGGCTGGACTATGTGATCGAGACCGCCGGCTCGATCCCGGCGATGAACCTGGCCTATGCGATCACCGCGCGCGGCGGGATGGTGGTCAGTGCCGGCCTGCCGGCCTCGACCGCCCAGTTCTCTTATCTGCACGGCGCGATGGTGACCGAGGAGAAGTCGATCCGCGGCTCCTACATGGGCAGTTGCGTGCCCAAGCGCGACATCCCGCGCTTCATTGGGCTTTACCGGCGCGGCAGGCTTCCGGTCGCGAAACTTCGGTCGGGCTTTGTCGGTTTCGACGGGATCAACGAGGGGTTCGACCGCCTGTCCGACGGCGCGGTGCTGCGCCAGGTGCTTCAGCCGCATGCCTGAACGGTCCGCGCGCCGCCCGACGAGAGTCCGGCGGCGCGGCGGGATCGCATCAACAGGCCTGTCAGCCGGCCTACGTTCGCGCTGAACAATTGCCGGTCGATCCGCGAAGGATCGCCGCCGGCATCACCTGCGGGCGCGACGGGTGGCGCTGTCCACAAGAATCCCGGCCAATCCGATGAACAGAATTGGCCCCTTGGCAACGGCCGGCACGGGGATATGCGGCAGCACCAGCGCCGAGAACGCGACCCAGGCAAGGATCGCGATCGCGAAATGACCATCATCCACAAACAGGCCGAAGATTTCCTGTGCAACGGACTTGATCCAGTGCAACGCCCTTCTCCTTTATTCGGCCGCGTTCGTCAGCCGGCGTTCCGACCGGGTCCGGCAAAACGGCACGGCGAACCATGCGACGACAAGGAAGCAGGCAATCAACCCGAGGACCGACCCGTCGGCGCCCGGCCAATCGAGCCCGATCCCTTCGCCCACCCAGAAGGTGCCGAATGCGGACAGAAGGACCCCGACAACGAATTTCAGGCTATTCTCCGGGACGCTCGCCAACGGCTTGTGGGCTGCCAGGCCGAGCAGGATGACGACCAGGAGGGCAGCCAGCGCCCCGAGGCTTGCGGGCATAAGCAGGCCGGAACCGCCGGCCCCGATGGCGATGACGATGAACACCACCTCGGTGCCTTCGAGCATGGTGATCTGGAAGGAGGCGCCAAATGCGATCCTGTCCCACCCTCCTCCGCCGCCAAGCCGCCGCATGGCGTCCGTCTCCTTGGCGAAAGCGGCCGCCTCGTCATGCAGCGGCAGGACCCCGGCGGAGCGAAGCACGGCCTTGCGCAGCCAGCGCAGCCCGAACAGCAGCAGGAGGGTGCCGACCCCAAGCTGGATCACGGCCAGCGGGATGCGCGTCAGCGCGGTCCCCAGCACGGCGATGATGACAATCAGGAGAGCCAGGGCGGCCGCGGCGCCGCTCAGCGCCCCGCGCCACCCTCTGACGGTGCCGACGGCCAGGATCACCGTCAGCGCCTCCACGAACTCGACGAGCGATGCCAGGAAGGCCGCCAGGACGGATGGGCCGGCATGCATCCAGGTGATATCCAGTTGATCCACGAAGGTCTTCCCCGAACGGGTTGGACAGGCGGGTGTTATGTAGCATATACTACATGAATTTATCAACCTAGCGTTTACTACAGGAGCTCGATGCGCGAGATGGCCCCGGCGAAGGTCACCGATCTGTTCACGGAACGCCTGGCAGCGCGTGGCGCGAGCCTCTCGCCGGCGGGACGGCGTGTCGTGGAATTCATCGACCAGCACCGGGTTGCCGCCTTGGCAAGCTCGGCGATGGAACTCGCCGCGAGCACCGGCACCTCGGACGCAACGGTAGTCCGAGCGGTCCAGGCCCTCGGCTTCGCGGGGCTGGGGGAGCTTAAGCAAACGCTGGTCTCATCCGTGACGAGACCATCCACGCCGGCCGATGACATGCGCCGCACGCTCGATGAAGTCGGGGAGAATTCGGCGCAGGCGGTGGACCTGGTTCTCGAAACCCATGCGGAGGCGCTGCGGGTGCTCATGATGCCGGAGGCACGCGGCCGGATCGTCGCCACCACCTCGGTACTGCATCTTGCGGAACGGATCGTCGTCTTCGGCATCGGTCCGTCGGCGGCGCTCGCGGCCTATGCCGCGATGGTGCTGGAACGATCCGGGCGGCGCAGCAAATGCCTGAACGCAGCCGGCATCATGCTTGCCGATCAGATGCTCGACCTGTGCCAAGGCGATGCGCTGCTCGTTCTTGCGTACGGACGAGCCTACCGGGAAGTGATGACCGTCTTCTCGGAAGCGCGGCGTCTAGCGCTTCCCCTCGTTCTGGTGACCGACGTCACGGACAGCAAGCTGGCGCGGGCGGCTGACGTGGTGCTGGCGGCGCGGCGCGGCCGGACCGACCGGGTGGCATTGCACGGAACGACATTGATTGCGTTGGAAGCCGTCATCCTTGGCCTCGCGGCCGCCGATCGCGGCGGCGCGATGATGGCCTTGGAGCGCTTGAACACTTTGCGGCGGGCAGTGAACGGCCAACGGGTGGACGTGGGCTAGGTCGAGGCCTGTCGCGGCGCATCCGCAATCCGGATGAAGCGAGACTCCAGCCGTGGCTGCCTTCCGTGATTTATGTTACGATATCGTATCGGATAATGTTGAGCCGATTGCGACCAGTAGACGTTGGTTACGATACGACCTGCCGGAAGCGCTGCTCGGGCAGGCTTGGAAAGGGCGATGGCGGGGACGGCGGCAGAAATGGTTCGCCGCACGCTTCTTCCATATCATTAAAGTGGCTTGCGCCGCTTATCGAGCTGCGCATGTCTTGACTGCCATGTGCCTGCAAAGGGAGTGTAAGGGAAACGAAGGTCAGGACCGGGCCGCAAGGTACGCCTCGGCAACTGCGCGAATGAGCGCGAGCGATGCCGGCGCACCATTGGCCTCTCCCTTCTCGAAATCTCCAGATTGACCCATTTGATTGGTCACATGCGTGAAGCAGAGTACGGATTTCTGCCGCGCTTCAGCAAAGGCATAGAGAGCGGCCGCCTCCATCTCGACAGCCAGGATGCCCTCGGCCCGCGCTGCGCGGATTGCCTGGGCCGTCTCCCGATAGGGCGCATCGGTCGTCCAGGTCGCCCCGCGCTTGACCGAAGCGCCAAGCCTGGCGAGCGCATTGTCCGCGATCTCCAGCAAGACCTTGTCGGCCTCGGCGTACTCCGGACCGGAGGGCAAGTAATGGTAACTTGTGCCCTCGTCGCGAAGCGCCCGCTCGATCAAGATGAAGTAGGGTGGAGGACCAAGACTGGTGACCTGGCCTGACGAGGTGATGCTGATGAGCAGGCGGCAACCGGAGGCGAACAACTGCTCGGCCACCAGCACGGCGTAAGATGCTCCGACCGCGCAGCCGACGATCCCGTACTCCCGATTGCCGTGGCCAAAGCGATCCATCACGCTGTGGTAACAGACCCAACCCGCGACCGATCGCGAACGGCCCATGACGCGGAGATAGCGCACGATGTCGCCATCCGGGTCCAGGATGCAGATCTCCGGCACTGGCGTGTTCGGGACGGCCTTTTGGCGACGGGCCTCGCGCAGCAGGCTCTCCGGCGTAAAGGCCGATTCCACGTCGTAGTACTTGTTCCGCAGGATGGGCGGCAGAACGCGGAGGTTTCGGTCATCCATTCGCATGATTCAAACGGCCCGACAAAGAAACTGTCCACGGGATCTCGCGGATCGACCGGCCGGGGCATAGACGCACGGTCAGTCGTGCCCGCCAGCCAACCGAAAGGGAAAGGACTTACGACAGGATCCGGCAAATCAAGAGCTGGACGCGAGACGAGCAACCCCGGCACCAACGATATGTCCGTCATCACGTTGCAGAAGGACAGCGACCTCCTGCCCGACCGGGTTTGGCACTTGCAGACGAAGCGGCTGGCCTGACCAGGCGCCCAGGACTGACATCGAGCGGACGACATTCGCTTCCGTGAGCGTCCGTCCGCCGTTCTCCCCGCCCCCCACGGCGGTCTGGTGCAGGCGATCATAGCCGACAAGAAGCAGCGTCCCGGTGCCGCTGCCGGCACCGACCGACACGGTCAGGCCCGCTGGGGTTCGCTGGACGTGGATGGGTGCGGCCGTTTCTTCACTCGACGCGGCCTGTCGCAAAGTGCGATCGACCGCCGGTCCGTCTGATCCCACGGTGTCGAACCTGCCGTCCACGATCAGAGCCGGAGTGTAGACTTCGGGACTCACCCCGAGTGCGACATAGCGTTGCTGCCTCAAGGTTGCGGCCTCAAACGAATAGGGATCGCGCCAGCCGAGGTGATTCCAATAGGTCACGTGGAAGGTCAGCAGCAGCAAGTCTGGGCGCGTTCGGGCCAGTTCGGCGATTTTGGCATCCGCCGGGGGACAGGATGAACATCCCTCCGAAGTGAAAAGTTCGCCTACGACCGGCCGAGCAACCGGCTGCGCGGCGGCGAGTGTGGGTACCAGGATTCCGATGGCGCCCGCCAACCAAAAACGCATGTCACACTCCCGAATGTACCGTCAATCGGCGGAGATGCCGGAGACCATAGTCCCGACTGCCCTTCCTCGCATTGTCGTTCGCGGAGAACAGGCCGACGGTTACACCCTCCCACGACAATAAATCTCGTAATATCGTCAGGGTTGGCACGCACCAATGTCGTAACCAGTTCGCGAAAACTCACGAACATAGGACATGACCCCCAAGAACCGATGAGGTTACTGCCATGCGTGACAATCCGATTCACACGTTCTTCCAAGTCCTAGGCGGCAATATTCCGGACCAACTGAGTCTCGGCGGATTCCGCTGGTTTGAGGTCATATTCTATTGGGTGCTGCTGATCGGAAGTTTTGCGATCGCCTACACGAACTGGCGCCTGGATTCGACCCAGCGCACCGGTACGCATCTCAGCATCTATGCCATGCGGCTGGTCAGCGCCGGCATGTGGTACCTCGGCACGCTGTGGAAACTGCCACTGCCAATCTCCGCGGGGTTCAAGTATTGGCTGGAGAATACAGTAAAATACAGCTCACTCGGCGCACATGCATCGATCATGCAGGTGTTCCTGGATCATATCGCTATCGTTCAACCGTTGGTCTACCTCCTGGAAACCGCGCTTGCCGTATCGCTGATGCTGGGCATTGCCGTACGTCTCGCTGGCGTAGTCGGTGCGCTGTTCATTCTCAATCTGCTGATCGGCCTCTACAACGACCCGACCGAATGGCCGTGGACCTATGTCGGCATCATCTGCGCTCATGGCATGTTCGCGGCGGCCCAAGCGGGCCGCAGCCTGGGCGTCGACAACCTGCTGGCAAAGCGCCTGATACCCGGTCTCCCCTACGATGGGGTGATGGCGCGCGCACTTGCGGCCGCATCGTAGACGAGCGGCGGTCCGGCTTAGCCAAGCCATCTTCACCCACCGGGTCATGACGACGATGCGGGCCGAGGGAAACGCGATGGATGCCTGAACCCGAGGCCCAAGGTGGGCGGTTGGAGGTCCACTTTCCGTTCGGGGGATAGCCATACTAGTCCGTACATTCTAGAATATCGATCGAGGGCAGGTCCTACCTGCAGTTGTTGCCTTGGACCCGCCTGTCACTGGCGGGCGGGTCGGAATGGTCGTCACTGTGGCAACAGAACCGTGGGGATATGCCTGAATACTCAAATGTCGGAACGACCGCTTCTTGGCAGGACGCCGAACGGCGCCCCAGGCCCCCTTATGCCGGAGGCTCGGAGCCGATCGGACTGCTCCCCCACGGCTGGATTTTTGGCATCACCTTGTCCGTGCATGTAACCCCGCCGGGATCGGCGTCGAACATGACGTGCGAAGCTGACGGAACGAGCACGACTCGAGCGCACCGGCCGGTTTTGAACCGGGTTCATTCGGGATGGCCCCGGTCATGAGCACCAAGCGCGACGATGCGCTCGGTCGGAGCTGGGATCAGCTGATGGCCGCCGCCCAGGGGGGAGATGCGAATGCTTACAGAACCTTACTCGGCGAACTGGCTCCATGGCTGCGGCGGTACTACGTGAGGCGCTTGCCACCAGCCATGACCGAGGATGCAGTTCAGGACGTTTTGCTGGCAATCCACGAGAAGCGTCACACCTACGATCCCGCGCGGCCTTTCGGGCCATGGCTTGCGGCGATCGCGCGCTATAAATGGGTGGACCGGTTGCGGTCACTCAAGGCGGAAGCGTCCGAACCGCTGGACGAGAACATCGGAGTGCCGGACCATGGCGAATCCGTCGTTGCCGGCTCCACGTTTCAACAGCTTCTGGCTGAGTTGAAGCCCCCGCAGGCCGAGGCGATCCGGTTGGTGAAGCTCGAAGGCTACAGCGTGGAGGAAGCGTCGCGCGCGACAGGTCAGTCGATCTCGCTGGTCAAGGTGAATATCCACCGCGGCCTTAAGCGTCTCGCCAGCATCATCAAGGCGGCTCGCGATGCGGACTGACTCCCTCGTCGATCGCCTTAGTCAGAATCTCCGGCCGGTGCGGCCACGGAGCATCAGGCGGGAGGCATTGCTTCTGCTTCTCCTGGGTGTCGTCGAAATCATAGCATTCCTCGGCATGGGGTTCATGCGCCCGGATATGCCCGTGGCCATGGAAGCCCCCTCCTTCTGGTGGAAGCTCACCAGCATGGGGCTTATCGCCGTTCTCGGGGCCGGTGTCGCGATTCTGTCGGTCGATCCTGTCCGATCGCCCCGCCGCGGGCTCCGCTGGATACTGGTCTGCATCGCCGTGATCTTCGCCACCGGCTGGCTGATCGATGCAGCGGGCGACGGGCTGGCAGGGCTGATCCACCGTCTCGACTGGACACAAGGTGTCCAGTGCGTCTGGAAGATGGTTGTGCTGTCGATCCCGCCCGCCATCGCCTTGGGCGGGCTGATACGGCGCGGCGCTCCAACCGATCGCTCTGGAACGGCGCTGGCCGCGGGGCTGTCCTCGGCTGCCTGGGGTGCGTTTGTGTTTGTCTTTGCATGCCCCTCGGACGATCCGCTCTACATCGCGGTGTGGTACACGGTCGGCTGCTCGATCGTGACCCTGTTGGGGCGGGCGATTTTGATGTGGCTGTCGCGGTGGTGAGAGCCCTTCCCTCCGTCAGCCATTGAATGGGATCAAAGGGGGCAAGCCCCCTTTGCGGGTCCAGGGCAGAGCCCCGGCCTTCCTCAATCCATCTCCGGCGCGATGACGTTCTGCGGCCTGGGCCCCAGCAGCGCCGCCCGCATGGTCTCAGCGGATTTCGACCGGATGTCATCCCAAGCCTGGGGCGAATAGAACGCCGCGTGCGGCGTGATGATCAGGCGGCCAAGCGTCCAATCCTCGCGGGCGCGATAGGCGCGCATAAGTTCCGGGACCGGGTCGACGGGCGGCTCGACCGGGACGACGTCGATGCCGACGCCTGCCAGGTGGCCGCTTTTCAGCAGCGTGGCCAGGGCGTCGATGTCGACGATCGGTCCCCGCGCGGTGTTCACCACGATCGCGCCTTTCGGCAACAGGGACAGCTCCTTCAGGCCCAACAGGTTGCGGGTTTCGCGGGTGAGGGGCGTGTGGACAGAGAGGGTGTCGGTCTGGCGCAACAACGCCTCCAGCGTCGGGGCACGGAGGACGCCCAGGCCCAGTTCGACGCCGTTCGGCAGGTGGGGGTCATAGAACATGACGCGGAAGCCGAAGGCCTTGGCGCGCAGGGCGACGGCTGTGGCGATGCGGCCCATGCCGACGATCCCGAAAGTCTGCACGCCGGACCGGCGCACCAGCGGGTCGTCGACATAGCGCCACGGCGCGGGCGGTTCGGCGCGCTGGCGTTCATGGTGCAGCAGCAGCCCGCGGCGGAGCGAGAGGGCCAGCGCCATGGCATGATCGGCGACCTCGGTCGTGCCGTAGTCCGGCACGTTGAGGATCATGATCTGCCGCGCGGCCGCCGCGACCCGGTCGAGATTGTCGTAGCCAACGCCCATCCGGCAGATGGCGCGCAGCTTGGGGAAACGCTCCAGGTCCTTGGCGAAGACCTTGTAGCGCAGGATCATCAGCCCTTCGGCCTCGGCACAGACGGAATCGGGCAGGTCGGCCAGGCTGGTGGTTGGTCCGGCGGGGAAGACGACGCGGACGTCGGGACCGTAAATGCGCCGCTCCACGCTGTCGTCCGGATAGGATTTCTCGGAATAGAGGACGGTCGGCATGGTGCGTTTCCCTAGTTTGTGGCCGCGCCGTCGTAGCTTCGCCGCCCGGTTCAGGCAATCGGGGTCAGCGTTCGCCGGCGGCCAGGAGCGGGGCTTCGACCCAGGTATCGGCACCGGCCAGGCCGAAGCAGAACGCGATCAGGCCGGCGCTGATCTCCTCGATGATGCGACCCATCTCGGGCCAGTCCGGTTGGAACGCCGGTTCAAGCCCGTATTCGAGCTTGAAGCGATGCACCCCGGTGGGGCTCGCCGGGGCGGACAGGGCGGATTGTCGCGCGTGATAGTGCGACCCGCGCACGCCCCGGACCGTCGCCGCGAACCCGTCCGCCATCCCCCGCGTGGCCGGCTCATCGCAAGGGACGAGTGAATTCCATGCATGGAGGAAGTCGCCGGCGTAATGATGGATGTCGATGACGGTTCCGATGTGCGGGAATTGTTCCAGCAGCCAGGCAACATTCCGGCACTCGGGCAGCGGAGGGCTGACCGGAACGGATGTGGCCGGACCGTCGTGCCACAGCGGGTCGAACTCGATGCTGTCACTACGTCCGTCCGGATCGATGCAAGGCATGACGAACAGGTCGACCGCCTCAAGGACTTGCGAGACCTGGGCGGCGCCATAGGCCACCGAACCGTAGGCCAGCCCCGTCCCGGTGGCGTAGGCATCGAGCAGATCGCTCGCCAGGTTCAGGCAGATCTCCGCCCCGCCCCACTCGCGCGGATAGGCGCAGGCGGTGATCAGCACACCACGATGGCCCCCACGGGCCGGGCCGCGCACGCCGATACGGTAGAGGGGAACCGGCGTCCCTCGCGCGCTTCGATACGGCATCGCCATGGTTCTGCAGTGCTCCGGGTGGTCCTCGGCCAACGCCCGGAATTGTGCGTCGATCAGGTTGGTGATGGCGTATCGGTCGATGATGTCCGCCGAACTGCCGCCGCGACCGCGCATGCGCCTGACACCGGGCGGGAGGGTGCGCATCACCCGCGCCTGCATCGCCCGTCCTTCCGCCGAGGCGTTGCGCTGGATCAGCACATGGACAGCCAGCGGGCCGCTCGCCTGGCGCAAGGCACTGACCTCGGAGGCCGGAACGAAAACCGGCAGGCTGACCTGCCCGTCCGGCAAGGGGCTGAGGTAACAGCGGTAACCGAAGTCAACGCCGCGAACGCCCGACAGCGCCTGCTCGATGCCCGCACATGAACCCGTAAGGGTGATCTGGATCATATCGTCGGCCACGTCGCCTATCCCTTGCGGTCATGAAACAGGCCCGCTCCGCCACGACACGGTCGTCATCCAAGTCGCATCCGGAGCGCGCACCGGCTCTAGACCGTTCCGGGTCGCGCGTTATTCCGAGGCACGATATCACGAGCTTGTGATATCGTTCGTTACCATTTACCACCCGCGCGAGATCGCCTCCACGATCGCCGCGAAGGCGGCGTTGCCGTCCGCATGCACCGTCCGGTCTCGCCATTCGTCGTCGACGATCAGGGCGACCTGCATCCGACCGGCATCGCCGTACAGGAAGAAGGTGGGAGAAGCGCGCGTTTCCTGCTCCGCGAAGACCACGATCCCTGTGTTTCCGGTGGGGTCCATGGTCGGTTCGACGATCCAGCCCTGGGGCAGACGCGCCGTCAGCAGCGCCACCGGGTCGGTCCGGGCTGGGATTGGCCGCATGTTGGTCCAGGTGCAATCGATGGCCGCCGGCATTTGATCTCCGTCATTCCGATTTCACAGCGTGGCGTGAGACCTTTGTGCGAGCAAAAAAGTTAACGAAAAGTGAAGACGGCCAATCGCCCCGAGAGGGGTTTCCACAGGTATACGGCCCTTTTCCGGGCCTTCGGAAAAATCGCATTGGCATTGTCTACTTCTTGGGACGTAATTGGGCCTTTACAAAGGGGCGGTTTTAATAGATTACCACCCTGGGTTGTTTGGAGTGTGCTATGCGTATTCTTATGGTCGAAAAGGCCCGGACGTCCGCTTCCTCCCATCTCGATGATCAAGAATCCGTGACCCTGTGCGCGGAAGACGCCGATGAGACAATGACGCTGCTTGGCGACGACAGCTTCGACGCCGTGGTCGTCAACATGGGCTTCCATGCGCAGGAAACCTTTGAACTGATCCGACGGATGCGGGCGGCCGGGAACGATACGCCGATCCTCGCGCTCACCGGCCTCGACCCGCGGGACCGCATCAAGGCCCTGACCCTGGGCGCCGACGACGCCGCCTCCCTCCCCATCGTCCGATCGGAGCTGCGCGCACGGCTCGCCAGTATCCTGCGCCGGCGGCGGGAGGCCGGCCAGACATGGCTGCAATTCGGCATGCTGCGCATGTGCCTGGCAACGCGGCAGGTGTCGGTCGGCGGGACCGATGTCAGGCTGACCGGAAAGGAATTCGACATCCTGGAAGTCATGATCCAGCGCCGGGGCACGATCGTGACGAAGGCGGGCCTGCTGCACCAGCTTTACAAAGGCGGGGAACAGCCGGATGCGAAGATCCTGGACGTCCTGATCTGCCGGCTACGCAAAAAGCTGGAGCACGCCGGCGCCCCGAACCTGATCGGCACGGTTTGGGGACGGGGGTTCGTCGTCATGAACACGCCGCTGGCCAGCGCGGCGGAGGAGCGGCTGGCAGCCTGACAGCCAGCCCGGCGGCACATGCCACCCGACGCTCAACGGGACGCCCAAGGGGATGCCCGAGGGGATGCCCAAGGGGATGCCCAGTCGCCTCCTGTCGCGTATCCCAGCTTGATCAGGGTTGGCCCGATCAGAGCCCCTAGGGCCGGCAATTCGTTCGCGGAGAGGTCCCGTCGCCAGCGCCCGTGGGATGAATCGAAGACACGGCTGTTCGCCGCGATCTCATCGGCATCCCGGCTTTCGACTGCCACGGGTTCCAGGATTTCGTCCTCCCAGGGCAATTCCAGGAACGCCAAAAGCGCCCGCAAGGTCTGCTCCGGCGCGGCGACAAGGTCTTCATACCGCAATTCGTAGTAGTTGCGGTCGCCACGTAGCCGGATGCCGGCCTCTACCGCCGTTCGCCATTGCAGCGCGCAGCGCAGCGCCGCTTTCACGCTGTCCGGCGGCGCGTGGTCGAGCCGTGCGAACGGCGTACGGCGCAGCGAGCAGACGACGTCGCGTCCGTCCCTGACGATGTGCACCAGCTTCGCATGTGGGAAGTTCCGCCTGATGTACCGGAATCGCCCCACGTTGCGTGGTGTCTTTTCTAACCAAACCGGTTTTCCCGCCCGCTCGCGCATCACCTGGCCGAAGCGCTCGATGAACTCGGCCTGGGACCGGCTCTCCCGTTGCCAGGCTTCGATCTCCTCCGCATCCCAGCCGAGCCTCTCTGCAAGATCGGCTGGAGAGGAAATGCGTCTGAGGAAGACGGTTATTTCCGGCCCTGATACGATCAGCGAATGCCGGCCGAGAATGGTGCGCAGCAGCGTCGTCCCGCTGCGGGGCGATCCGCCGAGGACGACCAGCGGCGCATCCCCGGATGGGCGGCGTGCCGCGATCGATCGCAGACGCCACCAGGATCGATATCCCATCGCATTGAACGCGAACGCCCCACCATTCCGGTCCCGTATCGCCCGACTCACCCGCTGCCGGGTGCGCGCGCAAAAGGCGGCTGTATGGACACCGATCCGCATCATCCGCCGATGCAGGATCAGCCATAACGAGAGCAACCAAGCCAGTGCGCCCGACGGCGTCGTATCGTCGGCGAGTTGTCCGGCATTCGCAGCCAGGGCGTCGGCCGGCATCAATACCCGCGCGGTGAGCACACCCACCGCAAGGACCGGAAGCGCCTCCATGTGGCCGAAATACGGTAGCGACGTGCGCACCACATTCCAAGGCCCCATAAGGTATCCGACCGATCCCACCAACGGGATCAACGGCCAGCGCGAGGTGCGGAGCAGCAGGGTAGCCTTCCACAGACGCATCTCGAACCAGAATATCCGGCTGATTTTCTTGATAATCGTCATCGATACCCTGAATCGCCAGCGTTTTCCCGTGGGGTCTTGATATCTACGCCGATAGTACGTTTCAGAGTGTGATTTTTCGTTGAGCTGTGTATTATTGATCTCGAAACCATCGGATAAATTTATTGATATTTTCTAAGTCCGAATAGTCCGGTAGTTTGTCACGTTTGATACGATATTTTAGTATAAATCAATTTTCGAGTCACGCCAGCCGTTCGTCCGCCGGCGCCAGAACCACCGCAAGGTCTCGCAGCAAACGCTTGTTGGGCAACGGCGCCAACCGCATCTCCCGCGGCTCCAGCCGAGCGGTGCAGGCATAGGCGACTTTCCCGTCGACCAGCATCATGCATTCCTTGCATGCATTCGCGTTCAGACACGCGTATCGAAACGCCAACGTCGGGTCCCGGGCGTCGCGCAGGTGCCGCAATCCGTCCAGCACGGACTGGCCAGGCTCGAACGGCACCTCGAACCGTTCCAGCACGCCGCCGCGATCGATGGCCAGCAGGGCCTTCACGCCGGCACCGCCCGTCGCTCCAGGGACAGATGCCCGCCCGCATACCAAATGATCTGATTGCATAACCAATTGTCGTCCATCGCCGGAAAATCCTCCCGTTGATGCGCGCCCCGGCTTTCCGTGCGCGCCAGGGCGGCCTTGATGACGCAGTCCGCGACCAGCAGCGCCTGCCGCAGGTCGAACCAGTCCACGCGGGCCAGGTCGTGCGGCCTGGGCCGTCCCGGCGGCGCTGTCCCCGCTTCCGCCCGCAGCGTGCCGAGGGCTTGCAGGGCCGCGGCCAAGCCGGCCTGCGACCGGAACGGCCCGACATGCTCCGCCATCACCGCCTGCAGCCGCGCGAACAGCGCGGCCGTGTTCGATGCCGCCCCTTCCGCGCCGGCCAGCGCGACCGCTTCCGCCGCCGCCGCCGGATCGAAATCCGCCGTCCCCCGCCATCCTGCCGCGCTGCGCCCCGCCGCCCGGCCGAACGCCAGCGCCTCGGTGATCGCGTTGCCGGACAGGCGATTGGCGCCGTTCGCGCCGCCCACCGCCTCCCCGGCCGCGAACAAGCCGGGGACGCCGGTCGCCATCGCCGTGTCAACCCGAATGCCGCCCATGTGGTAATGGGCGATCGGCGCGACCTCCACGTCGTCGCGGGTCAGGTCGATACCGGCCTTTGCCAGCCGGTCGATCACCGGACCGAACGCCGCCCTCAGCGCTGCTTCGGGGATGTGGCGGAAACTCAGCCAGGCGCCGCCATGGGGCGAGCCGCGGCCTGCCTCCACTTCCTTGGTGATGGCATAGGTGGCGAGGTCGCGGGTCACGACGTAGCGGCCGGCATCGGTGCTGCCGTAGCGTTCGACGAATTCCTCGCCCCGTCCGTTCAGCAGCCGGCCACCCAGCTTATAGCGGAACGGGTCCCACATGATCGGGTCCATGCCGATCAGCCGCGGCGCGAGATGCCCGATCGGGAAGAACTGCACGAACTCCATGTCGATCAGCGACGCGCCGGCCCGCAACGCGAGCGCATAGCCGTCGCCGGCCATGTTGGCCGAGGCGCTGTTGCGCCGGTACAGCCGCGTCAGCCCGCCGGTGGCGACGATCGTGGCGCGCGCCGCCAGGGTCAGGACGTCCCCGGTCTCGATATGCACCGCCACCGCGCCGGTGACCGCGCCGTCCTGCACCACAAGGTCGGTGACCAGCACGTCGCCCAGCCGGCGGACGCCATCGGTGCGCTGCACCATGGCCCGCAGCGTCTTCGAGACCGCCGGGCCGGTGGACAGGAAATCGACATAGACGCAGCGGGGCCGGTCATGCCCTGGCGCCTGGACCGATCGGAAGGCGGCGCCGTCGCGTGCCCAGCCGACATGCCAGGCGTCCATCTGGCGGATGACCTCGACCCCGTCCTCGCAGAGCAGCCGCGCCAGGCCGGGGTCGCACAGGCCGCGCCCGGCTTTCAGCGTGTCGGCAAGGTGATGGCGCCAGTGGTCCGTCCCTTCCAGCCCGACCGCGGCGGCGACCGTCATCTGCGCCATGACCGTGGCACCCCCGCGCCCGATCAGGCTGCGATCCACCAGCAGGACCGAGGCGCCCAGCCGCGCCGCTTCGATCGCGGCATACATCCCCGCCCCGCCGCTGCCGATCACCAGCACGTCGGTCGTCAGGTGAGGCATCGCGGGCATTCCTCCAGGCATCGGCGCGGGGCAAGATGCCCAAGCGGGCGTGGCCTGTCACCCCGGCGGGAGGCATTACGATGACAAAGCGGCGGATCATCCTGGTCACCGGCGCGGCAAGCGGGATCGGCGCCGCCATCGCCCGTCGTTTCGCCGGACCCGACGCGGCGCTGCTGCTGCACACGCGCCGCAACCGCGACGGCCTGGACGCTGTCGCGGCCGAGGCCCAGGCCGCCGGCGCGCTGACGGCAATAGCCACCGGCGACCTGGCGGAGCCAGCCGTCGCAGACGCGGTTGTCGGCGCCGCGACGGACGCGTTCGGCGGGCTGGACGTCCTGGTCAGCAATGCCGGCTTCGCCGACCGGACCCCGTTCGCGACATTGTCCGGCGCGGCCTTGCGTGCCTCGACCGAGGCGATCCAGGGCGCCTTCTTCCGGCTAGCCCGGGCTGCATTGCCGGCGCTGAAGCAATCGTCGGCCGGGCGCGTGATCGGCGTGTCGAGCTTCGTCGCCCACAGCTTCCGGCCCGATGTGACCGGCTTCCCCGCCTCGGCGGCCGCCAAGGCAGGGCTGGAGGCGCTGGTCCGCGCCCTGGCCGTCGAGGTTGGGCCGGATGGTGTCACGGTCAACGCGGTCGTCCCCGGTTTCATCCGCAAGGACAGCGGCGCGCACCGCGCCATCGACCCCTCAGTGCTGGCGGCTCAGACCGCTCGGATTCCGCTGCGGCGGATCGGGCTGCCGGACGATGTGGCGGCGGTGGTCAGGTTCCTGGCGTCGGCCGAGGCGGGGTATGTCACCGGACAGGCGATCCATGTGGACGGCGGGTTGGTGATTTGACGGGGATGCCCGTCAACTCCCCAGCGCCTGGTCCAGGTCCGCGATCAGGTCCGCCGCCGTTTCCAGTCCGATCGACAGCCGGATCACGTCCGGCCCGGCGCCGGCCGCCAGCCGCTGCTCGTCTGTCAACTGCCGGTGCGTGGTGGACGCCGGGTGCAGGATCAGGCTGCGCGTGTCGCCGATATTCGCCAGGTGCGAGAACAGGCCGACGCTCTCGACCAGCTTGACCCCGGCCTCGTACCCACCTTTCACGCCGAAGGTGAACACCGCGCCCCCTGCCCCGCCGCGCATGTATTTGCAGGCCAGGCCGTGATACGGGCTGCTGTCCAGGCCGGCATAGGAGACCCAGGCGACCCGTGGATCGCCGGCCAGGAACGCGGCCACCGCCTGGGCATTGCCGCAGTGGCGTTCCATCCGGACATGCAGCGTCTCGACGCCGGTGATGGTCAGGAACGCGTTCATCGGCGCCATCGACGGGCCGTAGTCGCGCAGCGCCACGGCCCGCGCCTTGGTGGTGAAGGCGAAGTCGCCGAAATTCTCGTAGAAGCGCAGCCCGTGATAGGCCGGTTCGGGTTCGGTCATCGACGGGAACCGACCGCCCTGCGTCCAGTCGAACTTGCCCGATTCGACGACGATCCCGCCCATCGCATTGCCATGGCCGCCGAGGAATTTGGTGGTCGAGTGGGTGACGATGTCCGCCCCGAACTCGATCGGCCGGCATAGATAGGGTGTAGCCATGGTGTTGTCGACGATCAGCGGCAGGCCGGCGTCATGGGCGACACGGGCAATCGCCTCGATATCGACGACGATGCCGCCGGGATTGGCCAGACTCTCGACGAAGATCGCCTTGCACTTGGGCGTCAGCGCGCGGCGGAAATTCTCCGGGTCCTGCGGATCGACGAAATGGCAGGTCCAGCCCAGCTTCTTGAACGACAACCCGAACTGGGTCAGCGACCCGCCATAGAGGTTGCGGGACGCCAGGAACTCGTCCCCCGGCTCCAGCATCGTGGCGAAGACCAGGAACTGCGCGGCATGGCCCGACGCAGCGGCGACGGCAGCGCGACCGCCTTCCAGGCTGGCGACCCGTTCCTCCAGCACCGCCACCGTGGGGTTGGTCAGGCGGGAATAGATGTAGCCGAAATTGTGCAGGTTGAACAAAGACGCCGCGTGATCGACGTCATCGAACACATAGGCGGTGGTCTGGTAGATCGGGGTCGACCGAGCGCCGGTGGTCGGGTCGGGCTGGGCGCCGGCGTGGATGGCGCGGGTCTCGAAGCCGTAGTCCTTCTTGCCCGACGGCGCCGGCCGTTTCTTGTCGCCCTGCGCGGTCGGCGGTTCGGCTGCGCGGTTGCGGATGATGCCGGAATTGACGCCCGACCAGGACAGCTCACCGCCCAGGCGGCCGAACTCGATCTTGGGGCAGCGGTCCATGACGACCTCGATGCCCGCCGCCTCACCCTTGGCCGCGGCCTCATCGTTGCGGACGCCCAGTTGCATCCACACCACCGGCGCGCCGATCGCGATCGCGTCGTCCATCACCGGCCCCACATGCGCCGATGCCCTGAAGACGTCGACCATGTCGACCTTGTCGGGGATGTCGCGCAGCGAGGCGTAGACGATCTCGCCCAGCAGTTCCTGGCCTGCGAGGCCGGGATTGACCGGGATCACCCGGTAGCCCTTCCCCTGCAGGTATTTCATCACGAAGTAGCTGGGCCGGTTCCAGTTGGACGACACCCCGACCACGGCGATCGTGTGCACGGTCGAGAGGATGCGGCGCAGCTTGGCATCGGAATAGACCAGCGGATCGACGGCGTTCATTTCATGCACCCGGACGTTGCCAGCGGACATTGCGCATGAGCCCTAGCCGATGCGCGTTGCCCGAGCGCCGTTCCTACCGCGCCTGTTGAATCGCCGACAACACCCAGTGGCCGCCGGCCGAACGAACGAAGGTCCAAATCTCGGTTGCCGTCACATGCTCCGACGGGCTGCCGTCGACGACACGGCCGGTATTGTCCAGCGTGACGTCGATCATCTGGAACCGCATCGCCACCGTGGCGTATTCGCGCCCGCCCTCGGCCCAGGCCTGCGCCAGGTCGCCCGAGACCAGCGTCACGTCGCTGACGGTGTTGCGCACGCCCCGGCTCGCCTGCTCCGAGAGCTGTTCGTTGAAATAGCCGACCATCTCGGGCGTGGCCATGGCGCGCAAGGCGTTCAGGTCCTGGGCGCTCCACGCCGCCTGGATGCCTTTCAGCAACTGCTCGAACTGCTGGTAGTCGGCCGGTCCGATCTGGATCCCGGCGGGGCCGCGGCCGCCGAACCCGCCTCCCCCGCCGACAGGGCCTGCCATGCCGCCGCGGGCAAACAGGTTCGGCCCGTTGGCGGTGAGCGGCTGGCTCCCGAAGAACGTGCGGAACAGGAACTTGCCGATCCAGTAGATCAGCAGGAGCTGGAACAGGAAGCCGATGAAGCCGAAGCCGTGCATGCCGCCGCCGAAGAAACCGTGGCCGAACAGCAGGCCGCCGATGCCGGCGCCGATCAGGCCGCCCATCAGCCCGGACATGAACCCGCCACCGCCGAAGGACGACTGGCCGTAAGGCTGGTTATAGCCGTGGCTGCCGTAAGATGGCGTGTTCGGCGTCATGCTCCGCTGCATCGGGGCGGCGGAATACGGCGCGGTTTGGGTGGATGGCGGCGCCGAATAGGTCATGCTGCCGCGGCTGCCGAACGAGCTGCCGCTGCCGGCACGCGCCAGGGCCAGTCCGGGCATGGCGATCAGCGCCAAGGCCAGGAAAACCGCCATCAGGGACCGGATGCGAGGCATCGTGTTTCGCTTCGAGGTTGTCACGACGCGAATATGGGGATTCGCCGGCGGGGTGGCCAGTGGGATGATCGGTGGAATGATCGGTGGGATGATGAGTGGGATAATCGGTGGGATGATCGATCGGACGATCGGTCGGATGATCGGTGGGGAACAGCCGGCTGATGGGCGGCCCCGCCCGCGCCCGGCGAGACAGCCCCCTTGCGCCACGACGTCCGCCGGGGCACTGGCTCGTCCCGGCCGGCTCCCCCGCTGGGGAGGGTCAGGCATTCGCGCCGGTCGCCTCTCAACGCAGGACGGATCAGGTAAGCACCCATACCGCGCAGGGAGTCCAAGACCCGAATGAGCCCGACGGGAGACGCCGTGACCATACCAATCCCCGAAGACGGCTTGCGCGGCGGCGCATTCTACGCCGCGGTCGGCACGCTGATCGTGACGATCTTCATGGCCGCCCTGGATACCTCGATCGCCAATACCGCGCTGCCCACGATCGCCAAGGACCTCAACGCACAGCCGGCCGCTTCCGTCTGGGTCGTCAACGCATACCAGCTTGCCGTCGTGGTGACGCTGCTGCCGTTCGCCTCGCTAGGCGAAATCATGAGCTATCGGCGCGTCTATGCCTGGGGCCTGGTGCTCTTCACCGTCTCCTCCCTTCTGTGCGCCCTGTCCTACTCGCTGCCCACCCTGACCGCCGCGCGCATCATCCAGGGCATCGGCGCCAGCGGGATCATGAGCGTCAACACCGCGCTGATCCGCTTCATCTATCCGCACAAATACCTGGGCCGGGGATTGGGCATCAACGCGCTGACGGTCGCGGTGTCGACCGCGGTGGGTCCGACGGTCGCCTCCGCCATCCTGTCGATCACCTCCTGGCAGTGGCTGTTCGCCGTCAACGTCCCGCTTGGGATCATCGCCATCGTAGCCGGCATCCGGGTGCTGCCGGTGAACCGGAGCAACGAGCAGAAATTCGACTATCGCAGCGCGATCCTGAACGCGCTGACCTTCGGCTTCCTGATCTTCGCGATCGGCGAGGGCGCGCACAGCGCTTCCACCCTGGTGACGGTGGCCTGCGTCGGGATCGCCCTGGTTTCGGGCGTCTTCCTGATCCTGCGGCAACTGGCGCTGCCGGCGCCGCTGCTGCCGGTGGACCTGTATCGGCGGCCGATGTTCGCGTTGTCCTCGGCGACATCGGTCTGCTCCTTCATCGCCCAGGGGTTGGCGTTCGTGTCCCTGCCCTTCTACTTCCAGACGGTGCTGGGGTTTTCGGCGGTGGAGACCGGGCTGCTGCTGACGCCCTGGCCGGTGATGACGGGGCTGGCCGCGCCGTTCGCCGGACCGATGGCGGACCGGTACCCGTCGGCCATCCTATGCGGCATCGGATTGGCGATCCTGTGCGTCGGGCTGTCGCTGATCGCCTTCCTGTCCGGGCACCCGGGGATATGGGGGATCGTGTGGCGGATGATGATCTGCGGCACGGGGTTCGGCTTCTTCCAGTCGCCCAACCTGCGCGCGATCATGACCAGCGCACCGCCCGAACGCAGCGGCGGCGCCAGCGGCATCGTCGCGACGTCCCGCCTTTCCGGGCAGGCGGTCGGGGCGGCCCTGGTGGCGCTGTGCTTCAGCCTGTCGATGTCGTATGGGCCGTCGCTGGCGCTGGGCCTGGGGGCGATCTTCGCCGGGGGCGGCAGCCTGGTCAGCTTCTCCCGCCTGCTGGCGCACAATCCGTTCACGGCCGGACGGCAGCCGAGCGCGCCGCGGCGGGAGGCGCCGGGGAGCGGCGCCGCCTAGCCTCATGGTCGGCTCGACAGCGCTCGTCTTGACCGGTCGGGCCAGGCGGGAAATCTTCTTTAGGGGCCGAACAGGAAGACCCCGAACAGCCCCTGATCGTCCGTCCACCGCCGATGCAGCCGCCAGCCGGCGGACTGCGCGACCGAGACCAGCGCTTCGGGCGTGTGCTTGTAGCTGTTCTCGGTATGGATCGTCTCTCCGGCGGCGAAGCGGATGGTCGCGCCCGGCAGGTGCACGACTTGCGGACGCAGCGACTCCAGGTGCATCTCGATCCGGCTTTCCCCGTCGTTCCACACCGCCCTGTGCCGGAACGCCGAGACGTCGAAATCCGCCGCCGCCTCCCGGTTCAGCCGAACCAGCAGGTTGCGGTTGAACGCCGCGGTCACGCCGGCCGCGTCGTCATAGGCGGGGATCAGGATATCCGGGCTTTTGCGCAGGTCCGCGCCAAGCAGGAACCAGGGCGACGGCTCCAGCGCCTGCCGCGCGGAAGCCAGGAACGCGGCCGCGGCGGACGGCTCCAGGTTGCCGATGGTCGAGCCGGGGAAGAAACCAAGCCGAGGACCGTCGATCGGGGGGAGGCGAAGGGGGTGCATGAAATTGGCGACCACCGGCACGACCTCCAGCCATTCATGGCTTTGCGCCAGCCGCTTGCGCATCTCGGTCAACGCGGTCTCGGCCACGTCCACTGAGATATAGCGGTCGAACCGGCCGGGCAGGTCGAGCAGGTAGCGCGCCTTCGTCTCCTCGCTGCCGCCGAACTCCACCAGGGTGGCGTGTGTCATGCCGGGGGGCAGCAGTTCGGCGCCGATACGCTCCATCAGGGCGGTCTCGGTGCGGGTCAGGTAGTATTCCGGCAGCTTGGTGATCTCATAGAACAGATGGCACCCAAGCTCGTCGTAGAACAGCGACGGCGGCAGGGTCTTGGGTTGGCTGGTCAGGCCCTTCAGGGCCGCGGCTGCGATATCAGGTCGCAGGGTCGAGCGGGCCGCGCCGGCGCGCGGCAGGAATCCTGGATCGTTCGGCACGACGAGTCTCCCCGTTACAGGTCTTTGGCCAGGCGCAGTCCGCTGAACTGCCACCGTTTGTCGGGATGGAAAAAGTTGCGGTAGCTGATCCGGACATGACCGGGCGGCGTGGCGAGGGATCCGCCGCGCAGGACCATCTGATTGATCATGAATTTTCCGTTGTACTCGCCGATCGCCCCCGGCGCGGGCCGGTAGCCGGGATAGGGCCGATAGGCGGACTCGGTCCATTGCCACACCGAACCCACCACGGCGCCCAGGCCGGCGTGGGTCGCTGACGCCTCCCACTCGGCTTCCGTCGGCAGGCGCTCGCCTGACCAGCGGGCGAAGGCATCGGCCTCATACCAACTGACGTGGCGGACCGGTGCATCGGGGACCAGCGGCGCGAGGCCGCCTGGCCCGAACTGCCACCATGCGCCGTCGCGCCGGCGCCAGTAGAAGGGCGAGTCCCAGTCATTCGCCTGGACGTCCGCCCAGCCGTCCGACATCCACAGCGTCGAGGTCTGGTAGCCGCCATCGTCGATGAACGCTTGCCAGTCGCTGTTGCGCACCGGGTGGCTGGCGATCGCGAACGGCTCCAGCCAGACACGGTGGACGGGCTGTTCGTTGTCGAAGCAGAAGCCGGCCTTTGCATGGCCCTGCTCGGCCAGGCCGCCCGGTATTTCGACCCAATTCGGATCGGGCAGCACGACCGGTTCGGTCCAACCGGGCAGCAGCGCAGGATAGAGCGGGTTGCAGGAGAAGGCGTGGAGGATGTCGGTCACCAGCAGTTCCTGGTGCTGCTGCTCGTGATGCAGGCCCAGTTCCACGATCGCCAGCACCTCCGGGGACAAGGATGGCAGCGCGTCCGTCATCGCCGCATCGACATGCTGGCGATAGGCGGTCACCCGGTCGGCCGGTGGCCGGGTCAGCAGGCCGCGCGAAGGGCGGGCGTGCCGCGGCCCGACCGCCTCGTAATAGGAGTTGAACAGGTAGGCGAAATCCGGATCGAACACGCGATATCCGGGGACATGCGGCGTCAGGACGAACTGCTCGAAGAACCACGTCGTATGGGCGCGGTGCCACTTCGCCGGGCTGGCGTCGGGCATCGACTGCACCGCCTGGTCCTCGGCCGAGAGCGTGATGACCCAGGCCTCGGTTGCCGACCGCACGGCGCGAAAGCGCTCCGTCAGGTCAGTATCGCCAGCGTCGGAGGTCGGTGAGCGAGACGCCAGGATGGCGGCGAGGTCCTCTGAAACGTCGTCCATGTCGTCCTCCGCGTTCGGTTCTTGGCGGGCAGGCGCGGCCAATCTGACCATAATCCCCAACGTTCGGTTTATATGTTCATGATTTTCGTGTTTGTCCACGTTTTATTCCCGTGAACATACACCGCACGGTATACGGCGCCAGCTTCATATGCCGCCCACTACGGCCGAGGTCAATGTATCCAAGGTCAATGGCCGGAAGCCCCCAAGGTTGCTGGGTTGACGGCGGAGGGTCAACGCCCTCTCGTATCAAAACCGATCAGCGCCGCGTGCGTTCCCCTATCATCCATCTCTTCCGGCCGCTTCGGGCCGAACCAAAATGTAAACCCGAGGAACGATATGGCGTCGCAACCCAATTCCCGGCCGATCTGGCGCGGCTATCTGCGGCTGGCGCTCGTTTCCTGCCCCGTCGCGCTGCACAACGTGCTGCGCGGCGGGGAGGGTCTGCACTTTCACCTGATCAATCCCAAGACCGGCCACCGCATCCGCATGATCACCATCGACGCCGAGACCGAGCAGGAGGTGTCCCGGCGGGAGTTGGTGAAGGGCTATGAGTTCGAGAAGGACCATTACCTGCTGCTGGAAGACAAGGACTTCGAGGAAGCACGGGTCGAAAGCTCCAGCACGCTGCGGATCGCCAAGTTCGTCGAAGCCGCCTCGATCGATCCCGTCTATTTCGATACCTCGTATTACCTGGCGCCGGACGGCGATGCCGGGGAGGACGTGTTCGTCGTCCTGCGCGACGCCATCCGCAAGGCCGGCGTCGCGGCACTGTCGCGTGTGGTGATCTCCCAGCGGGAGCGGCCGGTGGCGATCCTGCCCTGGGGGCGCGGGATGATCTGCCATACGCTGCATGAGCCACGCGACCTGCGCGACGCGGACCCGCTTTGGGAGGAACTGGAAGGCGAGAGACCCGACGCCGCGATGGTCGACCTTGCCCGCCAGTTGATCGCCCGCCAGCAGGGTCGGTTCGAACCCGAGGACACCGAGGACCGCTACGAATCCAAACTCCGGGACGTCATTGCCGCTCGGCTCAAAGGCGAGGGGATCACGCCAGAGGCGGAACCGGAGGACCGCGGGGACAACGTCGTCGACCTGATGGCCGCACTGAAGGCCAGCCTGGCGGAAGGCAAGCCACCCCGCGCCAAGGCGAAGGCCCCTGCATCCCGCAAGCGGACGCGACGGAAGGCATCTTGAGGCGGGGGAGGCAACCAGGGGTGTGCGGACCCGTTAGACACCTCGGCACGGCCGAGGGAAACCCAAAGGACTCCATGCATGACGGGCATTTCCAGCCGAAAAGTCGCCGTCCTGGCGACAGACGGCGTCGAGCAGGTCGAATTGACCGAACCCGTCCGCGCGCTGAAGGAGGCAGGCGCGTCCGTGACGATCATCGCCCCCTCCGGCCGTTCGATCCAAGGCATGAACCATCACGAGAAAGCCGACAGCCTGCCCGTCGACGCCACGCTGGCCGAGGTCAAGGCCAGCCAGTTCGATGCTTTGCTGCTGCCCGGCGGCGTGGCGAACGCCGACACCCTGCGCGCGATTCCGGATGCGGTCATGTTCGTCCACCGCATCGTCCAGGCCGGAAAGCCGGTCGCCGCGATCTGCCATGCGCCCTGGATGCTGATCGAGGTGGACGCTGTCCGCGGCCGGCTTCTGACGTCCTGGCCTTCGCTCCGGACCGACCTGAAGAATGCCGGGGCGGAGTGGATCGATCAGCCGGTGGTGGTGGACGCCCCGCTGGTCACCTCACGCAAGCCGGACGACCTGCCGGCGTTCTGCCGGGAGATGATCCGGCTGTTTGACGATCCGGCAGGTGTCCAGGCGGCGGCCTATGGGTAGGATGCCGCCAGGCGCGGCCCATCTTGCAACAAGCCGCCGACCGGTTCGGACAGGGCAGGCTAATGGCGGCCCAACTTCTCCCGGGTGCGGTCGTGAAGTGCCGCGACCTCGGCGGGCATGATCTCCGCCAGGTCATCCATTTCGTAAACCGGACGGATTTCGAGTTCGCCAGGCCCGGGCATCGGATTGGGGCAGCGTCTGGCCCATGCGACGGCTTCGTCCATGTCCTTCACGTCCCAGATCCAGTAGCCGGCGACCAATTCGCCGGTCTCGGCGAAAGGGCCGTCGATGACGGTGCGGCCGGGACCATCGAAGGCGATCCGCTTGCCCTTCGACGAAGGTTTCAAACCGTCGCAACCGACCATGATGCCGGCGGCGACCAGTTCCTCGTTATACTTGCCCATTGCCTCGAACAATTCCGCCGAAGGCAAAATCCCCTGTTCGCTGTCTTTCGTCGCTTTCACGAAAACCATGACGCGCATGATCGATCTCCTCGCTGATCGGAGGGCCACGGGCGACCTCCTGATCGATAGACGGCGGAGACGCACCGAAATCGACAGGCTTCGTAAAAAAATTCGACGGCACGGCGGAGCTGCCTAGCCGGGCCGCTCCGCCACCAGCGCGCTGCCGTGGATTCGCCGGACCGGTACCGCGGACGGATCGAAGCCCTCCAGGCATCGCGTGTTTACCGCCCAGCCCTCGAACGGCCTCACGCCCTCCGCCCGCTCCCGCGCCGTCGGTGCGCTCGGTTTACGGAACGGAAGGATGCCGCAGACAGGACAGAAATAATCCGCCGCGGTCCGCGAACCCCAACGATAGACCGACAGCGCCGCCAACGGCGTCATAAGGCGGAACGATTCTGTATCGACACGGAATAACAGCGCCCCACGGCGGGAACAGATGGAACAATCGCAGACGCGGACATGGTCGATGTCCGCGTCGACCTCGAAACGGACGGCGCGGCAGTGACAGGATCCCGCGTACGTCCTCCGCACGCTATCGCCAGCCCTTCATCGGCCAGGACACTTTCGCCGCCGCCGCGTCGTCCGGCCAGACGGTGACGTAGTCCTTGCCCTGAAGCTGGGTCAGGTAGGTGGCGCTTTCGACGTTCTGCCCGGTGTCGTCGAAGCGCACGCCCTTGTAGCCGACGAACATCGCGCTCTTGGGCATGTTGGTCGCTTTCAGCGCCGCCTGCACCTTCTTCGGATCGGTGGACGCGGCACGGTTCAGCGCATCCGCCAGCACGAAGAACGCCTGCATCACCCGGCCCGACACATCATCCAGCTCATGTCCGGTCTTCGCCTGGTAAATCGCGTTGACCCCATAAGACAGGCTGCCCGGCGCCCCCTTGCTCCAGACCGAGCGGTTGACGAGTCCCTGGGAGATGGCGCCAACGGCGGGCAAGAAGGACGGATCCGAAAACCCCGAGGAATCGCCGACGATCATCGGCGGCAGGTAATCCAGCGTCTTCATCGTCCGCATGAACAGGATCGCGTCGGACGCGTAACTGACGAACAGCGCCACCGACGGGTTCTTCTGTTTCAGTTGCAACACCTGCGCCGTGACGTCGGGCCCGTTGGCGCTGTAGGGGATGCGGATCGAGACCGGGAAGCCTTGCTTCACCGCCTCGGCCGCGATGGCGTCGCCGACCGAGCTGCCGTAGTCGGTATTCTCGTTGACGACGGCGACGTCGGTGACCTTGCGGCCGGCCTTCACCTGGTCGTGCAGGAACTGCATGTAGTTGTCGGCGAAGTTGGTCGCGATCGGGGTGACCCGGAACGTATACTTGAACCCGCGCCCGGTGATGTTCGCCGCCACCGAGTCCGCGACGACGAACGGCACGCCGTACCGCTCCCCGACGGCGGTCGCGGTCATCGCGCAGGAGGACTGGTACGCCCCGAACAGCGCCGCCACCCGGTCGTTGGTGATCATCTTCTGCGCCAGGGCCTGCGCCATCGACGGATCCCCGCGATGGTCGACGTAAAGCGGATCGAGTTTCGCCCCGTGCAGGCCAGGCAGCCCCGGGCTCGTGCCGACCGTCAGCCCCTTCAGGTCGGGATGGCCGGAATTGATGATGTCCGTGGCGACCTCGACCGCCGCCTTCGCCTCCTGCCCCGACGCCGCCGAGTTGCCGGTCAGCGGGAACATGACGCCGACCTTCACGGTCTCCGCCGCACCAAGGCTGGAGGATGCGACGATGGCAGGCGCGGCGAGCAGGACGGTACGGCGACGAAGCATGGTTTCCCCCCATTGGTATGGCGCGACATTAAGGGGCCGGAAGGGCTGGGGCAACGCGGTCATGACCCCGACGACACGACGGATCCGACATGGCGGGCGTATTCCCGCACGACCCAGTCGATGAAAACCCTCACCCGCAGGCTGAGCTGGCGATTACGCGGATAAAGGACATAGACCGGGGTCGGAGAGGGCGGCGTATCGGGCAGGCACTCGACCAACGTGCCTTCGGCCAGGTCGTGCTCCACGCCATAGCGCGGCACCTGGATCAGCCCCAGCCCCTCCAGGGCCGCGGTCCGATAGGTGTCTGCGCCGTTGACCGAAAGGACCGACGGCGGCGTGGCCGTCCGCGGCACGCCGTTCACCATGAACTCCAGCGGCAATACGCCGCCGGTGGCCGAGGACCGGAAGCCGACCATGCGATGTCCATCCAGGGCATCCCAGCGCCGGGGCATGCCGAAGCGAGAGACATAGGCCGGTGATGCCACCGTCACCTCGGGCAGGAGCGCGATGCGCCGCGCGATCATGTCGCTGTCCTTCGGCTCGCCGGAGCGCAGCACGCAGTCGATTCCTTCGGTGACCGGATCGACGAACCGGTCGGTCTCGCTCAGGAAGAGTTCCAGGTCGGGATAGTCCGTGAAGAAGCGCGGCAACGCAGGCACGATGAAGCGCCGCGCCTGCGTGCCTTGCATATCCACGCGCAGCAGGCCGCGCGGCCGGGCGTCGCTGAAGGCACTTTCGGCCTCCTCGACGTCGTCCAGGATCGCCAGGCAGCGCCGGTAGTACGCCTCGCCGTCCAGGGTCGCGCGCACCTGCCGGGTCGTCCGCTGCAGCAGCCGGACGCCAAGCCGCGCTTCGAGCTGCTTGACGGCGTCGGTGACGGTGGAAGCGGGCAGGCCCAGGTCCTCCGCGGCGCGGATGAAGCTTCGGCGCTCCACCACCCGCGCGAACACCCGCATGGCGTCGATCCGGTCCATTATTTCCGATTTCCGGATAGTGATCCCGAATAATACCCGATTATCTGGAAGCGGGAAGGGGTCATCTTGGGTGCGTCCAAAGCGACCACAGGAGAATCAGGATGACGAACAGCCCGAAAATTGCCCTGGTGACCGGCGCCAGCCGCGGCCTGGGACGCAACATGGCCATCTCGCTCGCCCGCAAGGGCGTGGACGTGGTCGGCACCTATCACAGCAACAAGCAGGAAGCCGACGCCACGGTCGCGGCGATCGAGGCGCTGGGCCGCAAGGCGGTCATGTTCCAGCTCGACACCGGCAAAACCGCCAGCTTCGCCGCCTTCGCCGTGGACCTGAAGCAGGCGCTGTCCGCCGCTTGGAACCGCACCACGTTCGACTACCTGGTGAACAATGCGGGCATCGGCATCGCCGCCCCCTTCGCGCAAACGACCGAGGCCGATTTCGACCGGCTGATGAACATCCACCTCAAAGGGGTGTTCTTTCTCACCCAATCGCTTCTGCCGTTGATCGCCGATGGCGGCCGGATCGTGAACCTCTCGAGCGGCCTCGCTCGCTTCAGCCTGCCCGGCTACGCCGCCTACGCCGCGATGAAGGGCGGGGTCGAGGTGCTGACGCGCTATCTCGCCCAGGAGTTGGGGCCGCGCGGCATCGCCGTGAACACCATCGCGCCGGGTGCGATCGAGACCGACTTCGGCGGCGGATCGGTCCGAGACAACAAGCAGGTCAACGACTTCATCGCCAGCGTCACCGCGCTCGGACGCCCCGGCTTGCCCGATGATATCGGCCCTGCCGTCGCCTCGCTGCTGACCGAGGACAACCGCTGGATCAACGCCCAGCGGATCGAAATCTCGGGCGGCATGTTCGTCTGACGCGGGCAGCATGGGAGGACGCCGGCGGGGTCACCCACCGGCGCCCTCCGCCGCGTCACCCCAGCAATTGCCGCGCTTCCGCCGCATCCGCCGCGATCTGCGCTTTCAGCGCATCCAGCCCGGAGAATTTCACCTCCGCTCGGATATACGCGTGGAGCGCGACGGTGATCTCCTGTCCGTAGAGGTCGCCCGCGAAGTCGAAGAGGTTGACCTCCAACCGGCTTTCCGGGCCGGCGTTGACGGTGGGCCGGCGGCCGATATTGGCGACGCCCTTATGCATCGTTCCATCCGCCAGCCGGATGGTCACGGCATAGACGCCGCGCGCCGGCTCCAGATGCCGACCGAGCGCGATGTTGGCGGTGGGGAAGCCGATGGTCCGGCCGCGCGCGTCGCCGTGCGCGACCACGCCGCGGATCGCC
>NZ_DASZTJ010000104.1:0-35322 GCF_035548235.1 Rhodopila sp.
CATGCTGATCCAGATGGAAACGGTCGACGAGCATTAGGGGTGCCGCCGTCCAGAACATGTTGAACGCGCCGAACATGAAGAAGGCGTACGCCGAGCGCCAGCACAGGGCCGGCATTTTCGGCGGCAAGGCGATCATCGAGGTGATGACGCGTCCGTAGTGCAATCCCTTGTCCGGCCGGTGGGCGGGCATCATCCGCGCCAGCAACACGCCGATCAAAACCAGCAGGCAGGCCGAAGCATAGAACACGGCGCGCCAGCCGAAACTCGCCGAGACGAACAGGGCGACGGGGCGGGCCAGCATGATCCCCGTCAGCACCCCGCCCATGACCTTGCCGGTGACCCGGCCTCGCCGCGCCTCGGGGACCAGGTAGGCGACGAAGGGCAGGAGCACCTGGGCGCCCGAGGCGCAGAGTCCGATCAGGAACGATGCCAGGAAGAAAACGGTCCCGTTCGTCGATGTCGCGACCCCAAGCAGGCCCAGCACCGTCAGGCTGAGAAGGGAAAGGACCAGCTTCCGGTTCTCGACCAGGTCGGCCACGGGGACGAGGAAAAATAAACCGGTTCCGTAACCAATCTGGGTGACGCTGACGATTGACCCAGCGAGATCCGGGGAAATGCCGAGATCGGGCGCGATGCGCGCGACCAGGGGCTGCGCGTAGTAGAGGTTGGCGACAAGCACGCCGACGCCCAGGGTCAGGATGGTCAACAGGATCGAGGAGGCCGAGTCCTCAACTGCGTCGTGAACTCTAGCAACGCTTTCAGACATCAGGATTCCGTCTCAGGGTCTGTCCGGGTCCCGCGCCGGTTGCATTGCCATGCACGAGAAGATGACATGAAAGCATCGCGGATCGCCGGGCGGGAGTCCTGTCGGCGGCTTTGCCGCGCATGGCATCTGTCCATAACTGTATATGGACAGATAGGCGGCGGGAATGTCATGCCCGACCGGGCCGATCCGGATTGTCGTTGGCGCGAAGGCGCATAAGATCGTTCCGACCTGCCATCGTCACCGCGATCAGAAAACCTATTGCATTCTCGTCATGGCCGGGCTTGTCCCGGCCCTCCGCGAATTCGATCGCATGAGCGAAATAAAATCGTCGACAGTCGGCGCAAGCCGCCCGTGGTGAGACGGATCACGATCGACACCGCTCGCCACGACGTGATGCACGACCCCGGTGATGCATGACCCCGGTGAAGCGCGGGGCAGCAACCGCGGCGCGCTGAAGGCCGTTCTCCTCCGACGTGCCGATCCGACCGTGTCCCGATCAAATCCTGATCATCTCTTCCGGGGTTGTCCCGTGACCCCGGCGCGCCGTAAGGAATACGAATGGCAGATATCGTCGGCGACTCTCCCGAGATCCCGATCCTCGCCCGCCAGGCGGACATCCTGTCCCGCCCGGTCACCGTGGCGCGCCGCATGGCCGACGCCATCAGGGCGCTGGCGATCGACGCGACCCAGCAGTCCAATTCCGGGCATCCGGGCCTGCCGATGGGCATGGCGGATGTCGCCACCGTCCTGTGGACCCGGTTCCACAAATTCGACGCCGCCGATCCGCATTGGCCCGACCGCGACCGGTTCGTGCTGTCGGCCGGGCACGGATCGCTGCTGCTCTATGCGCTGATCTACCTGACCGGTCACGCGCATCTGACGATCGACGACATCCGCAATTTCCGCCAGCTCCATTCCCCCGCCGCCGGCCACCCGGAATTCGGTGCCCACCCCGCCATCGAGACCACGACCGGTCCGCTTGGCCAAGGCATCTCCACCGCCGTCGGCATGGCGCTGGCCGAACGCAACATGGCGGCGCGGTTCGGCAAGTCGCTGGTCGATCACCGCACCTGGGTCATCGCCTCGGACGGCGACCTGATGGAAGGCGTCAGCCACGAGGCGGCCGCGCTGGCCGGCCACCTGGGGCTGAACAAGCTGACGGTGCTGTACGACGACAACCATGTCTCGATCGACGGCGATACGGCGCTGGCCTATTCCGACGACGTGCTGAAGCGCTTCGCCGGCTATGGCTGGGCGGCCAAGCGGGTGGACGGCCATGATCCGGCCCAGGTCCAGGCGGCGCTGTCCTTCGCCATGCGGTCCAAGAAGCCGACGCTGATCGCATGCTCTACCATCATCGGCCTCGGCGCGCCCACCAAGGCCGGCACCCATGCCGTGCACGGCGCCCCGCTGGGCGAGGCAGAGGCCGCGGCCGCGCGGCGTCTGCTCGGCTGGACCGAACCGCCGTTCGAGACCCCGCATGACCTCCAGGAGCGTTGGCATGCCGTGGGCGGCCGGGGCGCGTCCGCTCGGCGGGCGTGGCTGAAACGCCTCGCACGCCACAGCCAGCGGGCCGAATTCGAGCGTGTGCTGGCCGGCCGCCTGCCGGATACCTGGCATGAGACGATCGCCGCGCTGAAGCAGGATATCGCCGAGACCCAGCCCCGGCTCGCCACCCGGGCGTCGAGCCAGAAATGCCTGGAGGCGCTGGTGCCGGCGATCCCGGAACTGATCGGCGGGTCGGCGGACCTGACCGGATCGAACCTGACCCAGGCCAGGGGCATGACGCCGCTTTCGGTGGGCAATTACGGCGGCCGCTACGTCCATTACGGCGTGCGCGAGCATGGGATGGCGGCCGCGGCCAACGGCCTGGCGCTGCATGGCGGCATCATCCCCTATATCGGCACGTTCTTCGTGTTCAGCGACTATCTTCGCCCGGCGCTGCGGATGGGCGCGATCATGCGCCAACGGGTGGTCTACGTGCTGACGCATGACTCGATCGGCCTGGGCGAAGACGGGCCGACGCACCAGCCGGTCGAGCACCTCGCCAGCCTGCGGGCCATGCCGAACATCCACGTGATGCGTCCGGCCGACGCGATGGAAACGGCGGAATGCTGGGAGCTGGCGTTGCGCCGCGCCGATGGGCCGAGCCTGCTGGTGCTGTCGCGGCAGGGGTTGCCGGCATTGCGCACGGATGCCGGCGAGAACCGGTGCGCTCGGGGCGGCTACGTCCTGGCCGAGGCCGAAGGGCCGCGCCAGGCAACGCTGGTCGCGACGGGGTCCGAGGTCGCGATCGCGATGGCGGCGCGGGAGATGCTGGCGGCGGACGGCGTCATGGTCGCCGTCGTGTCGCTGCCGTGCTGGGAGCTGTTCGCCCTGCAGGACGAGACCTATCGAACCCAGGTGCTGGGCGGTGCCCCGCGGATCGGCATCGAGGCGGCCGGCGATTTCGGGTGGGAGCGCTGGCTGGGGCCGGATGGCGTCTTCATCGGCCTGCACGGCTTCGGAGCGTCGGCGAAATACACCGATCTCTACGCCCATTTCGGCCTGACGCCCGAGGCGGTCAAGGCGGCGGTCACCCGTCGCCTGGCTGGGCCATAGCCGACGTCCGGCCGCCATGACGCGCGGGCGGAGTGTCACATGGATCCTTTGCGCCGGATGGATCCTTTGCGCCGGTCGGGCCCCGACCGGTCTCGTCGACACGGCCTATGGCGTTGCGGTCCGCACCAGGTACCGCCGGATGCCGGAACAGGCGATCAACACCGGCGCGGCCAGGCCGAGCGCGCCGGCCAGCAGCAGGGGGGCGACATAGGCGCCGGTGGCGTCGTGCAGCAGGCCCGTGAGCTGCGGGGCGAAATAGCCGGACATGTTCCCGAAGGTGTTGATCACCCCGATGCCGGCTGCCGCGGTGGCGGCGCCGAAATAGGCCGTCGGCAGGTTCCAGAACAGCGGCAGGGAGGACGAGAGCCCCGCGGCGGCGACGCAGAACGCCGCCATCGCCAGGTACACGTTGTCCAGCAGGAAGGCCGCCGCCAGGGTCCCCAGCGCGCCGGCCGTCACCGGTACGATCACATGCCAGAACCGCTCCCCCGTACGGTCGGAATGGCGGGAGATCAGCACCATGCCGAACGCCGAACACAGGTTGGGCAAGGCTGCGACATAGCCGACCGCGGTGTTGGAAAGTCCCATGCTTTTGATGATCAGCGGCAGGAAGAAGCTGACGCAGTAGACGCCGTAGAGCGTGCAGACGAACGCGATGATCAGCGTGACGATCTGCGGGTTCACGACCGACGCCGTCACGCTTTTGCCATGCGTCGCCTTCCGCGCCGACTCCCGGTCGAGTTCGCCTTGCAGCCAGGTCCGTTCGGCGGCCGTCAGCCAGGGTGCGTCCGCCGGCTCGTTGCGCAGGCTGGCATAGCCGAACACCGCCAGCAGGATGGCGGGCAGGCCTTCGGCCAGGAAGATCCACTGCCAGCCGGCCAGGCCAAGCACGCCTTCAAGGCGCAGCAGGTTGGCCGAGAGCGGGGCGCCGATGACGGTCGCGGTGGCGCTGGCGGCGAAGAACAGGCCCATCATGCGGCCGCGATGCCGGTTGGGGAACCAGCAGGTCAGGAAATAGGCGACGCCGGGGAAATACCCTGCCTCGGCGACGCCCAGCAGGATGCGGGCGATGACGAACGTGGTCTCGTTGGTCACCAGGGCCGTGGTGGCCGAGATCGCGCCCCACAACGCCATGATCAGCGACAGCCAGGCGCGCGCGCCGATCTTGCGCAGCACGAGGTTGGCGGGAAGCTGGCAGCAGACATAGCTCCAGAAATACGCGCCGGCGGCGAGGCCATAGGCGCTGGCGCTCAGGCCCAGGTCCCGGTTCATCGTCAGTGCCGCGATGGACACATTGTAGCGATCCAGCGCATTGATAACGTAGGCGAAACACAGGAATGGCACGATGCGCCACGCCACTTTGCGGATGATGGCGGCCTCGGTGTCTTGCACGGGCGTTTCCTTTTTTGTCGGCATGGCCGATTGTTTTGCCGGTGCGCCTGGCCGTCTTGCCGGTGCGTCCGGGGACGCCCCCATCAAAGACCCGGACCGGTGCGCTGTCGATCCGCGCGGCCGTCCGCCGGACCATTTGCCCAGTGATCCGTTCAGTCGTCTGCCCAATCATCTGCCCAGTCGTCTGCCCGGTCGCCTGCCAAGCCGTGGGCCGGGTTGCGTCCCGAACCAACCGGCCGTCCCGCCATGCGTTTCCCCTGGACGGAGCGCGCGCCGATATGACTTCAGATGTGCGTTTTAGGAGGATCGTCGCGGTTGATCTTGCTCATGGAATGAGGTCATAAGCCGTAATAGAATGTGACGACGGAATTTCAGGAGAACGTCTCATGGCTGTGAAAGTCGCCATCAACGGGTTTGGTCGCATCGGGCGCCTCGTGCTGCGCGCGATCATCGAAAGCGGACGTACCGACGTGGTCCCGGTGGCGATCAACGACCTCGGTTCGGTCGAGGCCAACGCCCACCTGTTCGCCTATGACAGCGTGCATGGCCGCTTCCCGGGCCAGATCGAGGTGTCGGGGCAGACCATCACCATCCGTCACAACGGCAAGGTGTACGGGCCGATCACGGTGTCCGCCGAACGCGATCCGTCCAAGGTGCCGTACCAGGGCGTCGACGTGGCGCTGGAATGCACCGGCATCTTCACCTCCAAGGCCAAGGCCGCGCCGCTGATGGCGGCGGGCGCGCGCAAGATCCTGATCTCGGCCCCGGCGGATGAGGTCGACGCGACGATCGTCTTCGGCGTCAATCACAAGACGCTGACCAAGGACATGACGGTCATTTCGAACGCGTCCTGCACGACCAACTGCCTGGCGCCGATGGCCAAGGTCCTGCACGAGCGGTTCGGCATCCTGCGCGGCTACATGGTTACGATCCACGCCTATACCGGCGATCAGAACACCGTCGACACGCTGCACAAGGACCTGCACCGCGCCCGTGCGGCGGCGGTCAGCGCGATCCCGACCTCGACCGGCGCGGCGCGGGCGGTGGGCCTCGTGCTGCCGGAATTGAAGGGCAAGCTGGACGGCACCGCGATCCGCATCCCGACGCCGAACGTTTCGCTGGTGTCGCTGGACGTCAACCTGTCCAAGGCGGCCACGAAGGACGAGATCAACGCGGCGATGCAGGATGCGTCCAAGGGCGAGCTGGCGGGCATCCTGGACTACAACAAGGCGCCGCTGGTCAGCGTCGACTTCAACCACAACCCGGCGTCTTGCACGTTCGATGCCACGCAGACCGCGGTGGTGGACGGGGCGCTGACCCGGGTGATGGGCTGGTACGACAACGAATGGGGCTTCTCCAACCGCATGTCGGACACCGCCGCGCTGTTCGGCAGCCTGTGACGTTTCGCTGACAGCCGGCCTTCGGGCCGGCCGTGTTTCGTTTCGACCTATCAGTTTCGTTGTGGACGATATCAATGATCGGCGCCCATGGGCGCCGATTTGGCGTCTCGCCGGCGCAGCCTGTAAAATCGCGGCGACCAACCAAGGATGATCGCTCATGCCCTTTCGCACCCTCGATACGCTGGACGCCGAAGGCAAGCGCGTCCTGGTCCGCGCCGACCTCAACGTCCCGGTGCGTGACGGCAAGATCACCGACCTGACCCGGATCGAGCGTCTGTCGCCGACCATCCGCGCCTTGTCCGGGAAAGGCGCGAAGGTCATCGTCTGCAGCCATTTCGACCGGCCCAAGGGCAAGCGCGTCCCGGAGATGTCCCTCGCCCCGATGGCCGCCGCGCTCGGCCAGGTGCTGGGCCGTCACGTCCGCTTCGTCGAGGACTGCATCGGCATCCCCGCCGAGGGCGCCATCGACCTGCTGCAGCCGGGCGACGTGCTGGTGCTGGAAAACACCCGCTTCCACGCGGGCGAGGAGAAGAACGACCCCACCTTCGCCGCCGCGCTGGCCAAGCTGGCGGACGTGTTCGTCAACGACGCGTTCTCCGCCGCCCATCGCGCGCACGCCAGCACCGAGGGCGTGGCGCACCTGCTGCCGTCCTATGCCGGCTTGCTGATGCAGGCGGAGTTGGAGGCGCTGGACGCCGCCCTGGGCAACCCGGTGCGGCCGGTGGCGGCGATCGTCGGCGGCGCCAAGGTCTCCACCAAGCTGGAATTGCTGGGCAACCTGGTCGGCAAGGTCGACGTGCTGGTGATCGGCGGGGCGATGGCCAACACCTTCCTCGCCGCCCAAGGGATCGGCGTCGGCAAGTCGCTGCAGGAAGCCGAGATGCACGCCACGGCCCTGGACATCCTGGCCAAGGCCAAGGCGGCGAAATGCGATGTCGTGCTGCCGACCGACGCCGTCACCGCGACCGAGTTCAAGCCCAACCCGCCCACGCGGATCGTGCCGATCGACGCGGTGCCGGCGGATGCGATGATCCTCGATGTCGGCCCGGCCTCGGTCGCGGCACTGGTGGCGCGGCTGCCGTCGCTGAAGACGCTGGTGTGGAACGGGCCGCTGGGCGCGTTCGAGACGCCGCCCTTCGACGCCGCGACGGTCGCACTCGCCAGGGCGGTGGCCAAGGCGACCCAGTCCGGTGCGCTGCGCAGCGTGGCCGGCGGCGGCGATACGGTCTCCGCGCTGCGGCATGCCGGCGTGGCCGACCAACTCAGCTACGTGTCGTCGGCCGGCGGGGCGTTCCTGGAATGGCTGGAAGGCAAGACGCTGCCCGGCGTGGCGGCGCTGGAGGACTGATCTGGCCCGCGTCTACCTCGCCGGTCCGGATGTCTTCCTGCCGGACGCGCCGGACTGGCTGGAGCGCAAGAAGGCGATCTGCGCCGGCTACGGGCTGACCGGGGTGTCCCCGCTGGACGCGCTGGCGCAGGAGCCGGCGGCATGGGCCGCGCTGCCGGAATGGCGGCGGATCGCATTCCGCAACGAGGCGCATATCCGAAGCTGCGCCGCCGTGATCGCCAACCTGACCCCGTTCCGCGGCCCCAGCGCGGATGCCGGCACGATCTATGAGGTCGGCTTCGCCCGCGGCCTCGGCCTGCGCGTGTTCGGCTATGCGACGGTCGCGCAGGACTTCCTGGACCGCACGCTGGCAGCCTTTCCGGGGCGGCAGGCGGAGGACGGGGCCTGGTGCGACCCCGACGGCCTGCTGGTCGAGCAGTTCGGGCTGTTCGACAACCTGATGATCGAAGGCGCGCTGGCGGAGTCGGGCGGGCTGCTGCGGGAGGAGAAAGACCGCTGGCGGGACCTGACGGTGTTCGAGCGCTGCGTGGAGCAGGCGGCGAGGCTGGTGGGGCCGGCGATCTAACCGCCCTCTCGCGCCGTCGCCTCCCGCAGCATCGTCCCGAGCGTCTCGAACGTTTCCTTCCGCGCCGTTCCGCGTCGCCAGACCAGGCCGATGCGGCGGGGCGGGGCGGTTTCGTCCAGCGGGATCGCCTCGATGTCCAGGCCGCGCAGGATTCCGGCGTCCAGCGCCATGTGCGGCACCAGCGTGACGCCCAGGCCGCTGGCCACCATCTGCACCAGCGTATGCAGGCTGGTGCCTTGAAAGGCCGGGTTGCGCCGTGTGATCTCCATGTTGCAGGCCGTCAGCACGTGGTCGCGCAGGCAGTGGCCGTCCTCCAGCAGCAGCAGGTCCTCGGGCGCCAGGTCCTTCGGACGCACCGGCCGCTGGTGGGACAGCCGATGGCCAGGCGGGCAGATGACCGAGAACGCGTCGGGGCCGAGGTCCATGGCCTCCAGGTCGTCCAGCTTGTAGGGCAGGGCGATGATCGCCGCGTCCAGCATCCCCGAATCCAACTGGTCCAGCAGCCGAGCGGTCTGATCCTCTTTGAGATAGAGCTTGAGACGGGGGAAGGCGGATCGCAGGCGCGGCATCACGTTCGGCAGCAGGAACGGGCCGATGGTCGGGATGACGCCCAGGTGCAGCGGCCCGGCCATGGGATCGCGCGCCGTCAGGGCGATGTCCACCAGGTCGTCCGCGCCCTTCAGCAATGCGCGTGCCCGTCCGGCGATCTCCCGCCCCAGCGGGGTCGGGACGACGGAGCGCTTGGTGCGCTCCAGGAGGGGGGCGCCGAGCAGGTCCTCCAGTTCCTGGATGGCGGCGCTGAGGGTCGACTGGCTGACCAGGCAATCTTCGGCGGCATGGCCGAAATGGCAGCGCTCGACGACGGCGGCGAGATAGCGGAGTTGGCGTAGGGTCGGGGTAGGCCTCATGTTCTCGGACATAATCGGTTTTTCCGATCATTCAATTTGGTTTTTTGCGTTTCTCTCGTTTAGTCTCCCAGGGTATGCCTCTCGCTGCATCGCAACATACAGCGCATGGAACAGAGCATGTCCCTGATCAGCACCGACGTGAAACCTTTCAAGGCGACCGCGTACAAAGCCGGCAAGTTTGTAGATGTGACCGAACAATCCTTTATCGGCAAGTGGTCCGTCGTTTTCTTCTATCCGGCCGACTTCACGTTCGTCTGCCCGACCGAGCTTGAAGACCTGCAGAACAATTACGGCGACTTCCAGCGCCTGGGCGTCGAGATCTACAGCGTCTCGACCGACACGCATTTCGCGCACAAGGCGTGGCACGACACCTCGCCGGCGATCGGCAAGATCGAATACACGATGATCGGCGATCCGACGCTGCAGATCAGCCGCAACTTCGGCGTCCTGATCGAGGATGTGGGCCTGGCCGATCGCGGCACGTTCGTGATCGACCCGGAGGGCAAGATCCAGGTGATCGAGATCACCGCCGGCGGCATCGGCCGCGACGCGACGGAACTGCTGCGCAAGATCAAGGCGGCGCAGTATGTCCATGCGCATCCGAACGAGGTGTGCCCGGCCGCCTGGCAGGAAGGCGAGAGCACGCTGGCCCCGTCGCTGGACCTGGTCGGCAAGATCTGAGGCATCGACCCCGCCGGCGCCTCCCTGCGAAAGGCTTCCCTGTGAGGAGCTTTCTTGTGATGGGGTGCCGGCGGCTTGCCTTCAGTTCGGCACATAGCAGCGCCCGGCCATGATGACGGGACGCGCCAACGAAAATCTGCAGGAATCGACCGCCATGTTGGACGCCGCCATCAAGACGCAGTTGAAGACTTATTTCGGCCGCATCACCCAGCCGATCGAGCTTGCCGCGTCGCTGGACGACAGCGCCAAGTCGTCGGAGATGCGGTCGTTGCTGACGGAACTGGCCGCGCTGTCGGACCGGGTGACGTTCGTCGAGACGAATGACGATACGCGTGTCCCGTCCTTCGCCATCCGCCGCGCCGGGACCCGGGGCAACGTCCGGTTCGCCGGGCTGCCGATGGGGCATGAGTTCAATTCGCTGGTCCTCGCCCTGCTTCAGGTCGGCGGCCATCCGCCCAAGGAGGCGCCCGAACTGCTGGAGCAGATCCGGGGACTGGAGGGCGCGTTCGACTTCGAGACGTATTTTTCCCAATCGTGCCAGAACTGCCCCGACGTGGTGCAGGCGCTCAACCTGATGGCCGCGCTCAACCCGAACGTCCGCCACACCGCGATCGACGGGGCGCTGTTCCAGGATGAGGTCGCGGCGCGGGAGGTCATGGCGGTGCCGTCCGTGTTCCTGAACGGCCAGCCGTTCGCGCAGGGGCGGATGGGGCTGGAGGAAATCCTCGGCAAGCTGGACGCGGGCGCGGGCGATCGCGCCGCCGCCGCGATCCGCGGCAAGGCGGCGTTCGACGTGCTGGTGGTGGGCGGCGGTCCGGCCGGCGCGGCCGCGGCGGTCTATGCCGCGCGCAAGGGCATCCGCACCGGCATCGTGGCGGAGCGCTTCGGCGGCCAGGTCGCCGATACGATGGGGATCGAGAACTATATCGGCGTGCCGCACACCGAAGGCCCGAAGCTGGTCGCGCAGATGGAACAGCATGTCCGCGGCTATGAGGTCGACGTCATGACCTCGCAGACGGCGGTCGGCCTCGTGCCCGCCGCGGTCGAAGGCGGGATGACCGAGGTCAGGCTCGCCAACGGCGAATCCCTGAAGGCGAAATCGGTGATCCTGTCGACCGGCGCGCGCTGGCGGCAGATGAACGTTCCGGGCGAGGCGGAATACCGCAACAAGGGCGTGGCCTATTGCCCACATTGCGACGGCCCGTTGTTCAAGGGCAAGCGCGTGGCGGTCATCGGCGGCGGCAATTCCGGCGTCGAGGCGGCGATCGACCTTGCGGGGATCGTTTCCCACGTCACGCTGCTGGAGTTCGACTCGGCGCTGCGCGCGGATGCGGTGCTGCAGACGAAGCTGCGTTCGCTGGCGAACGTCACCGTGCTGGTCTCGGCGCAGACGACCGAGGTGCTGGGCGACGGCGGGAAGGTGGTCGGCCTGACCTACAAGGACCGCGGCAGCGGCGCGGCGCGCACGATCGAACTGGAGGGCGTGTTCGTGCAGATCGGCCTGGTTCCGAACACGGAATGGCTGAAAGGCGTGCTGGCGCTGAGCGCGCGGGGCGAGATCGAGGTGGATGCGCGCGGCCAGACCTCTTTACCCGGGGTCTTCGCGGCTGGCGATGCGACGACGACGCCGTTCAAGCAGATCGTCATCGCGGCCGGGGAAGGGGCGAAAGCGGCGTTGTCCGCGTTCGACTACTTGATCCGGCAGGCGCCGGTGCCGCTGGCGGCGGCCGCGTAGCCGTCCGTCGGCGCGGGGTTTCGCGCACCCCGCGCCAGCGATCAGGAACGACGCGCCTTCCTGCGAACCCAGCGGACCGCCGTACCGCCGCCCAACAGGGCGAAGGCCGGGATTCCGGCCGCGAGCAGCGGCGCGGGCGCATGATGGCCATGTCCGCAGCCAGGGCAGGAAGGCGGTTTCGCCCATGCCGCGACGGAAGCGGTCGACAGGATGGCCGCGAAGCCGGCAGCGGCGATGATGTGGCGCGTTTTCAAAAATCTGCTCCTGGCGTGAGAGGCCTTGTCCAGTACGGGCATTATAGGGGTGTAGTATTTTACTGGTGTCAACTATAATTTGAGATGTCGTATTTTTGCGGGTTGAACCGCGCGATGCGGCCGGCCGGGCATGGCAGTTCTCGGGAAAATACGGTCTGACAGTCGTCTAGAGCAAAATCCGATCAAGTTTCGAAATAGTCGAAACGTCTGATCATAATCGGATATTCGTATCAATAATATATAGTACTACGGGGATATGTAATAAATCCGGTACATATTTGAATTTATAGTCATTGCTACCGGAGCGCGAAAATCGCTATAACGCGCCGCCCGCCGTCCCCCTCCCGCGGACACCGCCAAGGACCTACCGTGTCGCGTTCGGCTATCGCCATCCCCAAACCCATCGGGCTGCAAGAGACCGGACTCTGGTCCGTCGTGATCCTCGCCGTCGCGTTCTGGGCCAACATCCTCCGCGGCAGTGCGCCCGATGACCTGCCGGGCCTGGCGCCGATGATCACCCGGGTCCTCGATAACGGCGCTTTCGACGTCTTCGCCTGGGGCCTCATCTTCGTCCGGTCCAGCCGCATGTTTGCCGCGGGACCGGCCTCCTGGGCGCGGATCGCCACGGTGTTCGGCATCGGCGTGATCGCACTCGCGCCGGTCAGGCTCGCGCCTGGCATCGGCCTGGCGATCCTGGGCGTCTCGCTGCTGCGCGACCGCGCCGCCCAGCCGGCGGGGCGCCAGGCCGGGCTGATCATGCTGGGACTGGCGCTGGAGACGCTGTGGGAATCCCGCTTCCTCAGCGGGCTGCACATCCTGGTGGCGCGCGCGGACGCGGTGATCGTCGGAGACCTGTTCCGGATGATCGGCATCCCGGCGGCGGTCTCCGGCAACGTCGTGGAGAACCTGGACAACGGCTTCAGCATCGTCATCTGGCCGTATTGCGCATCGTCGATGCAGTTGGCCGGCTTCGTCCTGGCGTTCCTGGTGATGTGCCTCTATCTCGGCCGGATGCCCCGGCGCAGCGACCTGCGCTGGCTGGGCCTGGGCGTGATCGGCAGCATCATCCTGACGGAATGCCGCCTGGTTCTCCTGGGCCTGAACGAGAGCAGCTACCATTGGTGGCATGAAGGACCCGGCATCTCGATCTACACGGTCGCAGCCCTGGGCCTGGCGGTGCTGGTTCCGGTCCTGGCGACGCGAGACCGGCCGCAGCCCCCCGCCGCGCCATCGCCGGGGCACCCGTAAAGATCCCGTCCATGAAGACCATCCTTCGCATGGGGTTCGCGACCCTGATCGTGCTGACGCTGCTGATCCAGGCGACCCGGGGACAGCGCGGCGATGCCGATGCCGATCCCAGGGACGCCCTCGTTTCCGAATTGCAGCGGATGGACATCGCGACCCGGGCCTCGACGCAGGAGGGCACCATCGACGGCCAGGCGCCCCACTGCGCGCGGCCGCTGCATGCCATGCTGCTGCGGATCGACGGGGCCGACGACGAACGGCTGAAAGGCCTTGACCCCGAAGCCGACCAGATTCGTTACATTTACAACGGTATCGTCAGCGACCGCCGCGATTGGGCCGGCGTGATGGCCCGTTCGGCGCTGGGCAGCGCGTCCTTCGTCCTGGGTCTGCGGTCCTCCCGCCCGCGCCCGGACCTGGTCGTCGTCTCGCTGCCGCGCGCCTGCCCCGGCCTGGCGACGCTGGACTGGGCCAGGCTGTCACCGGCCGGCTGAATCGACGGCCGACCTCACCGCCGAGAGGGGCGGCGCCACGTCCTCCAGCGCCCGCCGCTCCGCGTTCGTCGCCAGCGCGGCCGCGACGGCGGCGGCCACCACCATCAATCCCCCGCCCAGCAGGTAGCCCCAGAAGATCGACATCCGCGACCCCGTGTCGATCAGCGCACCGAACAGGGCCGGCCCGGCCACGCCGCCGATCCCCGTGCCGAAGGCATAGAACAGGGAGATCGCGATCGCCCGCACCTCCAGCGGGAAGCTCTCGCCCACCGTCAGATAGGCGGAACTGGCAGCGGCCGAGGCGACGAAGAAGATCCCCGTCCATGCCGCGGTCTGCTGCATCGGCCCCAGCCAGCCCTGGGCGAACAGCCAGCCCGTCCCGGCCATCAGGATGCCGGACACGGCATAGGTCGCGGTGATCATCACTCGCCGGCCGATCGTGTCGAACAGCCGCCCCAGGCAGAGCGGACCCAGGAAATTCCCCAAGGCGAAGGGCAGCATGAACAGCCCGACATCGCCGGACGAAACCCCGTAGAACCGGGTCAGGATCAGCGCATACGTGAAGAAGACGGCATTGTAGCAGAAGGCCTGTGCCGCCATCAGCGCGACCCCCAGCACGGTCTGCCGGCGATAATGGCCGATCAGCGCCTTCAGCCCCGGCAGGAACCAGGACTTGACGTCGGTGCGCAGGATCAGGCCGCCGGACGGGACAGGGGGAAGCGGCCGGCCGGTCTCCTGCTCCACGCGGGCTTCGATCCCGGCGACGACGTCCTCGGCCGCTTGAGGGTGGCCATGGGTCATCAGCCAGCGCGGGCTTTCCGGCAGGAAACGGCGCAGCACCAGCACGATCAGGCCCAGGACGCCACCGATGACGAAGGCAGCGCGCCAGCCGATCTCGGGCGGCATGATGGCAGGGTCCAGCACCACCACCGCCCCCAGCGCGCCGACCGCGGCGCCCAGCCAGAAGCTGCCGTTGACGACAAGGTCGGTGAAGCCGCGGCGGCGGGCGGGGATCATCTCCTGGATCGTGGCGTTCACCGCCGCGTATTCGCCGCCGATCCCGGCGCCGGTCAGCAGGCGGAACAGGGCGAAGGACCAGAAATCCCACGACAGGCCGCAGGCGATGGTGGCCAGCAGGTAGACCAGGACGGTGACGGTGAAGAGCTTCTTCCGCCCCAGGCGGTCGGTGAGCCAGCCGAAGAACAGCGCGCCGGCGACGGCGCCGATCAGATAGGCGCTGGCGGCGGCGCCCACCTGGCCGGCGGTCAGGTGCAGCACCTTGCTGTCGGCCAGCGCGCCGGAGAGGGAGCCGACGATGGTGACCTCCAGCCCGTCCAGCACCCAGGCGATGCCGAGCGCGATGATGACGAGCCAGTGGAAGCGGCTCCAGGGCAACCGGTCCAATCGATTGGGGATATTCGTGCGGAATGTATCGGACCAATCGTCCGGCCGGCCCATCGTCTCCGCATTCCCGTGAGGCATTGCCCGTTTCCTCGATCTATTGCCTACTCGCGTCTCGGTAACGCTTGGGACGTGGGAAATGGCTGCGTTTGAGAGTCAGGTCGAATCAACGATTTCGCGATGGCACGGGATCGAGCCGCCGAACGACCCCGCCCGCCGCCTGGCGGCGGAGCTGGCGGACACGATCGCGGCCTTCGAGGCCCTGAGGGGCACGCTGGCGTTCGAGGACGAACCGTCGAGCTTCGAGGCCGCGCTGCAAGCCGCCAAGGAACCCGCCTGATGGCCGCCCTGGTCGATGGCTACCTGGCCGACCTGTCGCTGACCGAGGCGGCGGACGCCGTCGCCGCCCGCAAGGTCTCCTCGCTGGAACTGCTGAAGGCTTGCTGGGCCAACCTGGACAAGGTCAACGCGCCGGTGAACGCGGTGATCTGGGAGGAACGCGAAGCCGCCGAAGCCGCCGCCCGGGCGGCCGACAAGGCCGTCGGCGCCGGGGGGCGGCTGGGCAAGCTGCATGGCGTGCCGATGGCGCACAAGGACATGTATTACCAGGCCGGACGGCTGGCGACCTGCGGATCGGCGCTGCGCAAGGACTACCGCCCATCGGTCACCGCCACCGTGATCAGCCGGATGGACGAGGCCGGCGCATATGTCTTCGCCGGGCTGAACATGGCGGAGTTCGCGCAGAACCCGACCGGGCACAACAAGACCTATGGCGACTGCCACAACCCCTGGAACCTGCCGTACATCACCGGCGGGTCGTCCTCGGGCTCCGGCGCGTCCGTCGCCGCGCGCTTCAACTACATGGCGCTGGGATCGGATACCGGCGGTTCGATCCGCCTGCCGGCTTCGGCCTGCGGGGTGACCGGCCTGAAGCCGACGCAGACGCGCGTGTCGCGCTACGGCGTGATGCCGCTGTCGTTCTCCCATGACAATGTCGGGCCGCTCGCCCGCACCGCGCGCGACTGCGCTCGGGTACTGACGGTGATCGCCGGGCACGATCCGCTGGACCCGACGTCGTCGCATGAGCCGGTGCCGGATTACGAGCGGTTCCTCGACGGCGACCTGCGGGGCACGCGGATCGGGGTGCCGACCAACGTGTTCCTGGACGGCGCCGACGCGCCGGTGGTGGCGGCGATGGAGGCGGCGCTGAAGGTGCTGGAGGCGCGGGGCGCCACGGTGACGCGCCTGACCCTGCCGCTGATGGACGCGGTCGCCGCCTATGGCGGGATCGTCAGCCGCGCGGAGGCGGCGCCGATCCACGCCGAATGGATGCGCAAGGACCCGCAGGCCTATGGGGCGCATATCTCCGGCCGCATGTATCCGGGCTACGCGCTGCCGGCGGCCTATTACATCGAGGCGCTGTCCCGCCGCGGCCCGATCCTGCGCGCGTTCGCCAAGGCGGTATTCGACACGGTCGACGTGCTGGTGACCCCGACGATCAAGACCTGCCTGCCGACGCTGCAGGAGACGGACATCGACCACGGCCCGCCGGGCACCGAACATAAATTCATGGCGGTCTCGGCCAATGCGCGGCCGTTCAACTACCTGGGCCTGCCGGCAATCAGCGTCCCGTGCGGCCTCGATCCCAACGGATGCCCGATCGGCCTGCAGATCGCCGGCCGGCCGTTCGGCGAGGGCCGGGTGCTGAAGGTCGCCGATGCCTACCAGCGCGACACCGCCTATCACGCCGCGCGCCCGCCGATGCTGGACAAGGCCGGAGCCGTCGCATGAGCAAGCCGAAAGTCGCCTTCATCGGCACCGGCGGCACGATCGCCTCGCTGGGCCGGGGACCGCTCGACCTGCAGGACTACGGCGCGGCGGGCAACGTCCTGCATGCCGACGAGCTTCTGGCGCGTTGGCCGGACACCAACCTGGTGGCCGATGTGATCCCGGTCCGGTATCGCAACGTTGCCAGCCCGGCCATCGCCTATCCGGAGTGGAAGGACCTGGTATCCTTGTGCGGGACGCTGGTGGCGGAGCATCCGGACCTCGCCGGCATCGTCATCGGCCATGGCACGGCAACGCTGGAGGAAACCGCGTATTTCCTCCACCTGACCGTGAAGGTGCCGGTGCCCGTCGTTTTGGTGGGCGCGCAGCGGCCGTCCAGCGCGCTGTCCTCGGACGCCGGCATGAACCTGGTGAACGCGCTGCGCGTGGCCGCGTCGCCCGAAGCGCGGGGCCTGGGCGTCCTGGCGATGCTGAACGACGAGATCCACGCGGCGCGGGAGGTCACCAAGACCTCCACGCTGCGGCTGCAGACGTTCCGCACGCCGGATTTCGGGGTGCTGGGCCATGCCGACGGCGACGCGGTGGCGTTCTACCGCCGCCCGTTGCGGCGTGGGGCGCCGGATACCGAGTTCGACGTCTCGGGGCTGGCCGAACTGCCGCGGGTCGACATCGCGTATTCCTATGCCGGCGGTGACGGGACGGCGGTGCGGGCCTTCGTGGCGGCGGGGGCGAAGGGCATCGTCGCCGGCGGGTTCGCGCCGGGCTTCGTTCCGCCCGGCGATTTCGCCGCGCTGTCGGAGGCGGCGGCGAACGGCGTGGTCGTCGTACAGTCGACACGAGCAGGATCGGGGCGGACGTTCCGGGGCAAGCGGCTGCGGGAGGCGGGGTTCCTGATCGCGGACAACCTCAATCCGCAGAAGGCGCGCATCCTGCTGTCCCTGGCGCTGACCGTGACCCGGGACCCGGACGAGATCGCGCGCATCTTCCGGACGTATTGAACCGTGTCCGATCCGGATGCCGTCCGCGCCTTCGAGCATGCCGGCTGGCAGGTCGCGGCGGCAGGGTATGAGGCGTCCTTCGCCACCGCGACCCGTCCGTTCATCCCCGCCTTGCTGGACCGGGCGGGCATAGGTTCGGGGCAGACGGTGCTGGATGTCGCCTGCGGCCCCGGCTTCACCGCCGCGGCCGCGGCCGGGCGGGGGGCGGCGGCCAGGGGGCTCGATTTCTCGGCGGCGATGCTGGCGGTGGCGCGGGAACGCCATCCGGGCCTGGTTTTCGACCAGGGGGACGCGGAGGCGCTGCCCTATGCCGATGCGGCCTTCGACGCGGTGGTGTCGAATTTCGGCATCCATCATGCGCCGAACCCGGTGAACGCGCTGGCGGATGCCGGGCGGGTGCTGCGTCCGGGCGGACGCCTGGCATTCACCGTGTGGGCCGACCAAGGGTCGAATATCGCCTGGAAGCTGGTGTTCGACGCGATCCGGACGCGCGGGGACATGACGGCGTCGAAGGCGCCGCCGCCGGGCGGCGGATTGAACGACCCAGACGCTTGCCTGTCCGCCATGGCGCGGGCCGGGCTGGTCGAAGGGGCCGTCGTCCATGTCCGCCATGTCTGGCGGCACCCCGACGGCGCCGCCCTGCTGACAGCCCTGCGGTCCGGCACCGCTCGGATGGCGGCCCTGATCGGGGCACAGACGCCGGAGGCGCTGGCGGCGATCGCGGCCGAGATCGACGTGCGGGCGGCGAGCCACCGAGACGCCCAGGGCCTGGGAGTGCCGATCGCGGCGTTCGTGGTGTCGGGGCGGCGGGACGGGCGGGCGTGAGGCGAAGGCGTTTCCGCGTCGTGGCCGGCGAAGGTCCATACGCCCTGATGTAGGGCGGCATGGGCGCATCCTGATTGCGGCGGGCGAAGGTTCGTGGGCGCCGCGCTGGGCGGCATGGACGAGAGAGGTGCCGGCCCCCTCCTATCCGTTGTTATCCGGCGGCCAGGACGCCGCCGATCCCACCTTACCCCCCGACCAGTGAGTGCCCGGTCATCTCCGCCGGCTTGCCGATCCCCAGCAGGTCCAGCAGCGTCGGCGCCAGGTCCGCCAGGCGGCCTTCCTTCAGCCCGGAATTGCTGCCCATCAGCACCACGGGCACGGGGTTGGTCGTATGCGCCGTATGCGGGCCGCCTGTCTCGGGGTCCTTCATCAGTTCGCAGTTGCCGTGGTCGGCGGTGACCAGCAGGGCGCCGTGCTGGCGGGTGATCGCCTCGGCGATGCGGCCCAGGCTGGTGTCGACCGTCTCCACGGCCTTGATCGCGGCCGGCAGGCTGCCGGTATGGCCGACCATGTCGGGGTTGGCGAAATTCAGCACGATCAGGTCGTATTTCCCGCTGTCGATCGCCGCCACCGCCTTGTCGGTCAGTTCCGGGGCCGACATCTCCGGCTGCAGGTCATAGGTCGCGACCTTGGGGGAGGGGACCATGATCCGGTCCTCGCCCTTGAACGGCGTCTCCTGCCCGCCGTTGAGGAAATAGGTGACGTGCGGGTATTTCTCGGTCTCCGCCATGCGGAGTTGGGTCTTGCCGGCGTTGGCGACGACCTCTCCCAGGATGTTGGGCATCGTATCGGCTTCGAACAGGACACCCATGAACGGGGCGAGCGCGTCGGAATACCGGGTCATGCCGACGGCGGCGGCGAATTTGATCACCCGCTTGCGGGGGAAACCGTCGAATGCCGGGTCCAGCAGCCCTGCCAATATCTCCCGCACCCGGTCCGCCCGGAAGTTGAAGCACAGGATTGCGTCGCCATCCTGCATACCCTTGTAGTCGCCAATCACCGAAGCCGGAACGAACTCGTCGAACTTGCCGGCGGCATAGGCGGCGTCGATCGCTGCCTCGGGCGAGGCGTGGTGCGCCCCCTCGGCCTCGGCCATCGCGTTGTAGGCCCGGGCGACGCGGTCCCAGCGCTTGTCGCGGTCCATGGCGAAGTAGCGGCCGATGACGGTGGCGACGGGGATCGAGGCGGGCAGGGCGGCCCGCAGCCGAACCAGGTCTTCCTTGGCGGATTGCGGCGGCGTGTCGCGGCCGTCGGTGAAGGCATGGACGACGGTTTTCACGCCCGCCTTGTCCAGCAGCGCCGCCAGCGCGGCGGCATGGTCCTGATGCGAGTGTACCCCGCCCGGCGACACCAGGCCCATCAGGTGGCAGGTGCCGCCCGATGTCTTCAGCGCCTGCACCAGCGCGATGAAGGCCGGCGCCTGGGCGATCGAGCCGTCATGCACCGCGTCGCCGATCCGCACCAGTTCCTGCTTCACCACGCGGCCGGCGCCGATGTTCAGGTGCCCGACCTCGGAGTTGCCCATCTGTCCGTCCGGCAGCCCGACGTCGCGGCCGGAGGTGTGCAGGAAAGCGTGCGGGCAGGTCTCCCACAGCCGGGTGAAGGTCGGGGTCTTCGCCAGCCGAACGGCGTTGTCGGCGCTTTCTTCGCGCCAGCCGAAACCGTCGAGGATCACCAGCATCACCGGTCGTTTGGACATTGTGCGACGTGCCTTGAACTGTGTCGGAGGTGGCCTGTCAGTAGCTTGTGGCCTCGGCGCGAGCAAGTTTGCGGCGAATCAATTCCAGGCCGGAAAATCGATGTTGTTATGGTTCAGCTTCGCCTGTGCCGGTGGTATGATGGATGCACGGGGAAGAACGGACGGTTCTCAAAACCTCCGGAAGCAGCGTGACCTTTTTGTGCACAGCACCATGCGGGCTGGTCGCATGTCGAGCTGGAGGTGTGAATTTGTTACGGTATGCCATTATGTTTTCTGCTCTTTCGGCCGTCGTCCTCGCCACGGGCTGCGCGACACAGGCACCATCCCCGTCCGCTTCCGCCGCCACGCGGGAAACGCCCCTTGCGGCACCCCAGTTGCAGGCGCTCTACGCCACGCGGCACCGGGAGGATGGCGTGGTGCTGGAAGGTGATCATGCCGGCAAGCGCTGGATCAAATGGATCGCGCCGGACGGGACGCTGCGGCTCAGTGCGGCCCACGGGCTCTTTACCGACACCGGGCGGTTCCGCGTCGATGGCAACGAGATCTGCTCGACGTGGGAGCACATCGACCACGGCCGTACCGCCTGCATGCGGCTTGCCGTGATCGGCAAGGACACCTACGTCACGATCGAGCAGGACGGCACCCTCGCCGCTCGGTTCAACGTCACCATCCCCGGTGCCCCGCCGGAACCGCTGGAATAGCGGCTACTCCGCGCCCCAGCCGCCGTCGATCACCAGGCTCTGCCCGGTCATGAAGGCTGACGCGTCGCTGGCCAGGAACACGACCCCGCCGGCCATGTCGCGCGGCGTGGCGAAGCGGCCCAGCGGCGTGCGGTCCAGCAGGCGGCGGCCATGGACGTCGTGCTCCAGCAGCCCATGCGTCAGGTCGGTGTCCACCCAGCCGGGGGCGAGCGTGTTCACCCGCACCTTGCGCTTCGCCCAATCCAGCGCCAGCGCCTTGGTCAGCATCTCCACCCCGCCCTTCGACGCGCAATAGGGCACCGAGCGGGGCAGGCCGCCGTGACCGGCGACGGAACTGATGTTGATCACCGATCCGCCTTCGCCGATCGCGCCGCCGATATGCTTGCAGCACAGGAACGTGCCGGTCAGGTTGACGTCGATGATGGTCTGCCAGTCGGCCAGCGACGTGCGTTCGATGCCCTTGAAGATCGGGTTCACGCCGGCATTGTTCACCAGCACGTCGATCTTGCCGCAGCGCTCCAGCACCGTGTCGCGCAGCACGCCGACATCGGTTTCCTTTGAAACGTCAGCGGTCACCACGATGGCGCGCGCGCCGATCGTGGCAGCGGCTTCGTCCAGGGTCGCCCGGGTGCGGCCGGACAGGACGACGGTGGCGCCGTGGCGGGCCAGGCCCTCGGCCATGCCGCGGCCGATGCCGCGCCCGGCGCCGGTGACGATGCAGACCTTGCCGGTCAGGTCGAAATCCTGGCTGCTCATCAGGTGGCCCCCCAATTGGCGCCGTTGCGGGCGATGCGCTGCGCCAGGCTCCAGCGATGCACCTCGGAGGGGCCGTCGTAGATACGGAAGCCGCGCATCTCGTTGAAGATGCGGGCGACCAGCGTTTCGCCGGTGACGCCTTGGCCGCCGAGGACCTGGACGCAGCGATCCACCACGCGCCACACCGCTTCCGAAACGAAGACCTTGGACATCGAGGATTCCGTCGTGCCGCGCTGGCCCTGGTCGAGCATCCAGGCCGTATGCAGGATGGAAAGGCGGCTCATGCGGATGTCCATCTCGTTGTCCGCCAGCATGAAGCCCACGCCTTCGTGGCCGATCAGCTTGGCGCCGAAGACCTCGCGCTTCAGGGCATAGTCCGTGGCGATGGCGTGCGCGCGCCTGGCGGCGCCGAGCCAGCGCATGCAGTGGGTGAGGCGGGCGGGGGCGAGGCGGACCTGGGCGTAGCGGAAGCCCTTGCCCGGCTCTCCCAGGATGTCGGAGGCAGGGACGCGCACGTCGTTGAAGCGCATCACCGCGTGGCCGCCGGCGAAGGCGTGATCCAGGCTGTCCATCGCGCGCACGATCTCGATGCCCGGCGTGTCCATGTCGGCCAGGAACATCGTTGCATCACCGTTGTCGTCCTTCGCCATGATGATGGCGAACGCGGCGCCGATCGCGCCGGTGATGAACCATTTGTCGCCGTTGATGACGTAATGGTTGCCGTCCTTGCGCGCCGTCGTCTTCAGCGCCGAGGGATCGGACCCGGCCCCCGGCGCGGGTTCGGTCATGCAGAAGCAGGACCGCGTGGCGCCGGATGCCAGCGGCCGCAGCCAGCGCTCTTTCTGTTCGTGCGACGCAACGGCCTCCAGCAGGTGCATGTTGCCCTCGTCGGGGGCGAAGATGTGCATCGCGACGGGGCCCAGCAGGGAGTAGCCGGCTTCCTCGAACACGACGGCCTTGCCGACATGGGACAGGCCGAGGCCGCCGTATTCGGTGCCGACATGCGGGGCAACCAGGCCCTCGGCGGCGGCGAGGGCGACGAGTTCGCGGCGGAACTCTTCGGTCGGGCCGTGATGGGTCTGGCGCGGATCGCCCTCCAGCGGAATGATCTTGTCCTGGATGAACCGGCGCGTGCGGGCCTGGAGGTCCTGCAGTTCGAGGGAGAGGGAGAAGTCCATGGTCTTTGCCCCTAGAAGGCGTGGGTCGCGAGCCTGTGCCCGCCATGACGGATCAAAACGCCCGCCCTTGGGCGATCTCGTGGGTGAATTCCAGGATGCCGGTGCCGTAGCCGGTGAACGCGGCATAGCGCCGGTCCTGCGTCGCCCCGCTGCGCCAGCGCAGGCCCAGTTGCAGGAAGATCACCGCCAGCTTGTACATCGCCAGCACCCGGTGGAAGCGGAAATCCGACATGTCGCGGCCGGACATCCGGCCATACGCCGCCACCGCGTCCTGGCGGGAACAGAGGCAGGCCTCGACCGCCGGCATCTGCTCCATGTCATGCATCGCCGGCGGGTCGTCCGCGTGGATCCAATAGGACAGCAGGGTGGCGAAATCGAACAGCGGATCGCCGCGCGTGCCCTGGTCCCAGTCCACGACGGCGCGCGGGGCGAAGGTCTCCGGGTCCAGGATGATGTTGTTCAGTTTGAAATCATTATGCAGCAGGCCGGGCGGTCCGTCGGGGACCAGGTTCGCCTCCAGCCAGGCGCCGACGTCCTTGTGCAGCGCCTCGGTACCGTCCTCCATCGCCGCCAGGCCGCGCTTGCGCCAGCCGCTGACGCCGCGGGCGAGGAAGCCTTCCGGCCGGCCCAGGTCGTCCAGGCCGACGGCCCTGGTATCGACGGCGTGGATCGCCGCGATCGTCTCCAGCAGCACCTGCGACAGGCGGGCGCCGATCTCGGGCCGGTGCGCCAGGTCGGGCGGCAGGTGCTCGCGGATCACCAGGCCGGGGCGGTATTCGATGATCTGGAAGCGCTGGCCGATGACCGAGGGGTCGTCGCACAGGTGCAGGCCGCGGGCGATGAAGGGCAGGGCGTCGGGCAGGCGCGACAGGATGCGGAACTCGCGCGCCATGTCATAGGCGCCGGCCGGCAGTTCCCCCATCGGCGGACGGCGCAGCACGGCCGGCTTGCCATCCAGGTGGATCAGGTAATTGAGGTTGGCCAGGCCGCCGGCGAACTGGCGCGGCGGCGGATCGGCGTCCAGGCGATGGCCGTGGGCGGCCAGGTGCGCGCGCACCGCGTCCCAATCCAAGGGGACGCTGTCGGCCCGGGACCGCAGGCCGGGTTCCTCGGTCGAACTGCCGGTTGGCACGTTTCCTCCTGCCGTTTGCCGTTCGGCCTTTGTACATCAGGGCCGACCGAGCGCAACGCCTTGGTCAGATGCGGGGAGCGGACCCCCATTTCTGCTGCAGGTAGGTGGCTTCGGCATTGCCCGCGAGGCTGCTGTTGTTGCCGGGGATGACGGTCGTGCCGGTATAGCCGGGCGTTTGAGGACCGGCGTTCGGCGGCGGGGCCTGGGTGCAGGCGGCCAGCAGGATGCATAAAGCGAGGGTCAATCGGATCATGTCGCTCTTCCTCCGTTACGACATGTGGGGTGTCGCCGGTTGGATAACACCGTCGTTTCGCGGATCGGATCAGGCGCATGTTCGAAGCGCATCGCGCGTTGCATTACATTCTTGTAATCCAAACTTGGCGTTTGCGGGTCCCGGCTGATGCAGTATGCAGACGGATGATGAAACGACGCAGGAAACGGGCCCATTCATGAGTGCGACGACGTTCCAACCCACCCAGGCCGGGGGGATTCTCGCCCGGCTCGACCGGCTGCCCGCCACGCGGCATGTCTGGACGATGGTAGCGCTCCTGTCGCTGGGCGGGGTGTTCGAGTTCTATGAGCTGTTCCAGACGGCTTATGTCATTCCAGGCTTGGTGAAGGCCGGATTGCTGGCCGGTGTCGGCGTCGGCATCTGGACCGGACCGGCGCTGTTCGTCGCCTCCACCTTCGCGGGCCTGTTCATCGGCACGTTCGTGTTCGGCTTCGCCGCCGACAAATACGGGCGCCGCACGATCTTCACCTATTCCATGCTGTGGTACAGCGTCATGAACCTGATCATGGCGTTCATGCCGACGGGTTGGCTGGTCTGCCTGATGCGGCTGATCTCCGGCATCGGTATCGGCGTCGAGTTGGTTACGATCGATACGTTTATCGCAGAGCTGATCCCGAAAGGATTGCGGGGGCGGGCGTTCGCGGTGAACCAGATGGTGCAGTTCGCGGTCGTGCCGATCGTTGCGTTCCTGGCTTACCTGCTGGTGCCGCTGTCGCCGCTGGGCCTGGATGGCTGGCGCTGGGTGGCGCTGATCGGATCGGCCGGCGCGCTGGTGGTCTGGGTCCTGCGCCGCGGCCTGCCGGAAAGCCCGCGCTGGCTGCTGAACCAGGGCCGCACGGAGGAAGCCGAACGCATCACCACGACGATCGAGGCGAAGGTGTCGGCCGACCTGGGCGGCGCGAAGCTGCCGGCGCCGTCGACGCACTCCGAGGAACGGCTGGAGGCGCTGGGCAGCTTCGGCGAGATCTGGCAGCCGCCTTACGGCAAGCGGACCACCATGATGATGGTGTTCCAGTTCTTCCAGACGTTCGGCTTCTATGGCTTCGCCGCCTGGGTCCCGACGCTGATCGCGCACCAGACCGGGATCAACCTGCAGGCCAGCCTGCTCTATTCGTTCATCATCGCGATCGCCAATCCGTTCGGGCCGATGCTAGCGATCCTGTTCGCCGACAAGTGCGAGCGGAAATGGCAGCTCGTCGGTTCCGCGATCGGCATCGGCGTGTTCGGCATCATCTTCTCCCAGCAGACGGCGATGGTGCCGTTGATCGTGCTGGGCGTGCTGATCACGCTGGCGAACAACATCCTGTCATATTCCTTCCACGGCTATCAGACCGAGTTGTTCCCCACCCGCATCCGCGCTCGGGCGGTCGGGTTCACCTACTCGTTCAGCCGGATCAGCACCGTGTTCGCGGCGTTCATCATCGGCTGGTTCCTGGATAAAGCGGGCACCCAGGGGGTGTTCGGGCTGATCGCGTTCGCGATGCTGGTGGTGGTGCTCGCGATCGGCGTGTTCGGGCCCCGGACGTCGAACCTGGAGTTGGAGGAGATTTCGCACTGACGGGGGGCGGACGCCCCCTTTCACTCAGCGACCGGCCCCATCCTTCGTCGTGGGGGGCGCCCTCTCCGTCGTGGGGGGCGCCCTCTCCGTCGTGGGGGCGCCTCCCACGGGAGAGACGCCGACCATGACCGGTGTCAGCCCTCCGGCGCCTCGCCGAACCCCACCAGGATCTGCCCTTCCTGGACTGTCTCTCCGACCACGCAGGACACGGACGCCACCACCCCATCCGCCGGGGCGGCGAGGCGGAAGACCGTCTTCATCGCCTCCATCACCACCAGGATGTCGCCCCGGCTGACCTGATCGCCGGGCTTGACTGCGACCTGGGTCACCTGGCCGGGGATCGGCGCGATCAGGCGATCGCCGGCGTCTTCCTCGTCGTCATCGGCCGACAGCGGATCGGGCAGCGTCAGCCGCCAGGTCTGGCCGGCGTCGCGCAACGTGATCGCGTTGCCGTCCCGAGCGGCCAGCACAGACCGGCGGATGCCGTCCAGCGACACGACGACGTGCTCGCCGGCCGACCCTGCCGTCGCCCGGACGCCGTCGATGCGCCAGGCGGCGCCGTCACGCCGCACGTGCACGGGGAACTGCGCTGTTCCGTCGGTGAAGACGAGCGTCCGGACCGGATCGGCGTTGATCCACCATTGATCACGGCTGTCCCAGGGATCGTCGCTGGCCGGCGTCTCGGCGTTCAGCACCGCCAGGGCGGCGACCGCCAGGATGCCGGCCGGCGGCGTGGCCTGGGGCGCCAGCAGCGTCGCCGCTTCCCGCGCGATGAAGCCGGTGTCGATGCCGCCGGCGGCGAAATCGGGATGGGCGGCGATGCGGCCCAGCAGGTCCAGGTTGCTGGCCACGCCGGCGACGAGGCAGGCGTCCAGCGCACGCCGCAGCCGGGTCAGCGCGGCATCCCGCGTCGGGCCATGACAGATCAGCTTGGCCAGCATCGCATCGTAATGGATCGACACCGAATCACCCGTGGCGAAGCCGGTGTCGACCCGGATATCGGGGCTGGTTGCGGGCGTGACGAAACTGGCCAGCCGGCCGATGGACGGGGCGAAGTCGCGGGCCGGGTCCTCGGCATAGATGCGCGCCTCGATCGCATGTCCCGACACGCGTATCTGCGTCTGACCAGCCGGCAGGGGCTCGCCGGCGGCGACGCGCAACTGCCATTCCACAAGGTCGAAGCCGGTGATCATTTCGGTGACCGGGTGTTCGACCTGCAGGCGGGTATTCATCTCCAGGAAGTAGAAGCCGCCGGCGTCGGCGACGAACTCGACCGTTCCGGCGCCGACATATCCGACCGCACGGGCGGCGGCGACGGCGGCCTGGCCCATCGCCTCCCGCTGGGCGGCGGACAGGCCGGGGGCCGGCGCTTCCTCGATCACCTTCTGGTGGCGCCGCTGGGCGGAACAGTCGCGCTCGAACAGATGCACGGCGTTGCCGAGCGTGTCGGCGAAAACCTGGACTTCGATATGGCGCGGACGCTGGAGGTAGCGTTCGATCAGCACACGGTCGTCGCCGAACGCCGAAGCGGCTTCCTGCCGGGCGGAGGCCAGGGCGGCGTCGAACGCATCGGCGCTGTCGACCACGCGCATGCCGCGCCCGCCGCCGCCCGACACCGCCTTGATGACGACCGGAAAGCCGATGCGCGCTGCCTGGTCCGACAGGAAGGCGGCGTCCTGGCGGTCGCCGTGGTAGCCGGGCAGCAGCGGCACGCCGGAGGTTTCCATCAGCGCCTTGGCGGCGGATTTCGATCCCATGGCGCGCATGGCCGAGGGCGGGGGACCCACGAAGACGATGCCGGCCTGCTCGCAAGCCTCGGCGAACGTGGGATTTTCCGACAGGAAGCCATAGCCGGGATGGATCGCCTCGGCCCCGGCGGCGCGCGCGGCCTCGATGATGCGGGCAATGTCCAGGTAGCTGTCGCGCGCCGGTGCCGGCCCGATCGGGAAGGCGCGGTCGGCGGCGCCGACATGCATGGCATGCGCGTCGGCCTCGGAATAGACCGCGATCGTTTCGATCCCCATCCGCCTTGCGGTGCGGGCGATGCGGCAGGCGATTTCGCCGCGATTGGCGATCAGCAGGGAACGGAACATGCCGGCTACATCCGGAAGACGCCGAAGCGCGTCGGTTCGATGGGTTTATTGAGCGCGGCCGACAGCGCGAGGCCGAGGACGCGGCGGCTGTCGGCGGGGTCGATGACCCCGTCGTCCCACAGGCGGGCGGTGGCGTAATACGGATGCCCTTGCGTTTCGTATTGCGCGCGTATGGGCGCCTTGAACGCCTCCTCCTGCTCCTTGGTCCAATCGGCCGATCCGCTGCGCACGGTGGCGAGCACGCCGGCCGCCTGCTCCCCGCCCATGACGGAGATGCGGGCGTTGGGCCACATGAACAGGAAGCGCGGGTCATAGGCGCGGCCGCACATGCCGTAATTCCCCGCGCCGTAGCTGCCGCCGACGATCAGCGTCAGCTTGGGCACGGACGTGGTCGACACGGCGGTGACCAGTTTCGCGCCATCCTTGGCGATGCCGCCGGATTCGTATTTGCGGCCGACCATGAAGCCGGTGATGTTCTGCAGGAAGATCAGCGGAATGTTGCGCTGGGAACAAAGTTCGATGAAATGCGCGCCTTTCAGCGACGACTCGCTGAACAGGATGCCGTTGTTGGCGATGATGCCGACGGGATAGCCGAACAGGTGCGCGAAGCCGCAGACCAGCGTGGTGCCGTAGAGTTTCTTGAACTCGTCGAAATCGCTGCCGTCGACGATGCGGGCGATTACCTCCCGCGCGTCATAAGGCGTGCGCAGGTCGGCCGGCACGACGCCCACCAGTTCGGCGGGATCATAGCGCGGCGGTTCGGATTTGCGCCGCGGCGGACCGGCCGGCTTGCCGCGGTTCAGGCCGGCAACGATCCGCCGGCAGATCGCCAGCGCGTGATGGTCGTTGCGGGCATAGTGATCGACGACGCCGGACGTGCGGGCATGGACGTCGGCGCCGCCCAGGTCCTCGGCCGAGACGATTTCTCCGGTCGCGGCCTGCACCAGGGGCGGGCCGCCGAGGAAGATCGTGCCCTGCTTGCGGACGATGATGCTCTCGTCCGACATCGCCGGGACATAAGCGCCGCCGGCGGTGCAACTGCCCATGACCACGGCGATCTGGGGGATGCCTTCCGCCGACATGTTCGCCTGATTGAAGAAGATGCGGCCGAAATGGTCCCGGTCGGGGAAGATCTCGTCCTGCATCGGCAGGAAAGCGCCGCCGGAATCCACCAGGTAGATGCAGGGAAGGCCGTTCTTCCGCGCGATCTCCTGCGCGCGGAGATGCTTCTTCACCGTCATCGGGAAATAGGTGCCGCCCTTGACGGTCGCGTCGTTGGCAACGACCACGCATTCCCGGCCGGAGATGCGGCCGATGCCGGTGACGATCCCGGCAGCCGGCACTTCATTGCCATAGAGCCCATAGGCGGCAAGCTGGGACAGCTCCAGCAACGGTGAGCCGGGGTCGATCAGCGCCGCCACCCGATCGCGCGCCAACAGCTTGCCGCGGGCGACATGGCGGTCCCGAGCGGCGGCACCGCCGCCCTGGGCGACGGCGGCGACCTTGGCGCGCAGGTCGTCCACCAGCGTCCGCATCGATGCGGCGTTGGAGAGGAATTCCTCGGACCTCGGGTTCAGGTTGGATCGCAGCATGCGGGCCGTTCGCGGTTGTTGGACGCGTTGCTGGCATAGCGAAGCTTGGGCGGCGGCAAAAGGGGGCGCGGTGGGCGGCCGCATCGGAAAGGGGCACGATCTAGGCCGTTGGCATCGCTCCCTAGGGCCCGGTCCGGATCCCGTTCAGTTCTGCTACCGCCACCAGCCGCTCCGCGTCCTCGGGCAGCAGGAAGCGGGCGGCGACCAGTTTCGCGGCGGTTTCGCGGATCGCGGCGACATAAGCCTCCCGCGACTTGTAGCGTTCCTCGATCGAGGGGCGCGGATCGCCGGTCCTCTCCCGGTCCGCTCGGGTCGCCGCGAAGGGGATGAAGCTGCCCAGCAGGGTGCAGAACCCGTTGGTGAACCAGTCGTCCCGGAACAGGTTCCAGCCGGTATAGGTCCCGATCGGCACCTGCACGAACAGGCCGCGGATGCCGCCCAGGTCGTTGCCGTCGGCGTTCACCTGGGGCACCAGCACCTGGTAGCGCGCGTCGCCGACGCCGGGTGGGTCGCGGGTGATCACCCCCGTCATCATGCCTGCCTTGTAGCCAGGCCCGCGGTCATACACCGCCAGCGGGTTGTTCACGGCCAGGAACCGGACTTCCGGCCGTTCCACGCCGCCGTAGTCGGTCGCGGGAATCTCCGGAAAGCGCACGGCGTCGGGCGCTACCAGCGTGCCGGCGGCGATCGTCGGGACCTGGCTGGGCGGAGGCAGCGTCCCGTCGCGCACCCAACGGGTCAGCGCATCCAGCAACGCCCGCATGGTCCAGGTGTAGGGGTTCGGGTTGCTTTGCTGGTAGCAGGCCCCGAACGGCGCCTCCCGCGGCTGCGGCGACAGGGCCGGCGCGTGCTGGGTGCTCGCCAGGATATAGGTGCGGACGTTCGGCGGGTCCGCCACGTCGTGCCGGCCCAGCGGGTCGGTGAAGCTGAGCGACTGCCGTCCTTCCCACATCTCCAGCGTCGTCGCGGCGTGGATGATCAGCGGGCAGGTGTTCGTCGCCTCGCAGCGGTCGAGCACGCCTTGCGTGCGGCCGGTCAGCGGGTCGGTCTGGCGGGTGTAGCTGAACGGGAACTCATAGGCGGGGGCGAGGTGGTCGATCTCCTCGCCCCAGGCATGGCCCGGCTGGGCGAAGCGGATGTTCAGCGCGATCATCCCGCCGCCGATATGCGGCATCGCGGCATCGAACACCCGGCCGCCGGTCTCGGCCTGGTTGAAGCCCAGCATGATGACGGTGCGGACGAAGCGGCCGCTCTGCGACGTGCCCATCAGGATGGATTTCACGCCCGCCCCATGGATGACCGGGTTCGGCGTGCCGGCATCGTCCTGGTCGCGGGTTTGCAGGAACGTCCCCAGGTCGCGCGCCGCGGCCAGGCCCAGCCCAAGCACCATCGGGTCCTTGGCACGATAGATCAGCTCATAGAGATGGCCCGGTTGGAAGCCCGACGGCAGACAGAGCGTGGCGGGATCGGCCTCGGCCGCGCCGCAGACGCCGAAATGCCAGGCGGCGTTGGGGATAGGCCGGCGTGGCGCGTTCTCCCGCCCCCGGACGGTCAACGTGGGCAGGAACCCGTCCGCCAGCGGCCTCCGGTTATCCGTGCTGACGGACGGGTACGGCCTGTGCGTCCCCGCCCGCGTGAACCATCCGGCCGAGATCGGCAGGCTGTCGGTCAAATCCGTCACCACCATCTCGGCTCGGACGATGCCGGTGAGGGTGGAGCCGTCCGGGTTGTGCGCGACCGGCACGCGTATGGTCATCCGTCCGTTGCCGGGCAGCACGTCGCCCTGCCAGCCGAACCAGATCAGCGTGTAGCCCTGGCGCTGGAGCCAGCCGTCGCCTGGCGCTGCTAACAGGTTGTTTTCCGCCTGGACCGCGGATGCGTCCGCGTTGAACAGCGAGACGGCGCCCTTGTTGCCGCGGTTGACCACGTTGAACAGCAGAATGTGGTTGGAATGCCGGGGATCGGCCGGGCGCAGGATGGCGATGTCGGTCGAATACTCGACCATGCCGCGCGCGTTCCGCGAAGCGAGGTCGATATCCTGGATGATCGCGTTGCCCGGCAGCTTGGGGTCGACCTCGCCATAGGCCTTGCCGGTCAGAAGCTCATAGGCCCCGACGTCACCGAACAGCTTGCCGCCATAGGCGGGTTCGGTCTTTTCGATCTCGATGCGGGTGATACGGGCCTGGGCGGTGGACAGGACGGAGAGCATCGCCAGGGCGACGATCAGGCCGGACAGCAGGTGCCGCATCAGCCGCGGCAATGCCGGCTGCCCGAAGGACGTCCGGGGGGCCAGGAACTGGTCTCAGGATTGTGCATTGTGCCTGAGACTATCGATCGCCATGCCCCGGCGCAACGAAAAGCTCAGGCGGTTTCGGCGAAAAGCTCGCGCCCGATCAGCATGCGGCGGATCTCGCTGGTGCCTGCGCCGATCTCATACAGCTTCGCGTCGCGCAGCAGCCGGCCGGTCGGGTAGTCATTGATGTAACCATTGCCGCCGAGCGCCTGGATCGCTTCCAGGGCCATCCAGGTGGCCTTTTCGGCGGCGTAAAGAATGGCCCCGGCGGCATCCTTGCGGGTGGTCTCGCCGCGGTCGCAGGCTTTCGCGACGGCGTAGACGTAAGCCTTGGCCGCGTTCATCGTCGTGTACATGTCCGCGAGCTTGCCCTGCATGAGCTGGAACTCGCCGATCGCCTGTCCGAACTGCTTGCGTTCGTGGACATAGGGGACGACCGCGTCCATGCAGGCCTGCATGATCCCCAGCGGCCCGGCGGCGAGGACCGCACGCTCGTAATCCAGGCCCGACATCAGCACGTTCACGCCACGGCCCAGGGTACCCAGGACGTTTTCCGCCGGCACTTCGCAGTCCTGGAAGATCAGCTCGCAGGTGTTCGATCCGCGCATCCCCAGCTTGTCGAGCTTCTGCGCGGTCGAGAAACCCTTGAACCCTTTCTCCACCAGGAAGGCGGTGATGCCGCGCGGGCCTGCGTTCGGATCGGTCTTGGCATAGATCACCAGCACGTCGGCGTCCGGGCCGTTGGTGATCCACATCTTCCCGCCGTTCAGGACGTAGCGATCGCCTTTCCTGTCGGCCCGCGTGCGCATGGAGACGACGTCGGAACCCGATCCCGGCTCGCTCATCGCCAAGGCGCCGACCTTGGTGCCGTCGATCAGGCCGGGCAGATAGCGGCGCTTCTGGTCGTCATTGCCGTTGCGGAAGATCTGGTTGACGCACAGGTTGGAATGCGCGCCGTAGGACAGCCCGACCGAGGCCGAGGCGCGGGAGATCTCCTCCATCGCCACCACGTGCTCCAGGTAGCCCATGCCGGCGCCGCCGTATTCCTCGGATACGGTGACGCCCAGCACGCCCAGGTCGCCGAGCTTGGGCCAGAGGTCCATGGGGAACTGGTTCTCGCGGTCGATGGCGGCGGCGCGCGGCGCGATCTCATCGGCCGAGAAGGCTTCGACCGTGCCGCGCAGCATGTCCGCGGTCTCACCGAGGTCGAAGTTCAGGCCGGGGAGGCGGTTGGGCAGGGTGGTCATGGCGGGGTTCTCCTGGTGCGTTCACTGCCATGGCGGCGGGGCGGGCGCTACTTTACGCTGCGGGCAGCGGACGCGGCGTGCCGAAATCGTCCACCGCCACCATGACGAACTCACCCGCCGTCACCTTCTCCCGCTCTCCCTGGTTGCGGCGCAGGACGAAGGTTTCCACGCCGACCGTGATGGAGGTGCGGCCGGTCTTCCTGATCTCGGTATAGACACAGACCACGTCGCCCACCTTGACCGGGCGAAGGAAGCTCAGGTTGGACGCGGCGACCGTCGCGACCCGGCCCTTGGCGCGCGTGCCGGCGGCGACCCCGGCGGCGAGGTCCATCAGCGACATGATCCAGCCGCCGAAGATGTCGCCGGCCGGGTTGGTGTCGGCCGGCATCGCGACGGTGCGCAGCGACAGCTCCCCACGCGGGATCGCCCGTTCTTGCGCGGTATCATTCGGCATCGTCGTGTCCCTCTGCTAAGCTGCCGCCATCATGACCGATATCCTGCTTCGAGACGACCGCGACGGCATCGTCACCTTGACGCTCAACCGGCCGGCTGCCCGAAATGCGCTGTCCATGCCGCTGATGCAGGCGCTGGACGCACAGTTGCAGGCCATCGCCGCGGAGCAGGCGGCACGGGTGGTCGTCATCGCCGCCAACGGGCCGGCCTTCTGTGCCGGCCACGACCTGCGGGAAGTCCGCGCGACGCCGACCCGCGCGGCGTATGAGGCGCTGTTCGCCACCTGCTCGGTCCTGATGCAGCGCATCGTGCACCTGCCGAAGCCGGTGATCGCCCAGGTCCATGGCGTCGCCACCGCCGCCGGCTGCCAGCTCGTCGCCTCCTGCGACCTGGCCGTGGCGGGGGAAGCGGCCCGCTTCGCCACGCCCGGCGTCGATATCGGCCTGTTCTGCTCGACCCCCATGGTGGCGCTGTCGCGCGCGGTCGGCCGCAAGGCGGCGATGGAGATGCTGCTGACCGGCGACCTGGTCCCCGCCTGGCGTGCCCGGGAAATCGGCCTGGTCAACCGCGTCGTCGCCGATGCGGAGTTGGGGCAGGCGACGCGGGCGCTGGCGGAGCAGATCGCCTCGAAAAGCCCGCTGACCTTGGCGATCGGGAAGGAGGCGTTCTACCGTCAGGTCGAGATGCCCCTGGCCGATGCCTATGCCTATGCGTCCGAGGTCATGACCCGCAACATGATGGCCCGCGACGCCGAGGAGGGGATCGATGCGTTCCTGCAGAAACGTTCTCCGGTCTGGAGCGGGACTTGATCCGCGGTCCTGTCATATCCAGGTGATTGCGCTGCCATGAGAGATCCTTACGAAATCCTGGGCGTGGAGCGCACCGCCGATGAGGCGGCAATTCGCGCCGCGTACCGCAAGCTTGCGAAGAAGCACCACCCGGACGTCAATCCCGGCCAGGCCGACGCCGCGGCGCGCTTCGGCGAGATCAGCTCCGCCTATGACCTGCTGTCCGACAAGGAGAAGCGGGGGAAGTTCGATCGCGGTGAGATCGACGCGGAAGGGCACGAAGTGCATACCCAACGCCAATACTACCGTGATGCCGAAGGGCATGAGCACTACGACGCCGCCGGCGGCTTCTCGCAGGAGGACCTGGAGGCGTTCTTCTCCCAGGCCTTCGGCGGGGCAGGCCGCCGCTCCGACTGGGGCGCGAGCGGCAATCCGCGGCGCGGGCGGGATGCGCAATACAGCCTGACCGTCAGCTTCGTGGACGCCGCCGTCGGGGTGACGCGGCGGCTGACGCTGCCGGACGGCAAGACGCTGGATGTCCGGATCCCGGCGGGGACCGAGGATGGGCACGTGCTGCGCCTGCGCGGCCAAGGCGGGGCAGGGTGGAACGGTGCGCCGGCCGGCGATGCGCTGATCGAAATCGCCGTCGCCCCCGATCCGCGTTTCCACCGCGACGGCGACGACATCATCACCGACGTCCCGGTCACGCTGAAGGAAGCGGTGCTTGGTACCTCGCTGGAGGTGCCGACGGTGCACGGCCCGGTCCGCCTGGCGGTACCGGCCGGTTCGGGCACCGGCACAAGGCTGCGGCTGCGCGGGAAGGGCATCCGGCAGGGACATCAGTTCGTGCAGCTTCAGGTCGTGCTGCCGCCGGGAGACGAGCCGGAACTGGCCGAGTTCCTCAAGACCTGGACACCCCGGAGCACGCATAGCCCGAGGGAGGGTTCATGATGCGCTATACGGCGATTGTCGCCATGTTCCCCGACCTGCGGGAGAACGAGATCGTCACCTGGGTCGAACGCGGCTGGGTCCGCCCCGGCGGCGTCGCCCCTGACTGGGAGTTCGCCGAGGTCGATATCGCCCGCATCCGGCTGATCCGCGATTTCCGCCATGGCATGGCGGTGTCGGAGGAGACGATGCCG
>NZ_DASZTJ010000105.1:0-2749 GCF_035548235.1 Rhodopila sp.
GATGACCCCGACGCGTTCGACTACCGCACCAGCGTCACCGGCTACTGGTCCAACCTCTGCAGCCTCAACCGGATCGCCGCAGCGCGAGGTGGCGGCTTCGACCAAGCGGCGATGCTCGCCGTCATCGGCGCCAGCTTCAGCGCCGAAATGCTGGTCAAGGGCGCCTATGAACGGACGATCGGCCGTTTCACTGCCTGGGTGCGCGGGCGAGACCTGACGCAGGAGGACCTGTTCGCCCAGTACGTGGCCGAGGACAGCGCCGCCTTCCTCCTGCATCATCCCTGGCCGGACTATCCGTTCGGAGCGCGCCTGCGGACGCTTTGGACCACCGTGCCCTTCACCACCGACTGCCCGCTCCGAGCGATGGAGCGGCGGGTGGCGCTGACGCTGGAATGGGGGGTCGACGAGACGCTCGCCGCCTTGGGTCGGGAGTTGTTGCCCCCTCGGCCGACCTACGTCGAAAGCGTCGTACGCGGCCTGGACGATGCCGACCTCACAGCGGACAAGCACATCGTGCTGGTCCGGGATCTGGGACCGAACCTGTCGCTGATCAGGACACCCCGCCGGGGCGGGTTCACCGAAGCCGTCCGTTTCCTCGCCGGCCGTCATCGCCAGATCATCGAGATCGCCGGCAACCGCGACGTCCTGGTCACCGCCCTGGTGCCCGACGATGGCGGGCTCGACCTGCTGGGCGCCCGACCGGTCTTCGAGGACGCCATCCAGTCCCGTCCCGGCTGGCACCGTCTCGGCCTGGACGTCCGGGTGGAGACGCTGACCGACCTGGTGCGGTCGCTACAGGCTCACCGCGCGGTGTTCGAGCACGTTTATCCGGGGTGACTCAGTGCCCGAGCCATGCCTCGAACCGGGGCTTCAGCTTCGCCAGGTTGTCGTGCCAGAAGCCGGCGTCGATCCGCAGTCCCGCACCGAGGTTGGCGGGGTTGCCTGGCGAGGTCGTCAGGAGTTCGGGCGGCAGGCCGTCGTTCAAGCCCTTGGCCAGCCCCGAGTCGCCGCTCTCCTTCAGCAGGCGGACCTCGACCGCGGGCATGCCGGTGAAGTACAGGAATTGTTGCGCATTCCGTAGGGCCGGCGAACCTTTCAGGATCGCCCAGGACTGCACTTCATAGAGGCTATTGGCGAACTGCACGCCGAAGCCGCGGTGTTCTTTTTCCGCTGCCGTCACGATCTGGCCGCTGGGCGCACTGGTCATCAGTACATCGCCCGAGGCCAGGATGCGCGCGGCCTCGCTCTCTGACGACCACCATTCGATGTAGGGCTTCAACTGATCGAGCTTGCGGAACGCCCGATCGACGCCGTCGCTGGTCGACAGGGTCTTGTAAACGTCGCCGGGGGCCACGCCGTCGGCCATCAGCGCGATCTCCAGGTTGCCGCGGACGCCTTTGCGCAGGCCGCGCTTGCCAGGATATTTCGCCACGTCCCAGAAATCCGACCAGGTTGGCGTGACCGGAAGCTTGTCCTTGTCCCAGGCCAGGACGGTGTTCTCGATCACGGCACCGACGCCGCAATCGCTGACCCCGATCGGCAGATAGTGATCCTTGCCGCCGATCGCCGACCAGTCGAGCTTTTCCAGCAGCCCCTCGCCGCAGGCCACGCTCAACTCATCGGCATCCAGCAGCACGAGGTCCCAGGCATTGGCCGGCGCCTTGGCATGGGTACGCAACGAGTCGAGCCCGCCCTCCCACGTCTCCTGCTGCACCGGCAGGCCGGTGACCGCAGTGAAAGGCTGCACATAGGCAGCCTGCACGGACCGCAGGAAGGCGTTGTCGCGTGTTACGATCGTCAGGTCACTCGGACTGGCGGAGGCCGGCATGACGGCCAGCCGAGGCGCGGCCAGCAGCGCCGCGGCGGCCAGGAGCGTACGAAAGAGCATGAACAGACTGGTATCCGGCTTCCTGAAAACGGAACGACGCTACAGGCCACGCCGTCAATGGGCAACGACCCATCCGATGAACAAGTGTCTAGCCACATCCGCCGCTTGAAAATAGACCCGTCCCCAGGTTGCCGCCCTGCGTTCCGATCATCCGCCGAGGATCGCCCCCACCTCCAACCCGGCCTCGGACGCGGCGATCTTCTTGCCGCCGTCCCAGCGCAGCCGCTGGACATCGATGAAGCCGCCCTGGCCATGGATCGTCACACCGGCGGGTCCCGCTCCCACCACCTGGCCGATCTTCTTGCCCTTCACTTCGCCGAAGGTTCGCGCGATGCGCTTGCGGCTGTCGAAGAGGAACAGTCTGCGGCCATCATGGGTCGTCCAGGCGCCGGGGGCCGGGTTGCAGCCGCGGATCAAGTTGAAAGTCTGGTCGACATGGCTCGCCCAATGGATCTGGGATTCCGCGTCTCGGATGATCCCTTCATACCCGGCTTCCGGCTCGTATTGCACCGTCGCAGGCGCCTTCCCCGCCAGCACCCTGTCGGCCGCCTCCAGCAGGCCCGCCACGCCCATGGGGAAGATCTTGCCGAAATACAGGCTGCCTAGCGTGTCCTCCGCCTCGATCCGCACCGCCTGCTGCAGGATGACCGGGCCTTCGTCCAACCCGTCGGTCGGCCGGAAGATCGAGAACCCGGTCTCTGTCCGGCCCAGGATGATGGACCAGGACATGCTCGACGCCCCGCGATGCAGGGGCAGCAGGCTGGGGTGGAACTGGATCGTCCCGAATTTCGGGATCTCGCAGAAATCCTGGGGCGCGAACTGGGTGACGTAGGCCATCACGCCAATATCGGCGTGGGGGGG
>NZ_DASZTJ010000106.1:0-12076 GCF_035548235.1 Rhodopila sp.
GGGGAGGCGCAGAGGGGGAGGCGCAGAGGGGGAGGCGCAGAGGGGGGGGCGCAGAGGGGGGGGCGCAGAGGGGGGGCGCAGAGGGGGGGGCGTTGACGGACGGGCAGGGGACGGGTACCGGTAGGCTGAATTTGGAATTCCGAATTCCATGCTGCAGCCACTGCCGAACCCGACGAACCTGATCGACCTGACCTACCGGCAGCTTCTGGATGCGATCGCCGACGGTACGCTCGCGCCCGGCCAACGCATCCGGCAGGCGGAGCTGGCGCTGTCCTTTGGCATCTCCCGCCAGCCTGTCAGCCACGCGCTGCACCTGCTGAAACGCGAGGGCCTGGTCGAGGAGCACGGCAAGAAGGGCCTGCGTGTCGTGCCGCTCGACCTGGTTCGGATCGGCGAGCTCTACCAGGTCCGCCAGGCGATTGACGGCTTGGCTGCTCGGCTGGCCGCCGAACAGGTGCGGGCCAGAGAGGCGGACAAGCTGGAACTGGCGGGCTTGCGCGTGCAGCTCGAAGACGGGCGCGACTACAGCGACGCCACGCCGGTCCCGGTACTGGTGCGGGCCGACACCGACTTCCACAAGTCGATCTATCGCCTGTCCGGAAACAGCGCGATCGAGGACATGACCGCGCCGCTCTGGCCCCATTTGATGCGCGCCATGGCCGGCGTGCTGCACCGCCAAGGCTATGCCGAGACGATCTGGCGCCGGGAGCACCCCGCGATCCTGGAGGCGATCCTGGCCGGAGATGCCGCCAAGGCCGAGGCCGAAGCCATATCCCACGCGGCCGGCGCCGCGCGGATGACCGCCGAACGGCTGCGATCCAACGCCGCATAACCCATAACGAAGGAAACGATCCCATGCTGACCGACGCCCAGATCAAGCAGTTCCACGAAGAAGGCTACCTGTTCCTGCCGGAGGTATTCCTGCCGGAGGAAGTCGCGGTCCTGAAAGCCGAGGCCGAGGACATCTATCGCCAGCAACGACCCGAAGTGTGGCGCGAGAAATCCGGTGCGCCCCGCACCGCCTTCGCCGCGCATCTCTACAATGAAGCGCACGGGCTGCTGGCCCGGCATCCCGGCATGATCCGCCCGGTCGAGCAGTTGTTCAACGAGCCGGTCTACATGCATCAATACAAGATCAACGCGAAAGCGTCGTTCACCGGCGACGTCTGGCAGTGGCACCAGGACTACGGCACCTGGGCGCGCGACGACGGCATGCCAGAGCCGCGGGCGATGAACATCGCGATCTTCCTGGACGAGGTGATGCCGATCAACGGGCCGCTGATGCTGGTGCCGCGCAGCCATACCCAGGGTGTCCTGTCAGCCGGGCACGACACCAGCACGACGTCCTATCCGCTATGGACGCTCGATGAGGCGACGGTGACGAAGCTGGTGGAGCAGGGCGGCATCGTCGCACCGACCGGCAAGCCGGGCGGGCTGCTGATGTTCCACGGCAACCTGGTGCATGGTTCCGCCGGAAACATCACGCCCTATCCGCGGAAGATCGTCTATCTGACGCTCAATGCCGTTTCCAACTATATCAGGAAGCCGACGCGCGCGGAGTGGATCGCGCACACGGACTTCGCCCCGATCGTGCCGACCGACGCCGACGCGCTGGTGCGCTATGCGCAGCGCCATCGCCAGGCCGCGGAGTAGGGGGCGCCGCGCCCCCTGCAACGTCCGCCTATCGTGCCGCCGCGTGGTCCTTGCACCATTGCGCGATCTGCGCGTGCGTCGCGAACCAGCAACCGCCCTTCGCCTTCATGTGCGCGATCAGCCGCGCCAGCACCGGCATGCGGGAGCGGTGGCCGGTGATGTGGGGGTGCATCGTCAGCAGGAACATCCCGCCTTCGTCCCAGGCGCCGTCGAATTCGGCGGTGAAGATCTCCCCGACCGCCGACGGCGGCGTATAGGGCCGCAGGCCGGAGAAGCGCAGCATGTTGTAATAGACCGCGTCGTCGCGGATCCATTCCGGCGGCAGCTCGACGATCCCGGTCGGAACGCCCTGGTCCTCCAGCTCGTAAGGATCGTCGTCGGCCATCAGGCTGCTGTCGTACAGCAGCTTCATCTCGCGGATGATGTCCAGCGTGTTGACCGAGAAGTCCCAGCTCGCCGTCCGCATGCCCACCGGTTCCTTCCCGCTGATCTTGGCCAGCGTCTCCCGCGCACGCAGGGTCAGCTCGCGCTCCGCCTCCCGCGGCAGCGTCGTGTTGACCTCGTGGATCCAGGAGTGGATGCCGATCTCATGCCCGTCGCCGGCCAGCGCCCGCACCTCGTCCGGGTGCAGCAGCGCGGAGACGGCGGGGAAGAAGAAGGTGGCCGGGATCGACTCCCGTTCCAGCAGCTTGCGGATGCGCGGCGTGGCCTGGCGGTTGCCGTACTGGCCCTGGCTGATCCGCATCGGGCTGGGGTCGTTGTCGCGCAGCGGGATCGTCTCGTGGTCCGAGTCGAAGCTGATCGCCACCGCGCAGCGCGCGCCGTTGGGCCAGCTTGCCGGCCGCAGGCTGCGGCCGGCCCGAGCACGCCCGACCATCTGGCGCCAGGTGGGTTCGGGCCACTGCCAGGGTTGCTGTTCGTCCATATCGGGGTTCCCTTCCGTCCAGGTCGCCGCCATGCTGCACCCGCGATCCGATGCCGGTAAAGCACCCGCCCTCAGCAGGAGACATTGATGTCCGAAACCGATCCCGCCCTGCTCACCGCCGAGGCGATGATCGCCGCCTTCGCCTGCCGGCAGCTCACGCCCGTCGATGTCCTGCAGGCGGTGACGGAGCGTGTCGCGCGCTTCAATCCGCAGCTGAACGCCTTTGCGGTGATGAACCCCGACGCTGTGCGGGCGGCGCAGGAGAGCGCGGGGCGCTGGCGGGCCGGGCGGCCGATCGGCGCGCTGGACGGCGTGCCCTGCACGGTGAAGGACCTTGTCGACCTGGCCGGCTTCCCCACCCGCCGCGGCAGCCGCACCACCAGCGCCGACCCGGTGCCGGACGACGCGCCGCTGGTCGCGGGACTGAAAGCGGCCGGGGCGGTGGTCATCGGCAAGACCACGACGACGGAGTTCGGCTGGAAGTCGCCGGGCGACTGCCCGCTGCACGGGATCACCCGCAACCCTTGGAACCCGGCCCATACGACGGGCGGGTCGTCCTCCGGCGCCGGATCGGCCGGGGCGGCAGGGTTCGGTCCGCTGCATGTCGGCACCGACGCCGGCGGGTCGGTGCGGATCCCCGCGGCATGGTGCGGCCTGGTCGGGTTGAAGCCGAGCTACGGGCGGATTCCGCAATGGCCGGCGAGTGCGTTCGCCAGCGTGTCCTGCGCCGGGCCGATGACGCGCACCGTGCGGGACGCCGCGCTGATGCTGGGCGCGATGGCGCGCTGGGACCTGCGCGATCCGTTCTGCCTGCCGGACGACCCGCGCGACTGGCTGGATGGGATCGAGGCCGGCGTCGAAGGCCTGCGGGTCGGCGTCCTCGGGCGCCCCGGCTTTGACGCGCCGGTCGATGCCGACGGCGTCGCGGCGGTCGAGAAAGCGGCGCAGCTCCTTGCCGATGCGGGGGCCCTGGTGACCCAGGCCGAGATCGACCTGCCCGACACCTCCGCCGTCTTCGGCCGCGTCTGGGGGGCCGCCCTCGCGCGGGTGGTCGCCGTGATGGGGAACAACGCCGCGCTGCTGGACCCCGGGATCCATCAGGTGGCCCAGGCGCTGGGCGGGATGACGGCGATCGAGTTCATGGATGCCGAGGCGACCCGGGCGGCGACGGCGCACGCGATGGCGCGGCTGCACCAGCAGTTCGACCTTGTCCTGTGTCCCACGGTGCCGGCCGGGCCGCCCTTGGCGGACGCACCGGTGACCGACCCGATCCGCGCGCTGTGGACCGAATGGGCGCCGTGGACGTTCCTGTTCAACCTGTCGCGCCAGCCGGCGATCTCGGTGCCGATGGGGCCGCGCGGGGATGGGTTGCCCAACTCGGTGCAGATCGCCGCGGCGCAGTTCCGCGACGACCTGGTGCTGCGCGCGGCGCGGGCGATCGAGGCGGCTCAACCGTTCCCCGTGGTCGATCTGGGCTAGGGTTCAGGCGTCGGTCTTCCCGACGGTCAGCGACCAGGCACCGCGGTTGTCGGCGCCTGGCGGGAATGGCCGATCGAAGCCGGCACGTCCTATGCTGCCGCGCCCCATAGCCGCCGCGACGCGATGCGCGCGCCCTCGGCGGCCGCGGCGAGCTTCTCCCAGACGATCTCCTCTGCCACGTATTCGCGGCCGGCGAACGTGCCGAAGCCGCAATCCGTGCCGGCGATCACCCGCTCACGGTCGCCGACCACGGCCACCGCTTCCTCCAGCCTTCGGGCCACGACTTCCGGATGCTCGACGAAATTCGTCGTCGTATCCAGAACGCCCGGGATCAGCAGCATATGCGCCGGCAGCTTGTTGTCGCGCAGGGCAGCGTATTCGTGCTGATGCCGCGGATTGGCGAACTCGATCGAGAGGGCGCCGACATTGGCGCGGTACAGCGCCGGCAGGATGGACGCCATCGCGATGTCGTAGATATGCGGCCCGTCGTTGTTGCCCCAGCAGACATGCAGCCTGACCTGGTCGCGGGGAATGCCCTCGATGCCCAGGTTGATCGCGGCGACATGCAGTTCGAGCTGGCGGAGGAACGCGGCGTCGTCCAGGTGGCCGAAGAACCGGTGCCGCTCCATCGCCAGGTCCGGGCTGTCGATCTGCAGGACCAGGCCGGCGTCGTGGATGGCCCGGTATTCATGGGACAGCGCTTCCGCCAGGGCCATCAGGTAAGCCTCGTGGCTGTCGTAGTGCTGGTTGAGCATCGTCGTGGCGACGATGCCGGGCGACGGTGCGGTCATGAAACATTCGCGGAAACGACCCCCCAGGCGCTTCAGCCGTGCGGCGTCTTCCTCGATGGGGGCGCTGTTGACGTACCGCACCTCGGACAGCGCCGCGGGCGCGTTCGTCACCCGCGCCGAGTGCGGAAACCGTGCCGCCGTCTGCCGGGCATAGCTCGGGAACCGGAGCTGGTCCCGAGCGGGAGGGCGCTGGGACTCGCCGCCGAAGCCGCAGAGGCAGCGGGGAACGTAGGTCTGGAAGCCGACGCGCGACTGCTCGCCGTCGTTGCCCACGTCGGCGCCGGCGTCGACCTGCTTGTCGATGACCTGTGCCGTCGCCCGCTCGACCTGGCGGGCCAGTTCGGCGGTGTCGATCGCCTCGCCGGCTTCCTGACGGATCAACAGGTCGGACAAGGCGTCCGGGCGCGGCAGGCTGCCGACATGGGTGACCAGAATGCGGTCGCTGCTCATCAACATGGGCGTTTCCCCGTTTCGTTGAACGGACCGGCATCATGCGGCATGGGATCGCGAAGGCGCAAACGCCGGACGGCCTCTTGACCCCGTCCCGCGCCTGGCACGGAATGGATGCCAAAGCAGGGGGGAGAAGCGCAAATGGCCGACAACCCGGCTACGGGCACCATGGCCGCGCCGCAGCGTCTGAGCAGCGTGATCGTCGCGGCGACGATCGGCAACGCGCTCGAATGGTTCGACTTCCTTGTCTACGGCTACTTCGCCTCGACATTGGCCGAGGTCTTCTTCCCCACCGGCAATCCGACCATTTCGCTGCTGATCACATTTGGCGCGTTCGGGCTGTCCTATGTCGCGCGTCCGCTGGGGGCCGCCGTGATCGGCACCTATACCGACCGCGCGGGCCGCAAGGCGGGGCTGACCCTGTCGATCGCGCTGATGATGCTGGGCACGGTGCTGATGGTCGCGACGCCCGGCTATGCCACGATCGGCATCGCGGCCCCGATCATCATCACGATCGCCCGGCTTCTGCAGGGATTTTCCGTCGGCGGGGAATTCGGCAGCGCCGTCGCCTTCCTGGTGGAGCATGCCGGCGAGCGCCGGGGGTTCAGCGCAAGCTGGCAATGGTCCAGCACCGGCGTCGTCTCGATCTTCGTCGCGCTGTTCGGCCTGGCCGTGACGACGCTGCTGACGCATCAGCAGTTGCTCGACTGGGGGTGGCGCATTCCCTACATGTTCGGCCTGCTGGTCGGTCCGATCGGCCTTTATATCCGTTCGCGGATGACGGAGACGCCCGAGTTCCTCGAAGCCGCCAAGCCGCCGACCCTGCCGATCCGCGACCTGCTTCACCGCTATCCCGTGCCGGTCCTGCTGGCGTTCGGCGCCTCGATCATTTCGAACAGTTCGTATTATCTGTTGCTCTATATCCCGACCTATGCGGTCAGGACGCTGCATCTGCCGTCCTATACCGGCTTCGCGGCGACGCTGGTGGGCGGTATCGCGCTGGCCGTCTTTTCGGTCGTCGCGGGACATTGGTCCGACAAGACGGCGCGGCCGCGCATCATGCTGGCGATGGCATGGCTGTTCGCGCTGGCCGCCTATCCGGTGTTCTGGCTGATGGCCGCGCACCCGTCGCTCGCGACCGCGATGTTCGCCGTCGGTCTCCTGAACCTGATCAAGGGCGGATACAGCGGCGTGCTGCCATCGTTGCTGGCGGAACAATTCCCGGTCGACGCGCGCGCGGTCGGGATCGCATTCAGCTACAGCCTGTCGGTGACGACGTTCGGCGGCTTCGCGCCGCTCGTCGCCACGTGGCTGATCGCGCGGACCGGGGATCCCTTGTCGCCCAGCTTCTACCTGATGGCGACCGCGCTTCTCAGCATCGTCGCGCTGGTGGCGATCCAGCGCCGCCATGTCCGGCTTGGGTCCGCCGGGTTCGGCATGAGCGCCGTCGCGCGCGAGTAGGCATGCGCGATTGGACGCCGCCTCTCGAAAGGGCGGCGCCGGTTGGCGCGGCATTTCATGTCGCGGCGGACGCTTTCTTGGTGCGGCCTTCGCCCGTCAACTCGCGAAGCTGCCTGCGCGCCAGTTCCAAACCGCGCCGCCCTTCCTCGGTCGCGGTGTAGACCTTCCGGTGACGACCAAGCCGTCCGTCCGAGTCCTGGCGGGACGTCAAGTAACCACGCTCCTCCATGGCCTGCAGCATCGGATAGAGCGTTCCCGGACTGATGCGATAGCCGTGCCGCGCCAGTTCCTCCATCATCCACTGCCCGTACACCTCGCCCTCGGCGGCGTGGTGCAGGATGTGGATGCGCACGAAGCCGGAAAGAAGGTCGTGGAATTCCATTCTATCGATTGCCGTTATCGAGACTCGATAATAACATCACCCTATGTCCAATCCAGGATCCCATCAACCTAACCCGCCATTGCCGGCCGAAGCGATGGGAGCAGCCCGTCCACCCGGCGCCCCGCCCGGCGCCCCACCCGGCAGGCCGCTCGAAATCCTGCTGGTTTTCCTCCGGCTCGGCGTGACCTGTTTCGGCGGCCCGATCGCGCATCTCGGGTATTTCCGAGCCGAGTTCGTGGAGCGACGGACGTGGCTCACCGAACGCGCCTATGGCGATCTGGTCGCCCTGTCGCAGTTCCTGCCCGGTCCCGCGTCCAGCCAGACGGGCTTTGGCATCGGCCTGATGCGCGGCGGCCTGCTGGGCGGATTGGCGGCCTGGACGGGCTTCACCCTTCCTTCAGCCATCCTCATGGTCCTGTTCGCCTACGGGGCGGGGGGCATCGCCGGCTCGCCGACGGGTGCGGGATTGCTGCATGGACTGAAGCTCGTCGCCGTCGCGATCGTGGCGCAGGCCGTCATGGGCATGGCGCGGAATTTGTGTCCGGATCGCACGCGGGCCTCGATCGCGATCGTCGCGCTGGTGGTCATGTTGCTCGCCCCGTGGTCGATCTTCCAGATCGGCACGATCGCCGGCGGCGGTGTCGCCGGGTGGCTGCTGTGCCGAGACGACGACAATGTCGCGGCCGACGGCCTTATCATGCCGGTGTCGCGGTGGTTCGGCCTGTCCTGTCTCGTCATCTTCTTCGCGCTGCTGGCTTTCGCCTTCGTGCCGGTGCCGGCCGGGCCGTTGGCCCTGTTCGACGCCTTCTACCGGTCTGGCGGCCTGGTGTTCGGCGGCGGGCACGTCGTGCTGCCGCTGCTGCGGAACGCCGTCGTGGTGCCGGGATGGGTCTCCGACGGCACGTTCCTCGCGGGCTATGGCGCGGCGCAGGCGGTGCCGGGTCCGTTGTTCACGTTCGGCGCCTATCTCGGCGCGGTGGCCGGCGTACCGCCCGGCGGTATCCTGGGTGCTGTCATCGCGCTTCTTGCGATCTTCCTGCCCGGCATCCTCTGCCTGCTGGGAACCTTGCCGTTCTGGCACGGCCTCCGCGCCAGGCCAGAGGCGCAAGCCGCCATGCGCGGCACCAACGCGGCGGTCGTCGGCCTGCTGGGCGCGGCGCTTTACAACCCCGTGTGGACGAGCGCGGTGCTGACGCCGGCGGATTTCGCCGTGGCGGCCTCGGGCTTTGTCCTTCTCGTCGCCTGGCGCACGCCCCCGCTTCTTGTCGTCGCGCTGTCGGCACTGGCCGGGATCGGCTTGGGCCTGGTTGGCTGAACCGGCACGCCCGCGCCTACACCCCCACCAGCGCGCATGTCGCGTTCCCGATCACCCGCTCCTCGTCGGTCGGGATCACATAAGCGGGCAACCGGCTGTCCGCCCCGGTGATCCGGCCCGGCGCCTTCGCGTTCGCCGCGGCGTCCACCCGGAAGCCCATCCAGCCCAGCCGGTCGAGCACCCGCGCGCGGATGATGTCGCTGTGCTCGCCGATGCCGGCGGTGAACACCAGGCCGTCGATCCCGCCCATGCTGCTTGCCAGCGCGCCGGCGGTGCGGGCGACGTGGTAGACGAAATAGTCCACCGCCATCCGCGCGCTCGGCGTCTCGCTGGCCAACAGCACGCGGATGTCGTTCGACAGCCCCGACATGCCCTTCAGGCCGCAATCGTGGTACAGGAACGCCTCGACCCGGTCCACCGGCCAGCCCTTGTGCTGCTGCAGCCACAGGATCACGCCCGCGTCCAGTGACCCCGACCGGGTCCCCATCGGCAGCCCGTCCAGTGCGGTGAACCCCATCGAGGAGTCCACGCTGCGCCGGTTCACCAGCCCGCACATCGACGCGCCGGACCCCAGATGCGCGACGGCGACGCGCCCGCCGGCGATCTCGGGCGGCAGCACGCCGGCGATGTATTGATAGGACAGGCCGTGGAAGCCGTAGCGCCGGACGCCTTCCTGATACAGCGCCTCGGGGATCGCGAACCGGTCGGCGACCGGGGGATGGCCGCGATGGAAGGCGGTGTCGAAGCAGGCGACGTGGGGGATGCCGGGGAAGCGGTCGCGCAGCCCCCGCAGCACCGCCAGCGCCGGCGGATTGTGCAGCGGCGCCAACGGCGAGACGGCGTCGATCCGGGCCAAGGCCGGCTCGTCCACCAGCACCGGGCGATCGAGGTCCGGGCCGCCATGCACGATGCGATGGCCGAACGCCACGACGTCCCCGGCCATCGGCCCGTCGGGAAGGTCGGCGATCACGTGCATCGCCGCGACCGGGTCCGCCGCCGTCACGTCCTTCGCCGTGCCGCCCATCTGCAGCCGCGCCTTGCCGCCGATCCCCTCGACCTCGCCGCTGAGCAGCCGCTCGCCGTCGCGGCCGGGCCGGTAGGCGGCGAATTTCAGGCTGGAAGAGCCGCTGTTCAGCACCACGATCCGTTGTCCGTCCACCGTCATCGTTCAAACCTCCGACGCCATGTCACTCACCCCTTGGCCTTTCCGGTTCCGGCGGTACATCCTCTCGCATGAATTCGTGTTCGACGGGAGTTCCAGGACGATGACAACGAAGTTCGGCCTTGCCCAGCCGGTCCGGCGCGTGGAGGACCCGCGGCTGCTGAAAGGCGCCGGGCGGTACACCGATGACATCGTCCTGCCCGGCATGCTGCACGGCGTCATCCTGCGCAGCCCGCATGCCGTCGCCCGGATCACCGCGCTGGACACGCGCGAGGCGGCGAAGCTGCCGGGTGTGCGCGGCGTCTATACGGCGGCCGATTTGAAGGCCGAGGGGTTGGGACCGCTGCCCTGCGCGGCCCTGGTGCAGAACCGCGACGGTACGCCGCAGGCCGCGCCGCCGCATCCGGTGCTGGCCGAAGGCATGGTCCGCCATGTCGGCGATCCGGTCGCCTTCGTGGTCGCCGACACGCCCAAGCAGGCGCGCGACGCGGTGGAAGCGATCGTCGCCGACTATGACCTGCTGCCGGCGGCGACCGACCTGGCGACGGCGATGGACAAGGGCGTCCCGCAAGTCTGGCCGAAGGTGCCGCACAACCTCGCCTTCGACTGGGAGATCGGCGACAAGGCCGCGACCGAGGCGCAATTCGCCAAGGCCGCGCATGTCACCCGCCTGACCGTCGTCAACAACCGCATCGTCGTCAACAGCCTGGAGGCTCGGGCGGCGCTCGCTGATTATGACGGCACGACCGGGCGGTGGACGCTGTACGCGAACACCCAGGGCGGCTGGCTGGTGAAGAACCTGATCGGCCCGCTGTTCGGCGTCGAGCCGGAGAAGTTCCGCGTCATCACGCCCGATGTCGGCGGCGGTTTCGGGATGAAGCTGTTCCTTTATGCCGAACACGTCCTGACCTGCTTCGCCGCGCGCAAGCTGGGCCGTCCGGTCAAATGGGCGGCGGACCGGGCGGAAGCGTTCCTGTGCGACACCCAGGGCCGCGACAACGTGACGCTGGGCGAGCTGGCGCTGGACAAGGACAACAAGTTCATCGCGTTGCGCACGCGCAACATCAGCAACATGGGCGCGTACCTGTCGACGTTCGCGCCCTATATCCCGACCTATGCCGGGACCGGCGTGCTCTCCAGCGTGTATGGTTTCAAGGCGATCTATGCCAACGTCCTGGGCGTGTTCACCAACACGGTGCCCGTCGACGCGTATCGCGGCGCAGGTCGTCCCGAAAGCAACTACCTGGTCGAGCGCCTGGTCGACGCGGCGGCGCGGGAACTGGGCGTCGATCGCGTGGCGCTGCGCCGGTCGAACATGGTGACGCCGGATGCGATGCCGCATCAGACGCCGGTCGGGAAGAACTACGACAGCGGCGATTTCCGGATCGTGCTGGATGCCGCGATCCGGCGCATGGACTATGCCGGCTTCGCCGCACGCAAGGCGGCCGCCCGGGCGAAGGGCAAGCGGCGCGGCCTGGGTCTGGCCTATTACCTGGAGGCGACCGGCGGCGACGCCACCGAACGGGCGGAGATCCGCTTCGCCGATGACGGTTTCGTCGACGTCTATGTCGGCACGCAATCGACCGGCCAGGGGCATGAGACCGCCTATGTCCAGCTCACGGCCGCGAACCTGGGCATCGATGGCGAGAAGATCCGCATCCGCCAGGGCGATACCGACACGATCCCGGTCGGCGGCGGCACCGGCGGCGCACGCAGCCTGTATTCCGAAGGCCAGGCGATCCTGAAGACCAGCGCCTCGGTCATCGACAAGGGCAAGCAGGCGGCATCCGAGGAGTTGGAGACTGCCGTCGCCGATATCGGGTTCGCGGATGGGCTATTCTCGGTCGTCGGCACCGATCGCGGCATCGATATCCTGACGCTGGCGGAACGGCAGCGGAAGAAGAAGGCGGCAGGGCAGGCGGCCACGATGCTGGACGCGGCCGAGATCGCGGCGATCGACGCGCATACCTTCCCGAACGGGTGCCACATGGCGGAGGTCGAGGTCGATCCGGACACCGGCGTCGTCGAACTGATCCGCTACAGCGTCTGCGACGATGTCGGCAAGGCGATCAACCCGCTGATCGTGCGTGGCCAGGTCGCGGGCGGCGTGGCGCAGGGCTACGGCCAGGCGGTGCTGGAGCACACGGTTTATGAGGCGTCGTCGGGCCAGCTTCTGTCGGGCAGCCTGATGGATTACGCCTTGCCTCGTGCCAACGAGTTCCCCGACATCGAAGTGGAACTGCTGGAGGTGCCGTGCGCGTCCAACCCGCTGGGCGTGAAGGGCGCCGGCGAGGCCGGGGCGGTGGGCAGCCCGCCGGCGGTGATCAACGCGATCATCGACGCGCTGGCCGATGACGGGGTGACGCATATCGACATGCCGGCGACGCCGGAACGGGTGTGGCGGGCGATGGCGCTGGCGAAGGCGGCGTAGGCAGGATCCTGCCGCGGTGAGCGAAGC
>NZ_DASZTJ010000107.1:0-2074 GCF_035548235.1 Rhodopila sp.
CTGGGGACTTGGTTCCAGTTCCGGGATAGGCTGGACCGCCGCGCCGCCTGATCCGCTGACCCACAGGCACCGCGTGGCGGTCGCTTGCCGTCGGAGCCAGATCCGTCCACCGCCTGCCGCTTCCATACGCCCGCATCGCCAGGAGTCTTGCATGACCGTGTCCCTGCCGCTGCCTTGCCACGACGAGAGGCGGTTAGCCGCCTGCCATTCCCCCGGCGTGGCCGCGCCGGCGCAGGGACCGGCCGCGTGACCGGCCGCGTGACCGGCGGCGACCCGACCGGCGCGATGGCCGAATGGGTGGCGGCGCCCGGCCGCGCCTGGTCCGCCCGCTGCCGCGCCGGCGCGCGGCTCGCCTTCCTGGACACGCTTGCCGTGATCCTCGCCGGGCGGGACGAGCCGGCCACCGCCGCGCTGGCCCCGGTGGCCGGGAAATGGGGTGCCGGGCCAGCCTGGACAGTGGTCGGCGCGCGGCTGCCGGCGCCCTGGGCCGCGCTGCTCAACGGCACCGCCGCGCATGCGCTGGACTGGGACGATGTGTTGGATCCGGCGATGAACCATCCCAGTGCCGCGCTGGTGCCGGCACTGCTCGCGTTGGGCGAGCAGGAAGGTGCGTCCGGTCCCGCCTGCCTGGACGCCTATCTGACCGGGTTCGAAATCATGGCGCGGCTCGGCGAGGCGATGAACCTGGCGCATTATCATCGCGGTTGGCACACCACGCTGTCGCTGGGCGCGACCGGGGTAGCGGCCGCTTGCGCACGCTTGCTGGGCCTGTCGGCGGAGGCGGCGCGCCATGCGATTGGCCTCTCGATCAGCATGGCTGGCGGCTCCAAGCGCCAGTTCGGCAGCATGGCCAAGCCGCTGCATGCCGGGCTGGCGGCGAAGAACGGGCTGCTGGCCGCGGAGCTGGCGGCGGCGGGCGTGACCGCGGCGGCGGAGGTGTTCGAAGGCGCCTGGGGCTATGTGGAAATGACCACCGGCGCCGGGGCCCCCGGCTTCGCCTCGGTGCTGCCGCGGTTCGGCGACCCGCCGGCGATGGCGCAGTACGGAGTCTGGACCAAGCTGTATCCCTGCTGTGCCAGCACGCACCGCCCTGTGGACGCCATGCGCGCGCTGGCGGCGGAGCATCGCTTCGGCGCCGCGGACCTGGAGGATGCGGCATGCTGGGTGTCCGCGGTGTCCAACGCCAATCTGCGGTTTGCCGACCCGGCCAGCCCGAGCGAAGCGCGGTTCAGCCTGCAATACACCGTGGCCGCGGCGCTGACCGACGGCACCCTGACCATGGACAGCTTCACCCCGGCGCAGATTGCCCGCCCGGCGGTGCGCGCGCTGTTCCCGCGGATCCGGATGCTGGTGGATCCCGCACTGCCGGGGGACACGCATGCGGCGGAATCGCGTGAAGCCGCGCGCGTGATGGTCCGCCTGCGCGACGGGCGGCAATTGGAACACCACGTCATCGATCCGCGCGGCCATCCCGGCGATCCGGCTAACGAGGCGGAGTTGGAGGACAAATTCCGTCTTGCCGCCGCCGGTGCGCTGGGCGGCGCGCGGACCGACGCGGCCTTGGACATGATCCGGCACCTGCCGATGCTGCCGTCGCTGGCGCCGTTGACCGCGATACTCAATAGATGACGAAGCGCCGGGGATGACGAAGCGCCGACCGACATCGCTATGCGCGTCGTGTGATCGGGGGAAGCGGCGGAGAGGCCAGTGTCTCGTCAGGTCGGGTGGCGTGCCTGGCCCGTCATTGACCTGATGCTCTTGTCGCTGGAGGAACGCTCATGTTGGCCGAAGCCCAGCCGACCATCGCGGGGGGCCTGGAGATTCCCTGGGCAGTCGCGCTCTTGCGGAGATAGGCGCGCAAGAGTTGGTGATTCAGCGAGAGCGGACGACGCGTGCTGGTTAGCAGGCAGACGGGCAGCGTCACCCGCGGCATGAACGGGCGGGTCACCAGGCCACCGAAACTCTCCCATGGAACGAGGTCGTCAACGAGCGCCACGCCCAAGCCCTGCTGCACGAATGACAAGGCGATCAACGACATATCGATCTCGATGTCGCAGCGTAACTTCATGCCCTC
>NZ_DASZTJ010000108.1:0-14982 GCF_035548235.1 Rhodopila sp.
ACCTCGGCCCCACCCGCCGCGGTCAAGGACACCAGCATCGGAACGGGATCAGAACGGGGCGCCAGTGCTGCAGGACAGCAGGTCTAAGCTGGTTGAAAGTCGGCGAATGATGTCAACCGTCACGCCCGCAACGTCAAACGAGCCTGACGCTCCCCGCGCCGGGGCCGACCTCCGCGCAGCGCGCGAGCGGCTGGGCTGGTCGCTGGACGCGCTCGCGCAGGAATTGCGCATCCGCAGGGTCCACCTGGAAGCGCTGGAGGAGGGGCGGCTGTCCATGCTCCCCGGCCATGCCTACGCCCTGGCCTTCGTGCGCACCTATGCACGCGCCCTGGGCCTGGACCCCGAAGAGTCGGTCCGCCGCTTCCGCACCGAGACGGGGGAGGCAACCGCCCGTCCGGAGCTGGTCTTCCCCGCCCCGGTGCCGGAGCGCGGCCTGCCCGCCGGCGCCGTCGTGCTGCTGGGCCTCGTCCTGGCCGTCGGCGCCTATGTGGGCTGGTATCGCCTCTCCGCCGATGGACGCCTGCCCGCCGAGGCCGTGGTGCCCGTCCCCGAACGCCTCGCCCCGCTGGCGGAGCAGGCGATCCCGCCGACCGTTCCCCCCGCGTCCGGTCCGACCGCCGCGCCGGCCACCGCCCGGCCCGGCACCTCCTCCGGCGGACCGGTGATGATGGCCGAGTCCGGTGCCGACGGCGCGTCGAAGACCCTGCCGGCGCCAAACGAGCCGCAGACCCAGCCGCCCGCCATTTCACCCACTTCGGCCGCCGCCGCCTCGGTGCAGGGACCGGACAGGGACGCGTCGTCGGCCAACCCGGCGGCAGGGCTTTCCCCGACCATGGCCGCAGCCGCGCAGCCGGTCCCGTCGCCCGATGACAGCCGGATCGTCATCCGCGCCTCGGCGCCGGCCTGGCTGCTGGTCAAGGACAAATCCGGCGCCGTGCTGCTGAACCGGGTGCTGAAGCCGGGCGAGACCTGGGCCGTCCCGCCGCGCGGCGACCTGCTGCTGACCACGGGCAACGCCGCCGGAACCGACATCCTGCTGGACGGCGCCATGACCGCGAGCCTCGGCGGCTCCGGCGTGGTCCGGCGCGACCTGCCGCTGGACGTCGACCAGATCCATGACGGCAAGCTCGCGCCTGTCACCAATTCGCAACTTGCCTCGTCGCGCCCGCGCCAGTAGCGGATTTCCCGGCCACACCCCATAATAGGACACCGGACGCGGATGTGGCGGCGCCGTTGCGCCCCGCCGAACAGGAGAATCGCATGACCGCCTATCGCCCGTATCAGGAGATCCTCCGGCGCAAGTCGCGCCGGGTCTACGTGGGCAACGTGCCGGTGGGCGACGGCGCCCCGATCTCGGTGCAGACGATGACCAACACGCTGACGCACGACGTCGCCGCCACCGTCGCGCAGATCAAGCGGGCCGAGGCAGCGGGCGTCGACATCGTCCGCGTCTCCTGCCCCGACCAGGAATCGGCGCTGGCGCTGAAGCAGATCGTGCCGCAGGTCAACGTGCCGATCGTGGCCGACATCCACTTCCACTACCGCCGCGCGCTGGAAGCCGCCGAGAGCGGCGCCGCCTGCCTGCGGATCAACCCCGGCAACATCGGCAGCGACGAGCGGGTGAAAGAGGTCGTGAAGGCCGCGCGCGACCACGGCTGCAGCATGCGCATCGGCGTCAACGCCGGCTCGCTGGAGAAGCACCTGCTGGAGAAATACGGCGAGCCGAACCCGGAAGCCCTGGTCGAAAGCGCGCTGTACCACGCCAACATCCTGCAGCAGCACGACTTCCACGACTTCAAGATCAGCGTGAAGGCGTCGGACGTCTTCCTGGCCGTCGCCGCCTATCAGCAGCTTGCCGAAGTCTGCGACCACCCGCTGCATATCGGCATCACCGAGGCCGGCGGCCGGCGGATGGGGACGGTGAAGTCCTCGATCGGCCTCGGCTCCCTGCTCTGGGCCGGCATCGGCGACACGATGCGCGTGTCGCTGTCCGACGAGCCGGAGGAAGAGGTCCGGGTCGGCTGGGACATCCTGAAGTCGCTGGGCCTGCGCCATCGCGGCGTGAAGGTGATCTCCTGCCCGTCCTGCGCGCGCCAGGGCTTCAACGTGATCGAGACGGTGCAGACCCTGGAAGAACGCCTGGGCCATATCGAGACGCCGATGACCCTGTCGATCATCGGCTGCGTCGTGAACGGCCCCGGCGAGGCGCTGATGACCGATATCGGCGTGACCGGCGGCGGCAACGGCCGCCACATGGTCTATCACGCCGGCAAGACCGACCACACGATCGAAGGCGCGAGCATGATCGACCACATCGTCGAACTGGTCGAAGCCAAGGCGGCGGAGCTGAAAGCAGCGAAAGAGGCCGAGAAGCTGGCGGCGGAGTAACGACCGGGACCCGCCCTCTCCTCCCTCGCCATGGCCCGGCTCGACCGGGCCATCCCGCGCGCTTCAGGGGAAGGAAGATGGCTCGATCGAGCCGGGCCATGACGGGAGAGAGGTCGCCATGGGCCCTGGCAGGCCGGGTCGTCGCTCCTATCCGTCGATCAGGCCGGACTCCGGTGCCATCATCCCCTTCCCCGCCCGCTCCAGCGGATAGTGGCAGCTTACGTACGCCCCGCGGTCGCGGAACGGCCTGATCGTCCGGCGATCGGGATGGAAGCGGAACCAGAACGGCTCCGTCGTCGCCGGATGATAATGTGTCACGCAGGATAACCGGCTGGTATCCTCCGCCATCGAGCGGGGATGGCTGCGATGCACGAGGTCGGCGGCCCAGATCAGCACGTCGCCTTTCTTCGCCATGAAGCGCTGGTAGTCGAAACCCTGCCGGCGGCAGGCATCCTCCAGCTCCGCCGCATAGGCCTGCTGGTCGTCGACGGCGAAGTTCAGCCGTTTCGTCTTATCTGAAAACAGATAGTGCGGCAGGCGGTGGCTGCGATCGTAGAAAGCGAGTTCGCCGCTGCCCTCCCGCACGTCTTCCAGCGCGATCCAGCTGGCCGCCAGCAGAAGCGGGTCCTCTACCGTCACGACCGAGGTGTCCTGGTGTACCTGGTGTCCGTTGCTGCGCTGGAACAGCAATTGCTGCATGGCGACCGGCTTGGCCTCGAAAACCAACGACAGGAAACGGGAAATCCGCTTGTGCAGACAGACTTCCCGCGCAGACGGAAGGTTGACGTAAAGATCGAACAAGCTCTCGAAATGCTCGGGTTCCGATCCGGATCGTTTCATACGAGATTGACCGGACCGGTGGTTGGTGGTCATGAACATGCCCGGATGCTCATGGTGGAAGCGGATATCGTGCGCGAAACGATCGATCAGCGCCGGCTCGATCGCCTGGCGCCAGATGATCCAGCCGTGCTCGATGTAATGCGCAAGCTCGTCCCGCTCGGCCTTGCGGACCCGGCGCGCCTTGTAGAGCGCCTCGAGGTGGTCGAGGGCGTCGGGCCGGTCCGTCCACAGCGTCTTCATCCCGCAATCGTCGCCGGCTTGCGCCCACATCGCCGTCCCTCCTGTCCGTCGGCATCCATCTAGAAGGAGCCTACCGATTTCCCGATCAGCCGACCATCGAGGAGTGCGGCCGAAGCATCCCCGAACCAGCCTCGTTCAGCAGGTAGTGCATGCTGACATAAAACGCGCGGTCCTCATACGGAAGGATGGTGTGATGGTCCTTGTGGTAATGGAACCAGAACGGATAGGTCGTCTCGGGATGGTAATGCGTTACGCAGGACAGCCGGCTGGTGTCCTCCGGCAGCCTGCGCGGATGGCTCAGATGCACAAGGTCGGCAGACCAGATCAGCACGTCGCCCTTCTTCGCCAGGAAGCGCTGGTATTCGTAGCCGGCCTTCCGGCACGCATCCTCCAGCGCCTTGGCATAAACGGCGTGATCGTCCTCGATCCAGTTGATCCGCTTGGTGCCGTTCTTGAACAGGTAGTGCGGCAGCTTATGGCTGCGGTCGAAAAAGGCCAGCTCGCCGCTGCCTTCCACCACGTCCTCCAGCGCGATCCAGCTCGCGGCGAGCTGCAGGATCTCCTGCACCGCGACCACCGAGGTGTCCTGGTGCACCGCATGCATGTTGCTGCGCTGGAACAGAAGCTGCTGCATCGCCACCGGCTTCGATTCGAACACCAGCGTCAGGAACCGGACGATCCGCGAATGCAGGCACACCGCAAGGGCGCTGGGCAGGTTGACGTAAAGGTCGAACAGGCTCTCGAACCGGTCCGGCGTCGATCCGGATAGTTTCAGCTTGCTCTGCCCCTGGCGGTGGTTGGTGGTGACGAATTTCTCCGGATGCTCATGGTAGCCACGGATGTCGCGCACGAACGCGTCGATCAGTTCGGGTTCGATCGCGTTGCGCCAGATGATCCAGCCGTGCTCGATGAAATGCGCGAGGTCGTCACGCTCCGCCTTGCGGATCTTCCGGCCTTTGTACAGCGCCTCCAGCCGAGCGGTGGCGTCCGGTCTGTCGGTCCAGAGAGGCTCCATGCCGCAATCATCGCCAGCCGCCGCCCACATCGCTGCCTCCCCAACCCGTTCCGCACCGGTATAGGCTGGACAAATGGCCGGTTCAACGATCCCGGGACGCCGCCGGCACGCCATCGCGAGTAGCTTGCGGCGGACCGTCCGCCTATATACTGGCGCGATCACCCACCTTCCGGCCCTCCACCAAGGACCCCAGAGTCTTGAGCGAACTCCAGCCCGCCCGCGGCACCCACGACCTGATCGGCGAGGAGATGCGCCGCTTCCACCAGGTGGCCAGCATCGCCCGCGACATCGCCGCCGTCTATGGCTTCGACGAATGGATCACCCCGATCTTCGAGGATACCCGCGTCTTCGCCCGCACCCTGGGCGAGACCTCAGACGTCGTCACCAAGGAGATGTATACGTTTGAGGATCGCGGCGGCGACAGCGTCACCCTGCGTCCCGAGGGCACGGCCGGCGTCTGCCGCGCGCTGGTGACCAACGGGCTGACGCAGAGCCTGCCGCAGAAAGTGTTCTATGCCGGCCCGATGTTCCGTTACGAGCGGCCGCAGAAGGGCCGCTACCGCCAGTTCCACCAGATCGGCACGGAGCTGATCGGACCGGCCGAACCGCTGGCGGATGCCGAGGTGGTTGCCTGCGGCTGGGCCATCCTGCAGGCCCTGGGCGTCGCGTCGGACATCGTGCTGGAACTCAACACGCTGGGCGACAAGGACTCCCGCGACGCCTACCGCGCCGCGCTGGTCGGCTACTTCACCGATCATCGGGAACGGCTGTCCAAGGACAGCCTGATGCGGCTGGAACGCAACCCGCTGCGCATCCTGGACAGCAAGGACGAAGGCGACCGCCGCATCGTCGCCGGCGCGCCGACGATCGAGCCGTACCTGACCGACGCCGCCCGCGGCTTCTGGGACAAGCTGCGCGCGCACCTGGCGGCCTTCGGCGTGCCGTTCGTGGAGAACCCGCGGATCGTCCGCGGCCTCGACTATTACGGCCACACCGCCTTCGAGTTCGTCACCGCCAAGCTGGGTGCCCAGGGCACGGTCATGGCCGGCGGCCGCTATGACGGGCTGGTGGCCGAGATGGGCGGCCCCGCCACCCCCGCCGTCGGCTGGGCCGCGGGGATCGAGCGCCTGGCCATGCTGCTGGACGCGGCCCCCCCGGCCCCGGCCCCGGTCGCCGTCATCCCGATCGGCGACGCGGCCGAGGCCAAGGCGGTGGAAATCCTGCAGGCCCTGCGCGCCGGCGGCGTCCGGGCGGAAATGGCCTATCGGGGAAACCTGAAGCGGCGGATGGAGCGGGCCAACAAGGCGGGCGCCCGGGCGGCGGTGATCGTCGGCGCCGACGACCTCGCGGCGGGCCACGCCCAGGTGAAGGACCTTGGCACCGGCGCGCAGTCGGCCGTCCCCTTTGCCGATATCGTATCGAAACTAAGATGAAGCTGGACCATAAACTCGACCGGATCGCCGCGCGCGCGGACGAGCTGCGCGCCATGCTCGCAGAGGGCATCGGCGGCGAGGCCTTCGTCAAGGCCTCCCGCGAGCTGGCGGACATCGAACCGGTGGTCGCGCGGATCGGCGACCTGCGGGATGCCGAACGGGCGCGCGACGAGGCGGAATCGCTGCTGGCCGACCCCGAGATGAAGGAGCTGGCCGAGGCGGAGCTGTACGACCTGAAGGACCGCATCCCGGCGCTGGAACACGAGCTGCGCCTGGCGCTGCTGCCCAAGGACGAGGCCGATGCGCGGTCGGCGATCCTGGAGATCCGTCCCGCCGCCGGTGGCGACGAGGCCGGCCTGTTCGCCGCCGAGCTGTTCGCGATGTACCAGAAATATGCCGACCAGAAGGGCTGGCGGTTCGAGATCCTGGAATACGGCGACACCGGCCTGGGCGGCATCAAGGACGCGATGGCCGAGATCACCGGCCGCAACGTCTTCGCCCGGCTGAAATACGAGTCCGGCGTCCACCGCGTGCAGCGCGTGCCGGCGACCGAGAGCCAGGGCCGTATCCACACCTCCACCGTCACGGTCGCGGTGCTGCCGGAGGCCGAGGACGTCGATGTCGACATCGACGAAGGTGACCTGCGGATCGACGTCTACCGCGCCTCGGGCGCCGGCGGGCAGCACGTCAACAAGACCGAGAGCGCGGTGCGGATCACCCATGTCCCGACCGGGATCGTGGTGGCGATGCAGGAGGAGAAGAGCCAGCACAAGAACCGCGCCAAGGCGATGAAGATCCTGCGGGCGCGCCTGTACGAGCAGCAGCGCGCCGCCGCCCACGCGGCCCGGGCGGCGGACCGCAAGTCCCAGGTGGGGACCGGCGATCGCAGCGAGCGCATCCGCACCTACAACTTCCCCCAGGGACGGGTGTCGGACCACCGGATCAACCTGACGCTCTACAAGATCGACCGCGTGATGCAGGGCGACCTGGACGAGTTCATCGACGCCCTGACCGCGGAAGACCAGGCGGCGCGCCTTGCGGCCGAGGAGTGAGGACGGGTGGTCAGCGCAGGCCGGCCATCCACTGAGGTGACCGCGCCTCCGCACGCCCCGGAACCCGCCCCGGAACCCGCCCGGGAACCCATCGCCGCCCTGCTCCGGGCCGGCGCCCAACGCCTGGCCGGCATCGCCGACGACCCGCGCCGGGAGGCCCGCCTCCTCCTCGCCCACGCGCTGGGCGTGCCGGCGACCGAGCTGATCCGGGACCCGAACCGCCCTGTTCCGCCGGACCCGTTCCGCGCCCTGCTCGCCCGCCGCGCCGCGCGCGAGCCCATGGCCCTCATCCTCGGCCATCAAGGGTTCTGGACCCTGGACCTGTGCGTCTCACCGGCCACGCTGATCCCGCGCGCCGACAGCGAGACCGTGGTCGGCGCCGTGCTCAAGGAGCGGCAGGCGCCGCCGGCGCGCATCCTGGACCTTGGAACCGGCACGGGCTGCCTGCTGCTGGCGCTGCTGAGCGAATATCCGGACGCCATCGGCATCGGCATCGACCGGAGTCCCGCGGCTGCCGCCCTGGCGCGGCGCAATGCGGGGTTGAATGGCCTGTCCGACCGCTCATATTTCGTGGCAGGCGATTGGACCGATCCGCTCGACGGACGGTTCGACGTCGTGGTCTCCAACCCGCCTTACATCCCGGCCGGCGACATCGCCGGCCTGATGCCCGAGGTGGCGCAGCACGAGCCCCGCTCGGCGCTGGATGGCGGACCCGACGGCTGCGACGCCTATCGCACCATCCTGCCGCGACTCGGCGCCATCCTGGCGCCGGACGGGCTGGCGGTGCTGGAATTGGGCGCCGGACAGGCGGCGACTGTTGCCGCTTTGGCCGCCGGACTGGGTCTCGATACGCGCGTTCACCAGGATTTGGCCGGAATCGACCGCGCGCTCGTCCTCAGAACCGGGATTTGTTGAAAAAACCGTTTGGCAGCCCGGCCCTGCTTGTATAGGGTGAGAATGTGACAGGGGTACTGTGTTACAGCGTCCCCGGGTGCGAAGGGTGCCGGTCTTTGCCCCTTCGCGTGTCAACATCAACGCCGATGGATCGTGGTAGGCCAGGGAAACCCCCGGGCAGCGCCGAAAAACGCCCTGCCTTCTCCCGAACCTGCCCACAATGGGAAAGCACGACGGCAAACGAATGAATATGAAAAGAATGCGCGGCCGCGGTCATCGCCAGGGTGGTGGTGGAGGCGGCGGGTCCGGTGGTGGCGTACGGCACCATGCCGGGGGCGGTATTCCTCTCAACCGCAACCATGTCTTTGACAGCAACGGACCGGATGTCCGCATCCGCGGCACCGCCCAGCAGTTGTTCGAGAAATACCTCCAGCTCGGCCGCGACGCGACCAGCGGCGGCGACCGGGTGACGGCAGAGGCGTATTTCCAGCACGCCGAACACTATTTCCGCATCCTGAACGCGATGAACCAGGCGGCCCAGCAGAACCAGGCCAACCAGGGCGCGGGCGGCCAGCAAGGCGGCCATCGCCGGCCATACCAGAACGGCGAGGGTCCCAATGGCGTCGAGGACGCGCTGCCAGCCGAGACCGAGGACGCCGAAGCGCGCGGCCCCGGCCTGGGCGAGCAGCCCGAGACCCGCGACATCCCGATCGCCGCGGCCCCCCCGGAAGTCTGATCGGGCGAAGCCCCGATCAATCCGGCGCTGACAGGCCCGCGCGCAGCGCATCCGCCTCCGGCCCCTCGACAAGGCCGAGGCGGATGAACAGGTCGATCAGCACCAGGTTGACGTTGAACTTGAAGTCGTCGCTCCGGCGCACCGTCTCCAGGACGCGGGCGATCGGCCAAAGCTCGAACGCCTCCACTTCCCCGTCGGCCGGGACCGGCCGGAAATCGGCCGGCAGCGCCAGGTCGTAGCAATACAGCAGGTCGCGGCGCAGCCCTTCGCCCCGCACCATCGCATAGCTGATGCGGCCCACGCGCTTGGCCTGCGCCGCCAGCGCCGGCGGGATCGCCGCTTCCTCGCCGGCTTCCTTGATCAGCGTCTCCCACGGACCCAGCCCGGCCGGGACGCCGCCGGCGACCACATGGTCCAGCTTCCCCGGATCCAGCAGCTTGTCCCGCGCGCGGCGGGCCACCCAGAGATGGGGGCCGTCTTGGGTGCGGACGAGGCCGTTGACGTGCACGCCGACGGCCTGGACGCCGAATTTCGGGATGGCGCCCCGATCGATCCGCCCCAGCACCGGCCCGTCTTCCGTCGCGCGGACGTCGAACGCCTCGCCGCGCAGGCGAAGCAGGCCACGCCCCGCCAGGGCCCGCGCAAGGCCGGGCAGGGCCGCCCCGTCGCGCAGCGTCACGGCGCCAGGGGCAACGTCCGGGGCAGCGCCAGGGGCAGCGCCAGGGACAGCGTCCGGGGCAGCGTCAGGGGCAGCGTCCAGGGCAGCGTCAGGGGCAACGTCCGGGGCAGCGCCAGGGGCAGCGTCAGGGGCAGCGTCCGGGGCAACGTCCACGGCGGGGTGTCCCGCCAGCGCGGCGGCGATCTCCGGCAGGACCCAGCCGACCCGCGCGGCGCCGATCCGGAACGCCAGGCGCTCGCCGGGCAGGGTCGCGTTGTGGCAGGCGCGCAGGTGGCGCACCAGGCCGCCCGCCCCGTCCCCGGCCTTGGGCACGGCCATGAAATTCGTGCTGTTTTCCAAGCGACTTACCTTTCCAACCGTTCATGTGCGTGCCACATGGTGCAGGATCATGAGACGCAGCAGCCCACCGCCGGCCCCGACGATTCAGATCCCGGGCCAGCGCTCGACCTGGCAGACCATCCTGTCCCTGCTGCCCTACCTCTGGCCGGCCGGGAACCGGTCCGCCCGCGTCCGGGTGGTCGTGGCCCTTGTCTTCATGCTGCTCGCCAAAGTCGCAACCGTCTACGTGCCGATCCTGTACGGCCGGGTCATCGACGCGCTGGCGCCCAAGGACGCGGCCGCGTTCGTCATACCGCTCGCCCTGATCCTGGCCTATGGCGGCGTCCGCGTCGCCTCCGCCGCCTTCGGGGAGCTGCGGGACGCGCTGTTCGCCTCGGTCCAGCAGCGCGCGGTGCGGCAACTGGCGCTGCGCACCTTCCGCCACCTGCACGCGCTGAGTCTGCGCTTCCACCTCGACCGCCAGACCGGCGGCCTCGGGCGGATCATCGACCGCGGCACGCTGGGCATGCAGTCGGTGCTGCGGCTGGCGGTGTTCAACGTGGCGCCGACGGCGCTGGAGCTGGTGCTGGTCACGGCGATCATCTGGCGGCTGTTCGACTGGCGCTATGCCGCCGTGACCTTCGCCGCCGTGGTCCTCTACGTCGCCTTCACGGCGGCACTGGCCGGCAAGCGCGGCCGCTACCGCCGCACCATGAACGACACCGACAACGACGCCTCCTCGAAGTCGCTGGACAGCCTGCTGAACTACGAGACCGTCAAGTATTTCAACAACGAGGCGCACGAGTCCCGCCGCTATGACGAAGCGCTGGCGCGCTACGAGCGGGCGGCGGTGCGCGTCCAGGTGTCCCTGAACATGCTCAACCTCGGCCAGGCGCTCATCATCGCGCTCGGCCTGACCGCGATCATGCTGCTGGCCGCGTCGGACATGCGGCTGGGCTGGATGACGGTGGGCAAGTTCGTCGTGGTCAACACCTACCTGATGCAGCTCTACCAGCCGCTGAACTTCCTCGGCGTCGTCTACATGACCATCAAGCAGGGCCTGGTGGACATGGAGCAGATGTTCGCCCTGCTGCGCATGGAGCGGGAGGTCGTCGACAAGCCCGGCGCGCTGTCCCTGCCCGCCAGCCTGTCCGACGGCGCGGCCGGGGAGGTGGTGTTCGAGGACGTCCGCTTCGGCTACCAGCCCAACCGCGCGATCCTGAAGGGCGTCAGCTTCCGCGTGCCCGCCGGCGGCAAGCTGGCGATCGTCGGCCCCACGGGCGCCGGCAAGTCGACGATCAGCCGCCTGCTGTTCCGGTTCTATGACGTCTCGGGCGGGCGCGTCCTGATCGACGGCCACGATGTCCGCGACGTGACCCAGGACAGCCTGCGCCAGGCCATCGGCGTGGTGCCGCAGGACACCGTGCTGTTCAACGACACGATCCGCTACAACATCGCCTATGGCCGCCCGGGCGCGACCCAGGCGGAGATCGAGCATGCCGCGCGCCTGGCGCAGGTGCACGACTTCGTGCTGGGCCTGCCGGACGGCTACGACACCAAGGTGGGCGAGCGCGGCCTGAAGCTGTCGGGCGGGGAAAAACAGCGCGTGGCGATCGCGCGGACCATCCTGAAGGACCCGCGCATCCTTATCCTGGACGAGGCGACCAGCGCCCTGGACACCCGGACGGAGCAGGACATCCAGGCGGCGCTGCGGGCGGTCGCGCAGCAGCGCACGACGCTGGTGATCGCGCACCGCCTGTCCACCGTGGTCGACGCGGACGAGATCGTCGTCCTGCAGGACGGCGCGATCGCCGAACGGGGGACACATGCCGCATTGCTGGCCCGACACGGCCTCTATGCGCGGATGTGGGCGCTGCAATCCATCGAGCTGGGCCTGGATCCGACCGGGGCCGCGTCCAGGGACCTGCCCGCCGATGAGGCCAAGGATCGGGCCAGGGACCAGGCCGGGGACCAGGCCGGGGACCAGGCCAGGGATCGACCCGGGGACCCGCCCGCCGAACCGACGGTGGAATCCGCCGGCCTGGTACCGGGATGACCCCGGACAACCGGCGACCCCCAACCGGCGGCCCCCAACCGGCAGCCCCCAACCGGCAGCCCCCGGCTGCGTTGCCGCCTGACGCGAAGGAAGAGACCATGAACCCGAACAACGAACCCAGCACGCCGCTGTCCCACGCCGGATCGATCATCGACAAGGCGATCGAATACATGATCAGCCAGAACATCGGCGAGATCGAGATCGCCTCGGCCCTTCTGGGCGGGTCGCTGGCGGTGCTGTCCCGCTCCATGCCGGACGAGTCGATCGTGGGGATCCTGACCAGCGCGATCGACAGCGTGCGCGGCGGAGAGCTGCGGCGGCAGGCCCAGTAGGGGCGCCCAGTAGGGGCGCCGAGTAAGGGCGCCCCGTAAAGGCGCCGAAACCGGAAACCGGCACAGAAAGCTTGACGGCCGGGTCCGGTCTGGCCATAACCCGCGCCTTCCAAGTTGGACCGAGGACCGATACGCGATGTCGCGTCGCTGTGAAATTATGGGTAAGGGCGTGTTGAGCGGCAATAATGTCAGCCACGCCAACAACAAGACCCGCCGCCGCTTCCTGCCGAACCTGCAGGTGACCTCCCTGCTGTCGGACATTCTGGGCCATGAAGTCCGGATGCGCCTGTCGACGCGCGGCATCCGCACCGTGGAGCACAACGGCGGCATCGACGCCTATCTGCTGTCCACGCCGAGCACCAAGCTGACCGACGAAGGGCGCGTCCTGAAGCGCCGCATCGAGAAGGCGAAGGCACGGCGGGAGTCCGCGGCCGCCTGATCGCCGGTCCCGCGTCACTCCCCACCCCGTCACCCTCACCCTGACCCCGTCATGGCCCGACTCGACCGGGCCGTCCCATGCCTCAGGGGCGGGAGATGGCCCGGTCGAGCCGGGCCATGACCAGGATGGGACGAGCATGGGGGTGGGGACGCTGTCCCGGACGGCGACGCGGGCGGCACCGACGCAGGCGGCACCAGTGCATCGCGTACGCCACAGCCCACCCGAACTGCCGCCGATCTCCCAGACGTGATGACACCGATCGCCTCCCCGTCCCTACTTTGGCGGCGGACCAGGAGGATCAGGTGGACGCCGCGCATTTCAGAGCCAAAGCAAAGGCAGCCCGCGAGATGGCGCGGGGCGGCGACGATGCGCGCCTGGCGCAGATGCTGCTGGACCTCGCCGCCGACTTGGACGCCGAGGCCGACGCGATCGACGCCGCCGTCGGCCAGTCCGCGCTGTCCTCCCACCTCGCCGCCTGACGCCCAGCACCCCGGAAGCATCCGGGCGACGCGATGACGGGTCCGTCCGGGAGCACGATGACCGGGGGCGGAGTCGCCCGGAATCGCGCGATCGCGAGGGGCGTCAGGCCGCGGCGCGCCCGGCCTCGAACAGCTCCGCCAGGAACGCCTGCTCCCCGTTGAACTTCGATGAGATCGGCAGGTGCATCAGCGCCTCGTCCGCGTCATAGCTGCGCAGCCGGATCGTGGGCGGCAGGGCGGCCAGTTCCGCCGCCAGCACGTTCTGGCAGGCGATCTCGTTCAGCCGGTCCGTCACCTCCGCCGGCGTGATCGGCACGCTCGGCCGGCGGCCGACCTGCGCGCGGACCAGGATCAGCTCCTCCGGCGGCGGCGACAGCAGCGGCGCCAGCGGCGGGTTGCCGGCATAGGCGCCGTCCCAATAGGCGCGGCCGTCGATCTCCACCGCCGGGAAGACCAGCGGCAGGCAGGCGGTCGCGCACAGCACCTCCACCGAGATGTCCGCATTGCCGAAGAACACCGCCTGGCCCGTCATGACGTCGGTGGCCGCGACGGTCAGCCGCGGCGCGGCCGGGCTGGCCAGCAGATGCGGCTGCAGCAGGTCGTCCACCAGCAGGCGGACCGGGTTATGGCCGAACGGGTTGATCTGCGCGGGGCTGAACAGCCGCATCGCCATCTCCATGCCCTGCCACATCATGCCGTTCGACAGGTCCGTATCGCCCCACAGCCAGCGCTCCAGCGGCGCGGCCTGCAGCGGGCTGAACGCATGGGCATTGGCGACCCGCTGCCACAGCCGCCGCATCTCGGCCCGAGCGGCGGCGGGTCCGCCGCGGGCGAGGCCCTGGGCGAGCATGACGCCGGTCAGCGCCCCCGACGACACGCCGCAGATCGCGTCGATCCGCTGGCCCCGCTCCATCAGCCGGTCCAGCACGCCCCAGGCGAACGCACCATGCGCACCGCCGCCCTGCAGGGCCAGCGCCACGCGCCCGCCATGCGGCTTTTCATCCTCGTTCGCCATTCCGTATCATTCACGCGTCGAAGCCGAACCGGCTGTGTATCACGGCAGCCAGGACAGAGCCTTAACAAGCTTGCGGGTCCGGTCGGAAAACAGCGCGGGTGTGTAGAAGCTGCCCGCCGCGCGCTTGCCGGCCTCGGACCGCGTCGGATACGGCACGACCAGCCCGGCCAGGGCGGAAACCGGCACGCGGCGGCTGATGGCGAGGCTGTAGAGGCTGATCATCTCGCCCGCGTGCGGCGCCAGGATGCCGGCGCCGACCAGGCGCTTGCCGCTCACCACCAGCTTCACCAGCCCCGCCCCCTCCCGCTCCGCCACCGCTCGGTCGTTATCGGCGAGCGGCCAGCGCAGGACGCGGGGATGGAGGCCGGCCGCCTGGGCCTCGGCTTCCGTCAGACCGGTCTGCGCGAGTTCCGGATCGGTGTAGGTGACGCGCGGCAGCGCCGCGTAGTCCAGCCGCGCCGGCAGGTGGAACAGGATGCGGCGGATGGCGATGGCGGCGTGGTAGCCGGCGACATGGGTGAAGGCGCGCGGCCCGGTCCCGGCCGGATCGGCGATGTCGCCGACGGCGAAGACCCGGCGGTTGCTGACGCTGCGCAGCCCGGCATCCACGGCGATCCCGCCGGGCCCGAAGCGGACATCGCCGGCGGGAAGGTCGAGGTCCTCGGTATTCGGACGCCGCCCGGTCGCGACCAGCAGGTGCGACCCGGCGATGCGCGTCCCGTCCGCCAGGACCAGCGCCGGTCCCGGCACGACCTGGCTGACCTGCGCCCGTTCATGGATCGCCACGCCGCGCGACGACAGCGCCATGCGCAGGCCCTCGGCGAGTTCCGGGTCCTCGCGTGCGGCGACGCGGTCTGCTTCGACCAGCGTGACCCGGCATCCCAGGCCGGAGAACGCGTCGGCCATCTCCAGCCCGATGGGGCCGCCGCCCAGGACCAGCAGGTGGTCCGGTCGCTGCGCCAGGTCGAACAGGGTCTCGTTGGTCCAGTACGGCACCGCCGCCAGCCCGGCCAGCGCCGGCGCCGCCGCCCGCGTGCCCGCGGCGATGACGATGCGCCGGGCATCG
>NZ_DASZTJ010000109.1:0-26279 GCF_035548235.1 Rhodopila sp.
GAAATCGCGAACGAGCACGACCTCCCTTACATTTGGGAACAGGTAGCGAATCCCTAGTCGGGAATCTCGTTCCGGGAGAGACTTCTCAGCGAAGTAGATCGGGTAACTGATCCCCTTATCCGCGGCCACTTCCTGGTAGAAGTCCAGTATAATATTCCGGAACGCCTTTGCCAGATGACTCGGCACGCGCTCATACAGAAACTCGCTTAGCTTGAGAGGGTTTTTAAAAACTGTCGGAGCCAGTGCGTGATCAAAGTAAGGATTGAATCCAATATGAAACCGATTCTCGGTGGCGGTAATGCGATCAGCACGCAAAGATCGTTCTGTATCCGTAGCTGCACACAAAGTACGCAGAGCATAAGCGTAGTAGCAGCCCAGCTCGATTTCGAATGGACGCTTCCCTGCGACAATGATGTGTGGATGACGGGCCATCTCCGACATGACGGCGGTCGAACCAGTACGGCCGCACGTCGAAAGCAGCACGGGACCCAGAGGACGTTGGGCAACATCAGAGCGGTCAAGCGAAACAGCGGGTATAACCCCCTTAGTCTCGATTAAATATGCCTTTGTGCTGCTGACACGAACGGTTACGTGGTTCGCCTCGAACATGGACAGCGGATTGGCATAGTAGTACCGGTACACGTATCGTCCGGTTGCGTTGGGATCGAGCGATTTCAACCCTTCCCTCGGAAGGTTTGCCTCGCAATATCCGACCGGAACACCGTTGACGAGAACATCGACGCGTAGGCTCCGGGACCAATCCGAGCGATCGGCCACCCAGCCCGTTACAAAGAAGCGATTGGACTCGTCGATATATCCAACAAATTGACCTTTCGCCTGCCCATCCTCTTGAAGGCTCCGTACCTCGGCGCTCGTCTCTGACTCCAACGCCGCTGGTGCATTTCCCGACATCGAGCAACCCTTCCTGCTTCTTCGGATCACGATCCGTCGATACAGAATGGTTGTAGTCTAAGGATAAATTTTGCGCAAAGCGTGTCGTGAGAAAGAGGCTGCTATTTCTGATTGATATTCGACAATATCACCCACCCCCGATCTTCGGGATCAAACAAACCTCGCTCCCAGGACGCAACGCCACATCATACGCGTCCTGGTAGATCTCCCCGTCCACCGCGACCGCCATCCCCTCCTCGACCTGCTTGCCCAACCCGGGGAACCGTCGCTCCAACTCCAGCACCAGCCGGCGGAAATTGGTCGCCTCCACCTCGAACTCCGTCTGCCCGCCGGTCAACGGCAGGGCAGCGGAACCCGAGGAGAGGACGACCTTCACCACCTTACCGGCGCCCCATCGACACCATCACCCCGCCGCGTCCAGCGCCGCGCGCACTTTCGGCGGCGACATCGGCAGGTCCGGCATGCGCACCCCCGTGGCCGACTTGATCGCGTTGGCGATCGCCGCCATCGGCGGCACGATCGGCACCTCGCCCACGCCGCGCGCGCCGAACGGGTGGCGGGGATTCGGGACCTCCACCAGCACCGCCTCGATCATCGGCACGTCAGAGGCGACGGGCACCCGGTAATCCAGGAACCCGGCATTCTCCATCTGGCCGCGTGAATTATAGATGTATTCCTCATTCAGCGCCCAACCGATGCCCTGGGCCGCGCCGCCCTGGATCTGCCCTTCGACATAGGACGGATGGATCGCCTTGCCGACATCCTGGATGGCGGTATAGCGCTCGATCTTGACGTGCCCGGTCTCCTTGTCGACCGACACGTCGCAGATATGCGCGCCGAACCCCGCACCCGCGCCCTGGGCGTTGACGCTGACCTCGGCGATGATCGGACCGCCGGTCCGGGCGGCCTTCAGCGCCAGGGACGCAAGGTCCAGCGGCTCGAACGCACCGGCGTTGGAGCCGGCGGGATACGCCATCCCATCCTTCCACTCCACCGCCTCGACCGGAATGTCCCAGGTCTGCGCCGCTCGGCGCTTCAGGTCGTCGACCACCTTCTCGGCCGCCTGGGTCGCAGCCATGCCGGTGGCGAAGGTGACGCGGGAACCGCCGGTCAGGTGGGTGAACCCGATGGAGGCGGTATCGGCCACGATCGTGCGCACCGCCGTCGCGGGAACACCCAGCACCTCGGCCACCATCATGCCGATGGAGGCGCGGGAGCCGCCGATGTCCGGGCTGCCGGTCGCCGCGGTGACCGACCCGTCCTCGTTCACGTGCACCGACGCCGAGGACTCGCCGCCGATGTTGAACCAGAACCCGGTCGCCAACCCGCGCCCCTGCCCTTCCGGCAGTGGCGACTTCCAGTGCGGATGCGCCTTCACGGCGTCCAGCACGGCGGTGTAGCCGATGTTCTGGTGCGTCGGGCCGTAATGGGTCTTGGTCCCGTTCTTCGCCGCGTTCTTCACCCGCAGCGCCAGTGGATCGATGCCCAGCTTCGTCGCCAGGTCATCCATCAGGCTTTCCACCGCGAACGAGGTGATCGGCGCGCCGGGCGCGCGATAGGCCGCGACCTTCGGCCGGTTCGACACCACGTCGTACCCCACGACGTCGACGTTCGGCAGGTCATACATCGCGAACCCGCACATGCAGCCCGGCCCGATCGGCGAACCGGGGAACGCGCCGGCCTGGAACTTCAGCACCTCCCGCGCGGCGACGATCGTGCCGTCCTTCTTGGCGCCGATCTTGACCTCGATCGACGCGCCCGAGGTCGGGCCCGACCCGCGGAACACGTCCTCGCGGGTCATCTGCATCTTCACCGTCTTGCCGGACTTGCGCGACAGCGCGACGGCCAGCGGCTCCAGGTAGATCAGCGTCTTGCCGCCGAACCCGCCGCCGATCTCGGCCGGGTTGACGCGGATGTTCGCCATGTTGATGTCCAGCAGCTTCGCCGTATAGGCGCGGACCATGAAATGGCCCTGGCTGGAGCTATGGATCTGCACCTGCCCGTCCGGGTTCCAGGTCGCCATGCAGGCATGCGGCTCGATATAGGCCTGGTGCACCGGCTGGGTCGTATAGCGGCCCTCGACGATGACGTCGGCTTCCTTGAAGCCGGCCTCGGCGTCGCCCTTCTTGAAGGTGACGACCTTGGCGACGTTGGACGGCTTGGTCGGCTTCGGCTCGACGCCGGCGGTGAACAGGTCGTCGTGCAGGATCGGCGCGTCCGGGGCCATCGCCGCATCCGCGTCGATGACGTGCGGCAGGACCTCATAGGTGACGTCGATCAACGCCAGCGCCTGATCCGCGATCGCCTGGGTTGTGGCGGCGACGGCGGCCAGGGCGTGGCCTTCGTACAGCGCCTTGCCGCGCGCTATGACGTTCAGCGACAGGTCGCGGAAATTCATCGGCCCTTCGCCGACGAACGCCTCCTCGGACGGGATGTCGGGAAAGTCGGCGGCGGTGACGATGGCTTTCACGCCCGGCAGGGCCTCGGCCTTCGACGTGTCGATCTTGACGATCCGCGCATGTGCGTGCGGGGAGCGCAAGACCTTCCCCCACAGCATCCCCGCGGCGCGCGTGTCGGCGGCGAACACCGCCTTGCCGGTCACCTTGTCGACGCCGTCAGGGCGGATCGGACGGGTGCCAACGACTTTCAAGCTGGAATCGATGTAATTCACGCAGCAGCCTCCCCTCGCATGACAGCAGCGGCATCCATCACCGCTCGGACGATCTTGTCGTAACCGGTGCAACGACACAGGTTACCGGCCAGCCAGTAGCGAATCTCGGTTTCGGTCGGGTTCGGATTCTCGTCCAGCAGCGCCTTGGACGCGACGATCAGACCGGGGGTACAGAACCCGCACTGCAAGGCCGCATGCTCCAGGAACTTCTGCTGCACCGGATGCAGCTTCTCACCCTGGGCGACGCCCTCGATGGTGGTGATGCTCGTGCCCTCGGCCTCCACGCCCAGCATCAGGCAGGAGCAGACGAGCCGTCCGTCGACCATGATGGAGCATGCGCCGCAGTCGCCGGAGCCGCAGCCTTCCTTGCTGCCGGTCAGGCCGATCACGTCGCGCAGCACGTCCAGCATGGTCTGCTGGGTCTCGCACAGGAACTCGACGGGTTCGCCGTTGATTGTCGTGGAAACGTAATTCTTGGCCATGATTCAGTGAACCTTTGCAGAGGTTTTGCCGGCCGCGCGGTCGAACGCGATGGCGGCGGTACGGCGGGCGAGGACGCCGGCGACCTTGACCCGGTATTCGACGGTGCCGCGCTTGTCGGAGATCGGCTTGGCCGCCGCCTGCGCCGCCGCATCCAGCTTCGCCAGCGTCGCGTCGTCCAGCGTATGCCCGACCAGCGCCGCCGCGGCGTCGGGGACCAGGATCACCGTCGGCGCCACGGCGCCCAGCGCCACGCGCGCGGCGGTGCAGACGCCCTTTTCATCCAGCGTCACGTTGACGCCGCAGCCGACGACCGCGATGTCCATTTCCGTGCGCGGAATGAACCGCAGATAGGCATCCGAGGACCGAGCAGGCCGGGGCGGGAACTTGAATTCCAGGATGAACTCGTCCTTGGCCAGCGTCGTCCGGCCCGGGCCGGCGGGGATCTGCTCGACCGGCACCTCACGGCGACCGTTCGGCCCGACCACCACCGCAATCGCTCCGGCGGCGTACATCGCCGGCACGCTGTCGGCCGCCGGCGAGGCGTTGCACAAATTGCCCGCCAGCGAGCAGCGGCCCTGCACCTGCGTCGAGCCGATCAGGTCGAGCGCCTCGACCACGCCGGGCCACGCCTTGTTCATCCCGACATGCGCTTCGACCACCGCACCCGGCGTCGCCGCGCCGACGACGAACCCGCCGTTCTCCTCACGGATCCCGATCAGGCCCGGGATCTTCTTGGTGTCGACGATCAGGTCGGGTTTCAACCGGCCGGAGCGCATCTGCACAAGAAGATCGGTGCCTCCCGATAAAACCTTCGCCAAGCCGGACGCACCGGCAAGAAGTTTGACCGCATCCTCCACCGAGGTCGGTGCGGCGTAGCTGAGACCTGACATCATCGCTCCCGTTTGCATGACGTTTTCGGCCGGACGGCAAAGGGTGGCCGCACGGTTTATCGGAACGTTAAGGGATTGCCCCCCCTTGGTCGAGAGGGGCCGTCCCAAGGACGGCACCGTGGCCCGAACCTGGTTCTATGCGCCTCCCGCCGAAGCCATGACCTCCACTGGCGGGTTCATCCACTTCCGGTGCGCCATGAACCGCTCCGCGAGCAGGTCGATGAACCGCCGTACCTTCGCCGAAAGCTGGTGCCGGTGCGGATAGATCGCCGAAATCGTCAACTCCACGCCCCGCGTGCCGGGCAACGGCTGCACCAGCGTCCCCGCCGCCAGGTCGTCGGCGATCAGGAATGTCGGCGCCATCAGCAAACCATGACCGGCGATCGCCATCAACCGCAGCGCATCCGCACTCGTGGTCTGCAGGTTGCCGCGGATGCGGACCGTCTCCAGCCCCCCGTCCGTCGTCTCCAGCCGCCATTCCCGGCCAAACGGATAGAACGCGTATTGCAGGCAGTTGTGCTCCGCCAGATCGGCCACCGTCCGCGGCGGCGTGTGCTGCTCCAGATAGGATGGCGAGCAGCACAGCACGTGCCGCCACGGTGCGAGTTGACGCATCACCAGGCCCGACGCCGGCAAGGGCGTGGTCCGGATCATCATGTCGAAGCCTTCTTCGACCAGGTCGACCGGCCGCTCGCCCACCGTCAGGTCCACCGACACGTCCGGGAACGCGGTCAGGAACTCGCCGACCACCGGCGCCAGGAACCGGCCCAGCACGGTGTTGCAGTGTACGCGCAATGTCCCTTGCGGGACAGCGTGCTGCATGCTGGCCAGCCTGTCCGCCTCGTCCAGCTCCGCCAGGATCGGCACCAGCCGCTCGTAATAGGCGCGCCCCACTTCCGTCAGGCTGACTTTGCGCGTCGTGCGGTTCAGCAACCGAGCGCCCAGCCGCTCCTCCAGCGCTTGGACGTGGTTGCTGACCATCGTGGCCGACATATCCAACCGTCGCGCGGCGGCTGAAAACCCGCCGGCCTCCACGACGCGGCCAAAGACGGAAAGGCTCGTGAGACGATCCATATCAGCCCATTATCAATCACGGGTGGATAATCCTTCAACCAAAACGGGCATTATCGCAAGGTTGCCCCAAGACCATCTTCCCCCGCGGCGGCCAGCGGGCCAGTTCGGTAAAGGAGTTTCGTGATGGTTGCCATGCCCAGGGAGGACTCGCTCCGGCCAAGCGACCCTATGATCGCGACGCAGGATCGGGCGCGTCGTACCCCCTGGGCCAAGCGGGCATCGTTGATCGCGCTCGGCATCGCCGCCCTCGCGGCGGCTGCTTATTATGGGTACGACTACTGGGAGGTCGGCCGGTTCATGGTCTCGACCGACGATGCCTATGTGCAGGCCGATTACACCACGATCGCGCCCAAGGTGTCGGGCTATATCAGCGAGGTGGCCGTCGCCGACAACCAGTCCGTCAAGGCCGGGCAATTGCTGGCCCGTATCGATGACCGCGATTACCGCACCACGCTCGACCAGGCCCGCGCCGACGTCGCGGCAGCCCAGGCGGCGGTGAACAACTACGACGCCCAGATCAGTCTCCAACAAGCCGAGATCACCGAAGCACAGGCCACCATCGCCACCACCCAGGCCGCCCTGGACTTCGCCCGCTCGGACGCCGAACGGTACCGCGACCTGATGAAGACCGGCGCCGGCACGATCCAGAAGGCGCAGGAGACCAGGGCCAGGCAGGAACAACTGACCGCCCAGCTCCAGCGTGACCAGGCGTCGCTGATCGCCGCCCAACGCAAGATCGAGGTGCTGCAGACCGGCAAGACCCAAGCCGCCGCCCGACTGGCCCACACCCAGGCCGTCGCGCACCAGGCCGAACTGAACCTGGGCTATACGACGATCACGGCGCCAGTCGACGGCACGGTGGGCGCGCGCAGCCTGCGGGTCGGGCAATACGTCATCGCCGGCACGCAGCTAATGGCCGTCGTGCCGCTGCAAGCAGCTTATATCGTTGCCAATTATAAGGAAACCCAACTCGCGCATGTCCGCCCCGGCCAGCCCGTCACCATCAGCGTCGACGGCCTGCCGGACCAGACGCTGCTAGGACATGTCGACAGCATCTCTCCCGGCAGCGGGCTGGAGTTCGCCTTGCTGCCGCCCGACAACGCCACCGGCAACTTCACCAAGATCGTCCAGCGCATCCCCGTGCGGATCAGCTTCGACGATCCGGCCGTGACCAAGCTGCTGCACGCGGGCATGTCGGTCGAACCGTCGATCGACACGCGCCGCGGTATCAAGGGCAACTGACGGTCCAACGGGATACCACGCGGGACACCGGATCATGTCCGTCTCCACATCAGACACCGCCTCCGCCAAGACCTGGGTCGCAGTCGTCGCCGCCACGCTGGGCGCCTTCATGGCGGTGCTGAACATCCAGATCGTCAACGCCTCGCTGGCCGACATCCAAGGCGCGATCGGCGCAGGCGTCGATGACGGCGGCTGGATCTCCACGGCCTACCTGGTGGCCGAGATCGTCGTCATTCCGCTGACCGGCTGGCTGGCGCAGGTGTTCTCCCTGCGCCGCTATCTGCTTGTGAACGCCGTGCTGTTCCTCGTCTTCTCGGTCGCCTGTGCCTATGCGCAGAACCTGAGCCAGATGATCGTGCTGCGCGCCATCCAGGGGTTCTCCGGCGGTGTGCTGATCCCGCTGGCATTCACGATCATCATCACCTTGCTGCCGAAAGCGAAACAACCGATGGGCCTGGCGCTGTTCGCGCTGTCCGCGACCTTCGCCCCCGCCATCGGTCCGACCATCGGCGGCTACCTGACGGAAAACTACGGCTGGCAATTCATCTTCTTCGTCAACATCGTGCCCGGCGCGGTGATGATCTCCCTGCTCTGGGCCACGCTGGATCCCGCGCCGATGAAACTGAACCTGCTGCGGCAAGGCGACTGGCCCGGCATCGTCACGATGGCGATCGGGCTGGCCTGCCTGCAAACGGTGCTGGAGGACGGCAACAAGGACGACTGGTTCGGATCGAGCTACATCCTGCGCCTGTCCATCATCGCCGCCGTGTCGCTGTCCGCGTTCATCGTCATAGAGCTGGTCGTCGCGAAGCCGCTCCTGAACCTGCGTCTGTTGCTGCGGCGGAACTTCGGATTTGGTTCCATCGCCAACTTCCTGATGGGCATCGCCCTCTACGGGTCGGTGTTCATCCTGCCGCTCTATCTGTCGCGCATCCAGGGCTACAATTCGGAACAGATCGGCATGGTGCTGGCCTGGACCGGCCTGCCGCAACTGGTGCTGATCCCGCTGGTGCCCAAGCTGATGCGCTATGTCGATGCGCGGCTGCTGATCGGCGTCGGCTTCGCGTTGTTCGCCACCAGCAACTTCATGAACGTCCATCTCAGCAGCGACACCGCCGGCCCTGAACTGCTGCTGCCCAATATCGTCCGCGCGGTCGGCCAGGCGCTGGCCTTCGCACCGCTGTCAGCCGTGGCGACGGCAGGCATCGAGGCGGTCAATGCCGGCTCCGCCTCGGCATTGTTCAACATGATGCGCAACCTCGGCGGCGCGATCGGCATCGCGGTGCTGGAGACGTTCCAGACCAAGCGCGAGCAGTTCCACTCCAACATCCTGACCCAGTCCGTCTCCGTCTTCCAGGAAGCCACGCGCGCCAGGATCGATCGCCTGACGGACTACTTCCTGGCGCACGGCGTGTCCGATCCGGCGCTGGCGACGCACAAGGCGCTGGTGGCGATCGGCAAGCGGATCGCGCAGCAGGCGAATATCATGGCATTCAGCGATACGTTCTATTTGCTGGGCGCGGCGCTGGTCGGCGCGCTGATCGCTTCCCTGCTGCTGCGCAAGCCGGGCCAGATGAGCGCCGGCGGGGCGCACTGATGATCACTCGCGCGCCGACAACGACGCGCGCTGACAATGACGGAGGAACGCGGGCTGCTATAACGGCGACATGAGCCAGACCGCCCCCACGACTACCCCGACGCTGGCGACCAACGTCATGCACTTCGCCCGCCTGCTGCGCCGGGCGGGGCTGCCCGTGGGGCCGGCGGAGACGATCGCGGCGCAGCAGGCGCTGACGCAGATCGACCTCGGGTCCCGCATCCAGGCCCGGACCGCGCTCCGGACCGCCATGATCCACCGTCATGACCAGCAGGAGGTGTTCGACCACGCCTTCGACCTGTTCTGGCGCGATCCCTCGTCCGCCGAACAAGCCGCGGCGATGGCGCTGCTGGAAGGACAGAAGGAGCAGAAGAAGGACGAGAAGCCGCCCCCTGCCTCACGCCGCGTCGCCGAGGCCTTCGCCCGCAAGAACGATAAACCGCCGCAGCCCAAGGAGGAGCCGCCCCAGGTCGACATGACGATGACGGTCTCCGACCTCGAACGCCTCCAGCAGATGGATTTCGAGGCCATGAGCGCGGATGAGATCAACCGCGCCAAGCAGGAGATCAAGCGGCTGGTCCTGCCGCTGGACATGCGGCGGACCCGCCGGCTGCGGCCCGACCCGTCCGGGCCGGTGACCGACCTGAAGCGCACCATCCGCGCCAGCCTGCGCCAGGGCGGCGAGATCACCGGCATCGCCCGCAACCGCCGCGTCACCCGGCCTCCGCCGCTGGTGGTGCTGTGCGACATCTCGGGGTCGATGGCACGGTATGCGCAGATCCTGCTGCATTTTCTTCACGCCGTGACCAATGACCGCGACCGCGTCCACGTCTTCCTGTTCGGCACCCGCCTGTCCAACGTCACGCGGCAGTTGAAGGCTCGCGACCCCGAGGTCGCGTTCCAGATGGTCGCCCATGCCGTGCCCGACTGGTCCGGCGGCACCCGCATCGGCGAGGCACTGGCCAACTTCAATCGGTTCTGGGCCAAGCGCGTCCTGGGCCAGGGCGCGATCGTGCTGCTGATCACCGACGGCCTGGACCGCGACGGCGCGGCGGGCCTGGCCGAGAACATGGACCGGCTGCATCGCTCCTGCTCACGGCTGATATGGCTCAACCCGCTGTTGCGCTGGAGCGGGTTCGAACCAAAATCCCAGGGCATCCGGGCGATGCTGCCGCATGTGGACGAGTTCCGGCCGGTGCACAACCTGGACAGCCTGCGCGGGCTGGTCGATCTTCTCTCACGCTCAGCGCCGAGCAGGCCCGCGCCAAGCAAGGGATCATATCATGTCTGATACCGAGGACGTTCTTTCCACCGCAGCCCTCTGGCGCGCCGCCGGCGAACAAGTCGCGGTGGCCACGGTGACCGAGACCTGGGGCAGTTCTCCCCGCCCCGCCGGTAGCCAGATGGCGGTGACGAAATCCGGCAAGATGGCCGGCTCCGTCTCCGGCGGCTGCATCGAGGGCGCGGTCGCCGACGCCGCGATGAAGACGATCGAAACCGGCACGCCGCAGCTTCTGGATTTCGGCGTGAGCCACGAGCGCGCCTGGGAAGTCGGGCTGGCCTGCGGCGGCAAGGTGAAGGTGTTCGTCGAACGGCTGAACTGACCGGCGCCGCGAACACCCGCCACCACGGACCCGGAGGCACGAATGACCCGCCAGGATCTCCGCCATCAGGGCGAGACCATGCTTCGCACCCTGTTTGGTTCCGCCGCCCAGACGGCGGGTTTCGGCCATCTGCTGACCGAGGCGGCTTATGGGGGCATCTGGTCCCGGCCGGCGCTTGACCTACCCGACCGGCTGGTGTGCGCGATCGCCGCGCTGGGCGCCATCCCGCGCCTGAAGGCGTTGCGGCGGCATGTCGCCGCCGGACTGGAACAGGGCCTGTCCGCCGAGGCGATCCGGGAAATCCTGGTCCAGGCCGCGCTCTACAGCGGCTTCTCGGCGGCCGAGGAGACCCTGGACCTTGCCGGCGAGGTGTTCGCCGAACACGGCATCCAGTTCCCCGCCGACCCGCCGGAGGACGCGCCGCTGGAAGAGCTCGACCGTCGCGGTGCGGAGCTGATGGCGGCGCTGCACGGGGACCGGGCGACGCAGGGCTATGCGGCGCCGGACAATCCCGTGACCGGTGCGCTGTATCCCTCGGCGATCCGCTTCGGCTACGGGGAAATCTGGTTCCGGCCCGGCCTGGACCGGCGACGCCGAGCCCTGGTGTCGATCGCGGCGTTCACGGCGCTGCGCCTGCCGGCGCAGGTGGCCAAGTTCGGCCAGTCCGCCCTGAACATGGGCCTGACCCGGCCGCAGGTGATCGAGGCCATCATCCAGACCGCCCCTCTCACCGGCTTCCCCCCTGCCCTCAATGCGCTCGGCGCCCTCGGCGAGGCCTTCCGGTGACCCCGATCGCGTATGGCGACACCGCGCGGCTGGGGGTCCTCGTCCCCTCCGGCAACAGCGTGGCCGAGATCGAGTTGCGCGCCATGTTGCCGGCCGAGGTCGCGATGCTGACCACCCGTCTCGCGCTGCGTGGCAGTTCGGAGCCGGAATTGCTGGCGATGCTGACCGACCTGGACAAGGCGGCCGAACTGGTCGGGCACGCGGAACCGGACGCGATCGCGTTCCACTGCACCGCCGTCTCGACTTATGCGCCGCATTTGGCGGGGGAGATCCGCGGCCGCATCACGGCGGCCTCGGGCAAGCCGGCGCTGGCCACCGCAGATGGCATCCTGGCAGCGCTGAAACTACTGGAGACGCGGCGGGTGCTGCTGGTGACCCCCTATGTCCAGCCGGTGCATGAGCGGGAGATCGGCTACCTGCAGGCCCAGGGCGTGGCGGTCGTCGGCGGCAGCTATCTGGGCGTGGACACCAATACCGAGATGGCCCGCATCCCCCCTGCGACGATCGCCGACCAGGTCCGCGCGGCAGCGAAAGGGGTGGATGCCGACCTTTGCTTCATCAGCTGCACCGCGATCCGCTCGGCCGGCCTGATCGCCGACCTGGAGTCGGAACTGCGGATGCCGGTGATCACCAGCAACCAGGTGATGGCCTGGCACGCGCTGGCCACCATGAAGGTCGGCGCCAGGGTGCCGGGATTCGGGCAGTTGTTCGCGCGCTAGACCGACGCCGTGCCCGCGGATCGTGACCGTTCCGCAACCCCTTCTATTTTGTAAGTTAATATCCGTTCAGGTCTCCCCCCGCACGGTTGCATTTGTCGCCGATCCTTGTCATCCCGCCGCCGAAGCGGACGCGCAGGACGGGCCGAAGGGGGATAGAGGTGGCAAGCAGCCAGCAAGCGGACGCGCCGGCGCCGCTGATCCGGATCGAAGGCCTGACCAAGCGCTTCGGCTCGTTCACGGCCGTCGACGACGTCTCTTTCGATGTGAAACGCGGGGAGGTGCTGGGTTTCCTGGGCCCCAACGGGGCCGGCAAGTCCACCACCATGCGGATGCTGGCCGGCTTCATGATCCCCACCGCCGGCACCGCGCGGATAGACGGGCACGACGTCCAGGCCGACGGCGTCGCCGCACGCAAGGTGCTGGGCTTCCTGCCGGAGGGCGCACCGACGTATCCGGAAATGGCGGTCGAAGCGTTCCTGCGCTTCTGTGCCAAGATACGCGGCTTCTCAGGCAGCGAGTTGACCGACCGGGTCGATCACGCGCTGAACCTGACCACGCTGCGTGGGGTGCGGCTGCAGCCGGTCGAAACGCTGTCGAAAGGCTTCAAGCGCCGCGTCGGCCTGGCCCAGGCGCTGCTGCACGATCCGCCGGTGCTGGTGCTGGACGAACCCACCGACGGCCTGGACCCGAACCAGAAACACGAGGTGCGCGGCCTGATCGAGCGCATGGCGCCGGACAAGGCGATCGTCATCTCCACCCATATCCTGGAGGAAGTCGACGCCGTCTGCACCCGCGCGATCATCATCGCCCGCGGCAAGGTCGTCGCCGACGCCACCCCGCGGGAGCTTCAGGGGCGGCACGAATCCGGGAAGCTGGAAGAGGTGTTCCGCGGCCTGACCCGGGACGCCGCATGATGGAAGCCGCCTGATGCGCAACACGCTGATCATCGCCGGGCGCGAGCTGCGCGGCTATTTCGCCACGCCCGTCGCCACCGTCTTCATCGTCATCTTCCTGGTGCTGCAAGGTGCGCTGACCTTCAACCTGGGTCAGTTTTTCGATCGCGGGCAGGCCGACCTCAACCCGTTCTTCACCTTCATCCCCTGGGTGTTCCTCCTGCTGATCCCCGCCATCACCATGCGCCTTTGGGCGGAGGAGCGGCGGCTGGGGACGATCGAGCTGCTGCTGACGCTGCCGATCACCCAAGGGCAGGCGGTGGTGGGCAAGTTCCTGGCGGCCTGGGCGTTCTGCGCGATCGCCCTGGCGCTGACCTTCCCCTTCATCATCGCCGTCAACATCCTGGGCTCGCCGGATAATGGCGTGATCGCCACGGGTTACCTGGGCTCGCTGCTGATCGCGGGGGCGTTCCTGTCGGTCGGCGCGGCGATGTCGGCGGTAACGCGAAACCAGGTCATCGCCTTCGTCTTGGCGGTGGCGGTGTGCTTCGTCTTCGCCGTCGCCTCCAACGCCATCGTCAACGACTTCCTGTCGAAGAACACGCCCGCCCTGGCCGCCTTCACCCGGCGGCTGGCGATCGTGGACCGGTTCACCGACTTCACGCGCGGGATCATCTCCCTGCGCGACGTGATCTACTTCGCCAGCTTCATCGGGTTCTTCCTGTTCCTCAACACCGTCCTGGTGGACCAGCGGAAGGCGGACTGATCGCGATGCGCCGCACTCTCTTTTCGTTCGTCGGCGTCATCGCCGTGCTCGCCATCGTCGTCGGCATCAACATGTTCGCCGACGCACGGCTGGCGAACATGCAGATCGACGCGACCCAGGGCCATATCTACACCCTCTCCCCCGGCACCCGGCAGATCCTCGCCGGCTTGAAGGAGCCGGTGACGCTGCGGCTGTTCTACTCCCGCCAGCTCGGCACCACGGTGCCCGCCTATGGCAGCTATGCCGACCATGTGCGGGAGATGCTGCGCGACTATGCGTCGCTGTCCAACGGCAAGGTGAAGCTGGAATTCTACAACCCCGAACCGTTCAGCGACACCGAGGACCGAGCGGTGGCGTACGGACTGCAGGGGGTGCCGCTGGATCAGAGCGGGACGCAGATCTATTTCGGGCTCGCGGGCACGAACCTCGAGGACGACGAGCGCACCATCCCGTTCTTCCAGGCCGATCGCGAACGGTTCCTGGAATACGACATCACCAAGCTGATCTATGAGCTGTCGAACCCGAAACGGCCGGTGGTGGGCGTGATGACCTCGCTGCCGATCGACGGCGACCCGCAGGCGATGATGACGGGCCGGCCCAGCCAGCCTTATGCCGTGGCGTCGCTGCTGCGGCAGACGAACACGGTGAAGACGGTGCCGACCGATGCGCAGGTGATCGACCCCGACATCCAGGTGCTGCTGGTGGCCGAGGCGCGCAGCCTCTCGCCGGCGACGGAATACGCGATCGACCAGTTCGTCATGCGCGGCGGCAAGCTGATGGTGATGGTGGACCCGTGGTCGGAGGCGCTGGCCGCGGTTCCGTCGCAGACGGGCGAACCGCCCACCGACACGCACAGCGACCTGAAGACGCTGTTCAAGGCCTGGGGGATCGAATTCGACCCGACCAAGGTGGTGGGCGACCTGAACGGCGCCTGGCGCGTGCGGGCCGGCAGCAACGATCAGGTGCAAGCGGTGAACTACCCGGCTTGGTTCTCGATCACCGACGGGATCAATCACGACGACCCCGCCACGGCCGACCTGCAGTCGATCACCGTGGCGTCCTCGGGCTTCATCGCCAAGGACCCGAAATCCTCGATCCAGTTCACCCCTCTGCTGACCAGCAGCGACCAGAGCGGCATCATCCCGGTGGGGCAGGTGATGATGCCGGACCCCGCCAAGGTACTGGCCGACTTCAAGGAGGCGGGCGGGCCGAGGGTGATCGCCGCCCGGGTGCGCGGGGTGCTGAAATCCGCCTTCACCGGACCGCCGCCGCTGACCGGCAAGGAGACGCGGCCGGCCAATTTCCCGGCCTATAAGGCGGAGACCAGCGGTCCCGCGAACCTGGTGGTGGTCGCCGACAGCGACATCCTGGCCGATCGGTTCTGGGTGCATTCCGCCGATTTCTTCGGACAGCAGACCGCCACGCCGTTCGCCGACGACGGCCCCTTCGTCGCCAACCTTGTCGGCACCCTCGCCGGCAGCGATGCGCTGATCGGCCTGCGCAGCCGGGGCGACACCAATCGTCCCTTCACCCTGGTCCAACACATGCAGGGCAAGGCGGAGGCGCAGTTCCGCCAGACGGAGAAGGCCCTCCAGACCCATCTGGATGACGTTGAAAAACAGTTGCGCGCGCTGCGCACCGGAAGCGGCGACAACGGCAAGACCGAGGCCGTGATCACCCCGGCCCAGCGTCTCGCCATCGATGCCGCCCGCAAGGACATCCTGGCAACGCGCCAGAAGCTGCGGGCGGTGCAGTACGCACTGAACCACAACATCGACCGGCTGGAGATGGAGCTGCGCATCTTCACCATCGTGCTGGTCCCCACGCTGCTGGCGGTGATCGCCATCGTCATGGGTATCGTCCAAAGCCGCCGCCGCGCTCGCGCTCGGGCCTGAGGAGAGAGGGAGATGAAACCGACCACGGTCGTGATCCTGGCGGTGTGCGGCGTGCTGGCGCTGGGCGGCGGCTGGTATTTCGGCACCCGCACCGAACCGGTCGAGCAAAGCACGATCCCCCCGGGCAGCCTGATGTTCCCCGGCCTGGCGAACAAGCTGGCCACCGTCGCCAAGCTGGAAATCGCGCACCAGGGCAAGACGCTGACCATCGAGAAGCGGCCCGACGGGGAATGGGGCATCGCCTCGATGCACGACTATCCGGTGCAGGAGACGAAGTTGCGCGGCCTGCTGACCGGCCTGACCGAACTCCGGTTGAGTGAGGCGCGCACCAGCGAACCGTCCGAGTTCCCGCGCCTGGGCGTCGAGGACCCGAACGGGGCGAAGGCGACCTCCAACCTGCTGACGCTGGCCGATGCCGCGGGCAAGCCGGTCGCGTCGCTGATCATCGGGCACCGCCGCGTGCGCAGCGAAGGCGACGGCGCCGAAGAAGTCTATGTCCGTCGTCCCGGCGACAACCAGAGCTGGCTCGCGCGGGGCAGCATCGAGGCGGACGCCGATTCGGCGCAGTGGATCGACCGCGATATCCTCGATATCGGGCACGCCCGGATCGCGTCGGTGAACGTCAACGACAACGCGCTGGTGTTCGGCAAGCTGGAGGGTCGGTTCGCGCTGCTGCAACCCGCCGACCACCCGAAGCTGGAAGACTACAAGGTCGACGACGTGCATCGCGCGCTGGAGATGCTGACGCTGCTGTCGGTGAAGCAGGATGCCGATCTGCACCTGCCGGAGGCCGGGCACGCGGTGTTTACGACGAATCACGGGCTTGCGATCACCGTGCACGTGTTCCACGCTCCGAAAAACGGCGGCAAGGACGAGGACGTCTGGGCCCGGTTCTCGGCTACCGGTCCGGCTGCCGAGAAGAAGGAAGTCGATGCGATCAACCGGCGGGTGAGCGGCTGGTCGTATCAGGTCGGATCCTGGAAGGAGGCGGCGCTGGTGCCGACATTGGACGACCTGAAGGCGAAGGAGGCGAAGAAGCCGGCGACGTCCGCTGCCGCGACGCCAGTCCCTGGCGCCTCGCCAACCACGCCCCCAATGGCCACGCCCCCAATGGCCACGCCCCCAGCAGCTTCCCACTCGGCTCCCGCGGCATCGGCTCCGAAGGCCGGCGCGCCGGCCGCAGCGCCGGTGGCGAAGTGACCGATCGCGAATACCCGACCCGTCCTTTCATCGGCATCGGCATCGTCGTCATCAAGGGCGACCAGGTATTGCTGTGCCAGCGCGGCAAGCCACCCGGCGTCGGGACCTGGACCCTGCCCGGCGGCGCCCAGGAATTGGGGGAAACCTGTGAGCAGGCGGCGCGGCGCGAGTTGATGGAAGAATGCGGGCTGGAGGTCGGGCCGCTGCATTTCTGCGCCCATGTCGACACGATCCGTCGGGACGCGGATGGGCGCATCCGATTCCATTACACGATCCTGGACTTCGCCGCCCGCTGGGTCTCGGGCGAACCGGTCGCCGGGTCCGATGTCCTGCACGCCGAATGGGCGCCGATGGATGCGCTGGAACCTTATGAGCTCTGGTCGGAGGCTCACCGGATCATCGGAATCGCCCGGCGCCTGGTGGAGTGAGGCCCAGCCCGGCAACGACGAGAAATCGGCGGCGGGCGGTCGGCACGACTCGGTGCGCGGAGGCCAGGCCGGCGTCACGGCCCGAATCCATTCACCTTCGTGATATCAAAGGCTTGACTGGACATCACGCCGCCAAGCCCGGACCTTGGGCGCGGGGCCGCCAGGGCGCATCCGTCCAGAATCGGAGGAAAATCAGCGGTCGCGGCACGCTGTCATGGCCGCGACATATCAACGGTGGATAAGTTGGTGTATCTGTTGTCCGAACCCAGGAAGGAGTCCGATCAAGAACGCTGAATTGAAACAGTTGCCGTTTGCTTGGCTCTCGCCGATCTTGGCGATACTACGACCAGGGGAGATTGCTGATTGCTCGACAGCAGTATGAATTACCCGGCTCTGGTGCTGAACGCAGACTTCCGGCCGCTGTCGTATTTCCCTCTTTCACTATGGTCGTGGCAGGACACGGTGAAGGCGGTGTTCATGGATCGCGTCAGCGTCCTGAGCGAATACGATGCCATTGTCCGGTCGCCGCGGGTGCAGATGCGCCTGCCCAGCGTGATCGCGCTGAAGGACTATGTCCCGGCGATGCGCACCCCGGCCTTCACCCGGTTCAACGTCTTCCTGCGTGACCGCTTCCATTGTCAGTATTGCAGCCGTCAGACCCCCTCCTCCGACCTGACCTTCGATCACGTCATCCCGCGCAGCAAAGGCGGCAGGACCGGGTGGGAGAACGTGGTCGCGGCCTGCAGCGTCTGCAACCTGCGCAAGGGCGACCGGCTGCCGAAGGAATGCGGGATGTACCCCAAGGTCCCGGCGCGCAAGCCGACCAACTGGGAATTGCAGGAAAACGGGCGGACCTTTCCCCCCAATTACCTGCACCATAGCTGGCGCGACTATCTCTACTGGGACGTGGAGTTGGATACCTCGCCGGACTAGTGATGATGTGGGGCCGGTCCCGACAGGCCGGCCCCGGTCGTCATCAAGGCCAGGCGGAGGGCGGGACCGTCTGGGTATCGGACGGCACCAAGGTCGCGACCGAGACATGCGGCCAAGTCAAACCGGCGAAGTTCAGCAATACGACTTGCGAATACTGAATCTGCGTCGAATGCACCGTGATGGTGATCGCCTTGGCGATCTCGTGCGGCGGCGTCACCTCGAACACCGGCCTGAACTGCTCGGGATGAGCGGCCGGCGCGGGGATCTTCAGCGGCGGCTGGCCCGGCTTGAAGGGCGGGATGACGATCTTGTGCTCCACGGTCTCGATCCAGAACGTGGCCGCCATCTTGACGGCATTGGCGTTGGCTGCGCCGCCGCTCGCATTGCCCAGCAGGAAGGCGATGTTGTCCGTCCCGCCGCCGAACTCGGGCGCCGCCGGCGCCGTCGACACGGTAAAGACGATCGTTTTCGTGATGGTCTGACCGGCGATCGCGTTCCGCAGCACGGTGTTGGGATCGTTCAGGATCGCCTGGTTGATCGTCCCCGCGGCGATGAACTTGGTCAGATCCTGCGGAATGCGCGGCGTGGCGTTGTTCGTGGCCGTCTGGCTCGCGAAAGTAATGAGATTCGGCGGATTGCTGTTGATCACGAACGGGGTGATGCTCACCGGCGGAATGGTGGGCGGGCCGTTGAACGACCCGGCAGGCTCCAGGCATTGCGCGTTGATGGTGGTCCCGTGCGGGATGGACGCCATGCGGACCAGTGACGTCGCGAGGTCCGGCGTGGTCGTGGTGGCGGGGATATGCATCCACAGCCCCGGTTCGAAATGGATGCCGATCGGGTTGCCGTCCCCTTTGCCGGTGTCCGGATTGGTGACGTCGCTGATGGTCTGCACATAGGGCACGCCATTGAGGAATATGTCGTTCTGCGCCTCCAGGCCGCGATTGGGCACGCTGCCGAGGGCAGGCGAAAAGGCCAGCGTCTCCTTGGTCAGGTTCAGTTCCAGAACGTTTTCGCTGGGTGGCGTCGGAGGCGTCGGCGAAACGGGGTTCGGAAAGGTCGTCGTCGTCGGCGCCGCGCTGTTGGGACGAAAGATCATGTTGAAGCCGGTGCCCGCAAAGGTGCCGGTGAAATGCGACAGCACGCCCAGTGTCGGTGCCGTCAAATGGGGACGGGTATGCCCTCGGACCGGCCGGATCTCATCGATCTGGAAGGTCGCGGGCAAGGAAATCCTCGCCGCCTCCGGATGCAGCAAAAGCTCGGGATTCAGAGTAACTCCGGGTTTCGTTTCGCTCATTTGGCTGATCCTTTAAAGAATATTCCCGTGTATTCTTGGTTATTACTTATATTGCGAACACGATGTCGCATTGTCAGGCCGGACCCGCACGCACAAACGACTGCAAGGGCCCAGCCATGCACGGGACATGGCTATCGCCCAACGCTCTCGTTCAGCCCAACGCTATCGTGGAAGGTGCAAGTCGGGGCGGGACCATACGTCAGCACTTCGTGCCGCGCTGCGGGAATCGTAATGATCGGAGGTAAACTTCCCGTGAGTTCATCTCGAGCGGTTGCCTGTGGAGGGTGCCCTCCCGTTCGGCGGCCAAAGCGTGCATGATGCGCCCAACCGTTGTTCAAGGAGGAACCCACATGCTGAAATCCGGCGTCTCCATGTTCTTCACCGACTATTCCATTTCACCGGCGGAACTGGGCCAGGCGCTCGAATCCCGCGGCTTTGAGTCCGTCTGGGCGCCCGAACACTCGCATATCCCACTGAGCCGGAAGTCGCCGTTCCCGGGCGGCGGGGACCTGCCGAAGAAATACTACGACGCGATGGACCCGTTCGTGACGCTGACCGCGGCGGCGGCGGCCACCAAGACGCTGAAGGTCGGCACCGGCGTCTGCCTGGTGGCGCAGCGCGATCCGATCCAGACGGCCAAGCTGGTCGCAAGCATCGACCAGGTCTCCGGCGGGCGGTTCCTGTTCGGCATCGGCAATGGCTGGAACCAGGACGAGTTGGAGGACCACGGCGTGAAATTCGCCGACCGGCACAAGGTCGCCCGGGAACGCGTCGAGGCCATGAAGAAGATCTGGACCGAATCGAAGCCGGAATATCACGGCGAGTTCGTCGATTTCGGACCGATGATGACGTGGCCCAAGCCGGTGCAGAAGCCGCATCCGCCGGTCATCGTCGGCGGCGCCTTCCCCTACTCCGCCCGCCGCGCGATCCGTTACGGCGAGGGTTGGATTCCGCAGGCGTCCCGCGGCGGCTACAGCGAGATCGGCGACCTGATCCCGCAATTCCGCAAGATGTGCCAGGAAGCCGGACGGAACCCCGACGAGATCGCAATCACCGTCTGGTTCCCCAAGCGGGAGGTCGACCTGATGAAGCGCTACATGGACCTGGGCGTCGAACGGGTGGTCTTCAATGTCGAGTCCGTGCCAGCGAAGGACGCGCTGCCGGTGATCGACGAGATCGCGGCGTTCATGGCCAAGGTGAACGGCTGAGGTCGCCGGACGGGTTCCGCGGTGGCTCCTCCGTCACGGTGGGCCTGCGCCCGCCATGACGGAAGGCCCCGTTCCATCCCTGCCCTACCGCGCGACGAACTGGGCCTTGCCGAACATGTTCTCGCGCTCCTCGGCGGTCATCTGCCCCTTGCGCTGGTTGTCCGCCAATACCGCGACGCCGCGCTGCACGGCCGGACGGGCGGCGATCGTGTCGTGCCAGCGCTTCACGTGCGGATAGTCCGACAGCTCGATCTTCCGGCGGTCGGGGTTGCGGATCCAGGGAAAGGTGATGATGTCCGCCATCGAGTATTCGGCGCCGGCGAGGTATTCGGCCTGCGACAGCCGCTTCTCCAGCACGCGGTGCAGGCGGGTAACTTCATTGGTGTAGCGGTCGATGGCGTAGGGCAGCTTCTCCACCGCGTAATTGGCGAAGTGGTTGTACTGGCCGAACATCGGGCCGATGCCGCCCATCTGGAACATCATCCATTGCAGGCAGGCGTAGCGGCCTGCGGGATCTGCGGGGATCAGCCTTCCCCCTGTCTTTTCCGAGAGATAGATCAGGATCGCCGCGGACTCGAACAACGTGATCGGCTGACCGCCGGGCCCATCCCGGTCGATGATCGCGGGGATCCGGTGGTTCGGCGTGATCGCGAGGAATTCCGGCCTGAACTGCTCCCCCTTGCCGATATTCACCGGCACGATGGTGTACGGGAGGCCAAGCTCCTCCAGGGCGATATGCACTTTGTGGCCGTTGGGCGTCGGCCACGTCCAGACCTCGATCATGCGCGCTCCCTTTCTTCGTTGCGCCGTCTCCGGCAACCCCATATGCATGGATGAATGAATGAAAGAGAAGCCCCCAAGATGAACGATGCGATCCGCCTGACCCAGCTTCCCAGCGGCCTGACCGTGGTGACCGAACGGATGGAGCGGGTGGAGACGGTGTCGATCGGCGCTTACGTCGCCACCGGCAGTCGGAACGAGACGCCGGCGGAAAACGGGGTGTCCCATTTCCTGGAGCACATGGCCTTCAAGGGCACGGAGAAGCGCAGCGCCGCCGCCATCGCCGAAGAGGTCGAGGCCGTCGGCGGCCACATCAATGCCTATACCGCCCGCGAGCAGACCGCCTATTACGTCAAGTTCCTGAAAGAAGACACCGCGCTGGGCGTCGACATCATCGGCGACATCCTGACCCACTCGACCTTCGAGCCGGAGGAGTTGGAGCGCGAGCGCAGCGTCATCCTGCAGGAGATCGGGCAGGCCAACGACACGCCCGACGACATCATCTTCGACCACTTCCAGGCCACCGCCTATCCGGACCATGCGCTGGGTCGGCCGGTGCTGGGTTCGGCGGACGTGATCAAATCCATGCCGCGCGGCACGCTGACCGGGTATATGGGCCGCAACTACGCCGGTGACAGCATCGTCGTCGCCGCCGCCGGCAACCTGGAACACGACCGGATCGTCGACCTGGTCCGGCAACACTTCGCCGACCTTCCGACGAAGGCCCGCCCGGCGTTCGATGCGGCGGCGTATCGTGGCGGCACGTTCCGGGAGGACCGCGACCTGGACCAGGTCCACGTCGTGCTGGGCTTCCCCTCGGTTGGTTACAGCGACGACGACTATTATCCGACCCTGCTGATGTCGACGCTGCTGGGCGGCGGGATGTCGTCGCGCCTGTTCCAGGAGATCCGGGAGAAGCGCGGGCTGGTCTATTCGATCTACTCCTTCGCCTCGCCGTTCCGCGACGGTGGGTTGTTCGGCATCTATGCCGGCACCGGCGAAAGCGAGGCGGCGGAACTTGTGCCGGTGATGCTGCAGGAACTGCGCAACGTCCAGGCCGACGTCTCCGAAGCCGAACTCGGCCGCGCTCGGGCGCAGCTGAAGGCGAGCCTGCTGATGTCGCTGGAAAGCACCGGCAGCCGGTGCGAACAACTGGCGCGGCAACTGCAGACCTATGGCCGGATCATTCCGACATCGGAGACGATCGCACGGATCAACGCCGTGACGACCGAGGACATCAAACGCGCCGCCGCCCGTCATTTCCGCGCGGCGCCGACCTTGGCGACGATGGGACCGGCGGGACAGGTGCCGGAACTGGGGACGATCCAGGAGATGCTGGCGGCCTGAGCCCCGGACGGGCCACCTGGTCTCCGGCCGCCGCGATCAGGTTAAGCTGGATGAATTTCCGTCATTGGGGTGCTTGCGTGGATCCGCGGCCCAGCGCCCTTGATCTATCGCCGCTTCCGCGGCTGCGACGATCTCCGTCACCGAACGAAGCAATCCGGGCAGATTCAGCCAGTCGAGGGCAGTTTCCACCTTTTCCCAATCCCCATGAGCCAAATCATTCCGGATCCGTCGAGAACGATCTATGTATGCCTTTGCATCTGGAGGCGCCTGAAAGGAAAAGCCCCTTTCGAGATGCTCAATGTAACAGGCGCTTTTTGCCTGCCCTGGCCTTGGCTGGGGAACCGGCGACACGAAGGCGGCGCATAAGCTCTTTAGGCTTTTCTCAAGAAACATATGCACCGATACGATACCCAAAGCGGGCATCAGAAATGCCAGCGAATTCTGCCATTGTGGAAGCTCGTAATCCTCGATGCCCGCTTTCATGGATTCAAATTCAAAATCATCCCTAGGATAGGGATTTTCTTTAAGGGTCAGTACGTTCTTAAGTGAGAGAATTTCTTTCCGGATCGCATTTTGCGCAGCATACAAGACGTCATTCAGCTGTTCCATTTCCTCTTGTATAAGCACGAATTCAACGGTGCCTTTGGACTGGAACAAGTAACAGTCATATTCAGGGAAATCACGATCGTCATCGACAGGGATGCCCACTACCAAGTGTGTGGGCAGAAGCATTGTGGGCAAAGCCATATCGCTGCACGACTCCTGACAATGATGGCCGATGCCCATCGGTGGTCGGATGCCGGCCAAATCTATCTGGTTCCCCAGCTCGCTCCAACCGGTCAGGAAATGGCATTTGAAACGGAATCGCCAAGGAATGGTCGTTTGCGATGAGAAAGTTGTCACTTGCCTCTCGATTGAGGCGGTTGCCGCAACCATGGCCTAGAAAACTTGCGGTGGACATCCAGTCGGTTCCGCATCAGAGTTCCTTGAACTCATCTGCCAGTGAACCGTATTTCGCCGCGAAAGCCCCGTTCGCGGCAACATGAGACAACCTCCGCTCCATCGTCTCCAAAGCCTCTCCGCGACTTGCGTGGCGTGTCGCCGGAGGAGCGGCGCCGCCTCACCGCATTTCCCTCGGTCGAAAACGCCGCTATACTGGCCGGTAAGCACCAAAACCAGGAAACGCGGTCATGCAGATCACCGAAGTCGGCCCCGGTTTTGTCGGTGACGTCACCGGCATCGACCTGACCAAACCCCTGACCCAGGCCCAGGTCGCTGCGATCGAGGCCGGCATGGACCGGTTCGCCGTCCTCGTCTTCCACGGCCAGCACTTCGACGACGACAGCCAGATGGCGTTCAGTCGCCGTCTGGGCGAACTCGAAATCTCCTCCGGCGGGGAAATGAGCAGGCCCGAGGAGCGGCGGACCAAGATCGAGGTCGCGGACATCTCCAACCTGGACCAGCACAACCGGCTGCGCGGGGCCGACGACCGCAAGCGGCTGATCGCGCTGGGCAACCGGCTCTGGCACTCCGACGCATCCTTCCGAGCGGTGCCGGCGAAATACTCGCTGCTGTCGGCGCGGGTGGTTCCGGGGCGTGGCGGCAACACCGAATTCGCCGATATGCGCGCTGCCTATGACGCCCTGGACGACGCGACCAAGGCGGAGATCGAGGACCTGGTCACGGAACACTCCAATGCCTATTCGCGCGAGATGATCGGCTTTCCGGCCGAACATTACGGCGCGGAGAACCAGGACAAGCTGCGCCCCGTCCGCCAGCGGCTGGTGCGCACCCATCCGGTCACCGGCCGCAAGTCGCTTTTCCTGTCGGCGCATATCGGCTCCATCGTCGGCTGGCCGGTGCCGGAGGCGCGCGCTTTCATCCGTGACCTGACCGAACACGCCACGCAGCCCCGGTTCGTGTACGCGCATGAGTGGAAGCCCTGGGACCTGGTGATCTGGGACAACCGCACCACGATGCATCGCGCCAGGCGCTATGACGATCTGAACGACGTGCGCGACATGCGCCGCACCACTATCCGCGGCGAGGGCCAGACCGCACCGCAACTGCAAGCCGCATGATGGGAGCCAGCCCATGACACTGCACCTGACGCCGCTGCATCCGGGCTTCGTCGCCGAGGCCAGCGGGATCGATATCAGCAAGCCGCTGACGCCGGACCAGGTCGCCGCGATCGAGCGCGGCATGGACGAGTACGCCGTCCTGGTCTGGCGCGACCAGCCGTTGACGGACGAGCAGCAATGCGATTTCAGCCGCAACTTCGGTGAGCTGGAGCAGACGCTGATCGGCCAGATGCAGCGCCCCGAGGAACGGCGCCTGAAGCTGATCGAGCTTGGCGACGTTTCCAACATCAACGCCGCCGGCGGCATCCGCGCGCGCGACGACAACCGGCGGATGTACGCGCTGGGCAACCGGCTCTGGCACACCGACGCCTCCTTCCGCGCGACAGGGGCGGGCTATTCGCTGCTGTCGGCGCGGATCGTGCCGTCCAAGGGCGGCAATACCGAATTCGCCGACATGCGCGCCGCCTATGACGCCCTGGACGACGCCGCCAAGGCGGAGGTCGAGGGGCTGGTGACCGAACACTCGATCGCCTTCTCCCGCGCCTTGCTGGGCTTCGCGGAGTTCGGCGACGGCAACGCGGACAAGATCCGTCCCGTCCGCCACAGCCTTGTGCGCACCCATCCGGTGACCGGTCGCAAGTCCCTGTATCTGGCCTCGCATATCGGCGGCATCGTCGGCTGGCCGGTCCCGGAAGCACGGGCCTTCATCCGCGACCTGATGGAACACGCGACACAGCCCCGGTTCACCCATGCGCATGTCTGGCGTGTCAACGACCTCGTCATGTGGGACAATCGCACCACGATGCATCGTGCGACACGGTTCCGGGACCTGGAGGAGGTGCGCGACATGCGCCGCACCTCCATCAAGGGCACGGGGCTGACCGCGGAACAGGTGCCCGTAGCGGCGGAATAGAAGGAAAGACGGATGAGTCTCGCGATCAGGGAGCTGACGCCCGGTTTCGTCGGTGAAGTTTCGGGCGTCGACATCACCGAACCGCTGACGTCGGAGCAGGTGGCCGCGCTGGAAGCCGGCATGGATCGTTACGCTGTCCTGGTCTATCACGGCCAGGAGTTCACCGACGACCAGCAGAAGCGTTTCAGTCGCTACTTCGGCAGCCTGGAAGCGACTGCCGGTGGTAACGTCACAAAGGATAAGGACCGCCGACTGGACGCCGACATGGCGGACGTTTCCAACCTCGGCGCCGACCACAAGCCCCTGGCGCGCGACGATCGTCGCCGTTTATTCAATCTGGGCAATCAACTTTGGCATTCGGACAGTTCATTCCGAGCGGTGCCGGCGAAGTATTCGTTGCTTTCGGGAAGGACAGTGGTGGACAAGGGAGGCAATACCGAGTTCGCCGACATGCGCGCTGCGTATGACGCCCTGGACGCGGCAACGAAAACCGAGATTGAGCACCTGGTCTGCGAGCATTCGCTGATCTATTCCCGCGGCACGCTGGGCTTCACCGAATT